>DASSMI010000083.1:0-6483 GCA_035688935.1 Candidatus Limnocylindrales bacterium | reverse complement strand
AACCGGCGGTCCCGCGAGCGTCCCGGCGCCGAGGGCCGGGTGAGGATAACACCGGCCAGATGGCCGTCGCAAGGCGATTCCGGCATACTCCCCGGGAGTATCGCTTCGCGACCCGCGACGAAGCCGAGTCGAACGGTCGATGACGCCCGCGCGAGCGCCGCCGGGACCCAGTTCGCTTGTTTGACACCCTCGAAGAGGCGGCCGTATCATCCGCCGGACGACGAACGCGCCGAGCGCTGAGAGGCGCAGGCGCGTTTGTGTGCCTCTAGGGGTCGGATGTCGACCCGAGGCCCAGCGGAGAGGATCGCGCACAGTCCCGATGAAGCAGACCTATCAGCCCAAGAAGCGGCATCGCGCGAAGGAGCATGGCTTCCGTGCGCGGATGCGCACGGCCGGCGGCCGGCGCGTCATCGCCGCGCGGCGGGCGCGCGGTCGAAAGCGACTGACGGCCTGACGAGCGAGCGCGGCCTGCATCCGCCGCGACTCGTGATGCTCTCCCGTCCGCAGGACTTCGCGGCGCTGCAGGCCGGGACCGTTCGGTCCCATCCATTCTTCACCGCCCGGTTCCTGCGAACGGACCTCGAGACGACCCGGTTCGGCCTGGCGACGGGCCGCAAGCTGGGCAGCGCCGTGGTCCGCAACCGCGTCCGGCGTCGACTTCGTGAGGGGCTCAGGGCGATGGCGCCCTCGTTCCAGCCCGGCTGGGACGTCCTGATCATCGCCCGACCGGCGATCGTCGAGACCGACTACCGGGTCCTGGTCGAGACGTTGCGGCGGATCCTCCATCGGGGAGGCGTCGTGGGAGGGCAGGCAGACTCGTGAAGCGGATCGGGATCGGGCTCATCCGGCTCTACCGGATCGCGTTCGCCTGGCTCCCGTCGAGCTGTCGCTACGAGCCCTCCTGCTCGCGCTACACGGAGCAGGCGATCGACCGTTATGGCCTGATCCGCGGGAGCTGGATGGGGATGCGCAGGATCGCGCGCTGCCATCCCGGCCATCCCGGCGGCTACGACCCCGTCCGCTAGGACCGCACCGAGGCCCACGTGACCGTTCCCCGTCCACGATCGAGCATCGCCCGGCTCCTGCCGATCCTCGTGATCGTCGCATTCGGGCTGATCGTCGCCGCGTGTGCGGCGCCCGGCGCGACGCCCGGCGCGAGCGGCGCGCCCGGCGCGACCCCGACACCCCAGGCCGCGATCCCGCTCAAGCCGGTGCCGCCGAGCGACTTCCTGGCCTGGCTGTTCACGCCGATCTTCCAGACCTTCTTCATCCTGCTCGTCGTCCTCGACAAGCTCGTGGGCAACAACATCGCGATCGCGATCATCCTGATGACGATCATCATCCGGATCGTCCTGATCCCGATCTTCCGTCGCCAGACGGTCTCCACCCGCCGGACGCAGATGCTCGCGCCCGAGGTGAAGGAGATCCAGCGCCGGTTCAAGGGCGACCGCCTGAAGCAGCAGGAGGCGCAGCGCCAGCTCTACGCCGAGCGCGGGATCAACCCGGCCGCCGGCTGCCTGCCGGCGCTCCTCCAGATCCTGCTCCTCATCCCGATGTACTCGGTCTTCAGCCAGGGCCTGACGAACTTCAACCCGCAGGCCATGCTCGACGTCTTCGGGTTCCGGATCATCGACCTGGGGTGCCAGGCCGCCCCGATCGTCGACGCGGCGGGCCACGTGACGAACCCCTGCCTGAACCCCTTCGCGTTCGGCGTCGACTGGGGCCGACCGGAGGTGATCATCGGCCAGCCGGGCGGGATGCTGTCCGGCCTGAGCCTCCTCGCCCTGATCTCGGCGCTCCTCCAGCTCGTCCAGTCGCGGATGGCGCTCCCGCCGCATGATCCGGCGATGGCCGACGACCCGCAGTACCGGGTCCAGCGCCAGATGGCGTACCTGTTCCCGTTCATCTCGCTGCTCTACGGCAGCTTCCTGCCGGCCGGCCTGTTCCTCTACTGGATCACGTCGACGGTGTTCTCGATCATCCAGCAGTACCTGATCATCGGCTGGGGTGGGATGTTCCCGCTGTTCGGCTGGTCGCCGGGCTTCGCCAGGGGTCACACGCCCCGCTTCCCGGTCACCCTGCCCCCGCCCGTCGACCCGAAGACCCGGCCCGCGACCTCGCCGCTCGGCGGGGCAGCCGGTCGGACCGCGAAGGCCGACCAGACGATTCGCCACAAGGAACGCGGCCGAACAAGCCGCCGAGGGAGACGCCGCTGATGAGTGCGTACCGCGAGTTCACCGGCAAGAGCGTGGAAGAGGCGCTCAAGGCCGCCCGCGAGGAGTTCGGCGTGGAGCTGAACGACCTCGACTTCGAGATCCTGACCGCCGGCAGCCGGGGCGTCCTCGGCATGGGCGCCGAGCCGGCCCGGATCGTCGCCGCCCCACGATCGGCACTCGGCGGCGCCTCCCCGAAGCGGGACGCCGCCGCCAGCACGCCCCTGCCGCCTCCGCCCCCGCGCGGCGAAGGAGGATCCGGCTTCGGTGATCGCGATCGCGGCGACCGGGGACCGCGCCGCGACGATCGCGGCGGATTCCGCGGCGATCGGGATCGCGATCGCGGCCCCCGTCGGGACGACCGCGGATTTGGCGAAGCGCGATCCGATCGCGGTGGCGACCGCGGGCGAGGGCCGGGTCGCGATGACCGCGGCTTCGGCGACCGGCCGCGTCGGGACGACCGCCCGCCGCGCACGGTCGAGGGCTCGACCGCCGCGGCGGAAGGCGACCGCGCAGGGCGCCCGGATCGTCCGGATCGCGGCCCGCGCCGCGACGATCGACCCGATCGTGGACCGCGCGAGGGCGGCCGCGGCACCTCCGCGCTGTCGGCGACCGAGACCGCCGAGGTCCAGGCCGCCCGTGGCTCGCTGGCTGCCGAGCGGGCCGATCTCGAGGCGGCCGAAGCGTCGCCCGAGGCCCTGGCTGCCGGCAAGGAGATCCTCGAAGAGCTGATGCGCCACATCGGCTTCGGCGTCCAGGTCCAGGTCGAGACCGGCGACACGAGCCGGCTGAACGTCGTCGCCGATCCTGATGGTCGTGAGGCGCTCGGGTCCCTCATCGGCCGGAAGGGCGAACGCCTGTCGGCGCTCCAGCATCTCGTCAACCTGATGCTGTCGCGACGCATGGGTGAGTGGACCCGCGTGCTGGTCGACGTCGAGGACTACCGAGGCCGTCGCGAGCGGCAGCTCCGCGACCTCGCAAACCGCGCGGCCGCGCGCGTCGAAGAGACGGGCAAGATGATCCAGCTGGAGCCGATGCCGGCCCTGGAGCGGCGGTGGATCCACCTCGCCCTCCGGGATCACCCGCAGGTCGCCACGCAATCGATCGGCGAGGAACCGAACCGCCGGATCGTCGTCCTGTTGCGAGGCGGCTGATCCGCGACGGCGGCATCCGGCGTCACGCTTCGTAACGTCGAAACGTCACGATCCCGCTCACGACCGGCACCGCCACGATCCGCAGCCTGGAATCCCGAGGCCGATGACGACCCCGACCGATCTGCCCAATCCCGCAGCCTCCGCCGAGTCCGCGGCCGGCATCGAGCCGGCGGCCGGTGATCCGGAGCTCGCGGCGCTCGTCGCCGCCGGCGACCTCGAGCCGCCGGCGCGCCGGCGTCGCGGTCGATCGCTCGTCGCCCGGTTCTCCGCCGCCTTCGTCCTGGGCGTCCTGCTCGCGCTCGGCGTCGGCGTCGGCGCCCTGTACGCATGGGGCCAGCAGTACGCGGGCCGCGTTCTGCCGGGCGTCCACGTCGGCGGCACGGAGCTGGGCGGACTGACCCGCGAAGAGGCGGAGGCCAAGATCGCCAGCGCCTACGGCTGGCTCGGGACCGGGCAGATCACGCTCACCGGCCCGGACGGTGAATCGAAGACCATCAGCTACGCCGACATCCGCCGTCGCCCCGACACCGCTGCCCTGCTCGACGCGGCTCTCGCAGCCGGTCGCGAGGGCGAGCCCCTCGCGGACCTCGTCGGCGCGCCGCGTACCGCGATCCACGGCGTCGCCCTCGATTCCGCGGTTGCGTACGACCGCGACAAGCTCGAGGCGGCCATCGACAGCCTGGCCGCCACGATCGACCGCTCGCCCACCGACGCGTCCGTCTCGGCGCGCCCCGACGGGACGTTCAGCGTCACCGTGGCAACGATCGGGCGCGCCGTCGACAAGGCGGCGCTCCTCGCCGCGCTCGACGGAGAGCTCACCGGCCAGGGCACGCCGGCCTCGATCCAGATGGCCGTGCCGGTCGTGTCCCTGACGCCCACGGTCGACACCGCGTCAGCCGAGGCTGCACAGAGCGCCGCGGATCGCATGGCCGGCGATGTCATCGTCCGCCGGGGCGACGACAGCTGGACGATCGCCCGGAAGAGCCTGGCCCGGCTGATCTCGTTCTCGACCGCGGGCGATGGGACCGTCACGGCCGTCTTGAACGAGTCCGGCCTCGACCCGATCGTGAAATCGCTCGCCCGGAAGGTCAATCGCAAGCCGCAGGACGCGGGCCTGAGGCTCGTCAACGGGCACGTCGTCCCCGTCGGCACGAGCCACGAGGGCCGGACCCTCAACGTCCCCGGCATGAAGACCGCGATCCTCGCTGAGCTGCGGGCACGCGAAGCCGGCGCCTTGGGATCGCCCGTCGAGGCCGTCGTCAAGGCCGTCGACCCGAAGCTGACCACGGCCGACGCGAATGCGTACGCGGCGAAGATGCGGGTGATCAGCTCGTTCAGCGTCTACTACTTCGTCATCGTCAACAACCACTTCGGCGGGAACATCGAGGCCCCGGCCACGAAGATCAACGGCACGGTCGTGCCGGCTGGCAGCGTCTTCGACTTCTGGAAGGTCGTGGGCGATCTCCGCAAGCTGCCGGGCACCGGCCCCGGCAATGCGATCGAGGGCGGGAAGATCACGGTGACCGGCGCGTTCGGCGGCGGCATCTGCACCACGTCGACGACGCTGTTCAACGCGGCATTCCGGGCGGGCATGGTTCCGATGGCTCGGAAGAACCACAACGAGTTCATCAACCGGTATCCGCCCGGCCTCGACGCCACCGTCTGGATCGTGGGCGGCGTCAAGCAGACGATGAGCTTCAAGAACGACACGAAGTACCCGATCCTGATCTCGCGGACGATCACGCAGGACGGCAGCCGGCGCTGGATCACGTTCAAGATCTGGAGCGTGCCGAACGGCCGGACCTACAAGATCACGAACCAGGTCATCCAGCCCGGACCGCGCGCGATCGACACGATCGTGAAGGACCCCACGAAGCCGGTGGGCTACTCGTACCGCAACAACTTCCCGGCCGACGGCGCCAAGGTGTGGGTCACCGTCTCGATCTACGACCACGGCAAGCTGCACTGGTCGAAGCGGTACTTCTCGAACTATCCGGCCGTGAACGGCGTGCTGATCGTGGGGACGAAAGCGACCTGACCGGGCGCTCAGATCACCCGCGTCTCGTCGGAGGCGGCGATCTCGGCGTCCGTGACCGCGACGCCACACGTCGGACAGAACCAGCGGGCCTCCACCGCGGTTCCGCAGCGATCGTGGCGAAGCGGCTCGCCCCCGATCCGGCGGCTCCCCCACGCGGCGAGGAGACGGAGCGCTGAGGCGAGGTCGCGGCCGTCGCCGGTGAGCGTGTACTCCATCCGCGGCGGCCGGGTGCTGTACGGCGCCGACACGAGGATCCGCTCCCGCTCGAGGCGACGGAGCCGGTCGGTCAGGATGTTCGGGGCGATGCCGGGAAGCGACTCACGGAGCTCCCCGAACCTCCGCGGCCCGTCGAGAAGGGCGTCCACGACGAGGAGCGACCAGCGATCGCCGACGCGATCGAGCGCGGCTTCGAGCGGGGATGCGGGGTCCGTCACGGCCGCATCGTAGCGGAGGCCTTGCGCTCCCGGCGATGTGAGTTGTATGTTGCGAATTGCAACTCACAACCAGCCAGCATCCGGAGTGTCCCACGATGTCCATCCTCGACGAGCTCTCGACCTCGATCCGCGCAGTCCACGAGGCGGCCGCACCCGCCGTGGTCGGCGTCGGGCGCCGCATCCGCGGGAGCGGCGTGATCATCGGCGCGAACCGCGTCCTGACGAACGCCCACAACCTCCGCGGCGACGAGGTCACGATCACGTTCCGTGACGGCCGCACCGCGATCGGCCAGGTCCGCGGCGTCGATGGCGACGGTGACCTGGCGGTCATCGAGGTGGATACGGCCGGTGCGCCGGCGCTCGGCTGGGCCGATGGCGATGCGTCGGTCGGCGACATCGTGTTCGGGCTCGCGGCAGCCGGTGGGGGTCCGGCCCGGGTGACCGCGGGGACGATCTCGGCGATCGAGCAGGCGTTCCGCGGCCCGGGCGGGAGTCGGATCGGCGGCAGCCTCGAGCACACCGCGCCCCTCGCGTCCGGCTCGTCCGGTGGGCCGCTCGTCGATGCGGCCGGCCGGCTCGTCGCCCTCAACACGAACCGGGTCGGCGAGGGCTTCTACCTCGCGCGCCCCGCGGATGCGGCATTC
>DASSMI010000082.1:0-4401 GCA_035688935.1 Candidatus Limnocylindrales bacterium | reverse complement strand
CGATGGCCCGGTCCCGGAGGACGATGCGGACGTCGTCCGCGCCGTGCTCGCGGCGATCTCCCGCGAGCATCCGTCCGCCGACGATCTCCTCGGATTCTGCCGGGCCGAGCTGAAGCGGATCGAGGCGTTCGTCCGGGATCGCGACCTCGTCGGTCTCGCCGAGGAGCCGCTCGAGGTGGCCTGGACGCCGGTCTTCCTCCGCGCGTTCGGCAACGCGATGCTCAGCTCGCCCGGTCCGCTCGAGCCGAGCGAGAAGGCGATGTTCTTCATCACGCCGTCGCCGGCGGACGCCTCACCGGAGCAGGTCGAGTCGCGCCTCCGCGAGGACAACGACCGGATGCTCAAGATCCTCACGATCCACGAGGCGGTGCCCGGCCACTACCTCCAGGGCGTCTACGCCAACCGGATCCCGTCGGTCGCGCGGGCGATCTTCTGGAGCGGCGTCTACGCCGAGGGCTGGGCCGTGTACGTGACCCAGGTGATGATGGACTCGGGCTTCGCCGCCGACGACCCGGCGCTCATGCTCTGCCATTGGAAGTACTACCTGCGCTCCACGATCAACGCCCGGATCGACGTGGGGATCCACACCGCCGGCATGACCGAGGACGAGGCCGTCTCCCTGATGATCGACGGCGGCTTCCAGGAGGAGGCCGAGGCGCGCGCGAAGTGGAATCGTGCCCGGCTCTCGTCGACGCAGCTGTCGACGTACTTCGTGGGCTCGCTCCAGTTCTGGGAGCTGGAGCGTGAGGTCCGGCGGAGAGCAGCCGTCGCGGCCGGCGCGCCGGCCGACGCGGTGCCGGAGCCTCGTCTGGTCGGCGGCTTCGGCGAGACCCCCGGGTTCGTCTATCGACATCACCTCGAGGCGTGCCTCAACCACGGCGGCGTGCCGATGCCGCTCCTCCGGCGGCTGATCCTCGGCGCCGCGTCGAGCTAGTCGTCGCGCAGCACCGAATCCAGGATCGCGCCCCAGGCGATCACCGGGAGCGCATGCCCGGCGCCCGGCACGACGTGGAGCGTGGCGCCCGGCACGTCCGCCGCGAGGATCGCGCTGTCGGCCGCCGAGCTGAGCCGGTCGGCGTCGCCGCGCCAGACGGCGACGGGTCCGGGAACGTCCGCGAGCCGGAAGCCCCAGTCGCCGTACGTCGCGAGCCAGTCCTCGGTCCAGCCCTCGTTGCCTTGCTGGAAGCCGCCCTCGAACATCGCCCGGAGACTCGCCGCCTGCGCGGGCATCTGCCGGAGCCGTGCATCCGGGTCGTCGGGGTCGGTCTCGGCGAACAAGCGCTCGGGGTCGGCGACGAACACGTCGATCCGCTCGCGGAGCTCATCGACGGCCGTCGGGTCGCCGGCATCGATCCGGCGGACGCGGTCGCGGATGGCCGGCGGGAGGTTCTCGAGGAGCTCGGGGTGCTCGCGCGTGGGCGCATCCGATGCGACGGCGGCGACGGCGCGGGCGCGCTTCGGATCGGCGACGGCGGCGGCGAGCGCGTACGGCCCGCCGCTCGACCAGCCGACGATCGAATAGCGCCGCAGCCCCAGCGCGTCCGCGATCGCGGCGACGTCGCGGCCACCGTCGATGATCCGGCGCCCCGGCCGTGGATCCGAGCCGCCGTAGCCCGGTCGGTCGAACGCGATGAGCCGGACCCCGCGCTCGTGGGTCGTCCGACGATCCGGGCAGTTCAAGCGCGAGGCGGGCATCCCGTGGAGGAGGAACACGGGTTCGCCGTCGATCGGTCCCCACTCGGCGACGGCGACGCGCCGGCCGCCGGCGAGCGTGACCACGGTGTCGCGTTCGGGCTCGCCGGTCGGGTCGATCGCGGGGCCGCGTCGCTCGCGCCGGAGCGTGTCCATCTCCGCGTCGAGCGACTCCACCCAGCCGCCGCCGATCCGGGCGGCGATCTCCGCCCACGGCCACTCCGCCGACGACACGACCTCTCGGAGGTCGTCGAGAACCATGCAGCGATACGCATCGAGCCGGACGAACAGGCCGCGTGACCGGAGCTCCCCGATGGACCGAAGCGTCTCGCGGCCGGCCCGCCGATCGCGGATCCGGAGCCAGCCGTCGTCCGCGCCGCCCAACCCGAGCGCGTTCGCGAGATCGTCGCCGCGCTGCGTCTTCGAGCCGTCGTCGTGCTTCACGGCGAACCGGACGGCATCGCGGATCCAGCCGGCGGCGTCGCCGAACCGGTTGTGGTAGACGATCAGGGAGCGTTCGTCGCCCCGCCCGTTCGAGTACGCGAAGACGTCCTCGAGGACGCCGCCGCCGTCCGATCGGACGTCATAGAGCCGGAAGTCGGCCGAGCCCGCGTACCGCCGCCGGTCGCGGAGGAGCGGCACGATCTGGGCCTCGAAGTGATCGATCAGGCCCTGGTTCGGCGCTTCCGAGAGGCGGGCCCGGCGGAACTCCATCCCGTACTTCTCGGTGAAGCCCTCCACCTGGCCGTGGCCGACCATCGGGAGACCGGGCAGCGTGGCCAGGAGCGTCGCGGCGCCGAAGTACTTGTCGCCCGTCCCGAACTGCTCGATCGCCGTCTCCTCGTCCGGGTTCGTCAGGAAGTTGACGTACCGCCCGAGGATCGCGGGGTCGAACTCGACCGTGTCCCGGATGACCTTGCGGTAGCCCGCGTTGTTCTCGTCCCGGATCATGTGCATGAAGGCGCTGTTGTAGACGCGATGCATCCCGAGCGTCCGGACGAAGTAGCCCTCGAGGAGCCAGAACGCCTCGGCGAGGAGGAGCGTGTCCGGCGCCTCGGCGGCGACGCGGTCGACGACCTCGCGCCAGAATTCGTTCGGCATCCAGCGGTCGAACTCGGCCTTCGGCATCGCGCCGAACTCCGCCCGTGACGGGATCCCGCCGCCGGCGCCCGGCTCGGGATACCAGAGCCGCTCGATGTGCTTCTTCGCGAGGACCATCGCGGCGTCGAAGCGGATGACGGGAAATCGATGGGCGACGTCGAGGATCGTCCGGATGACGGTCTCGCGGACCTCGGGCTTCAGGAAGTCCAGCTGGGCGGTGTCGTTCCACGGGAAGCTCGTCCCGTCGTTGCCGTGGTAGAGATAGCGCCGCTCGCCGGTGTGCCGGTCGCGGCGCTCGAAGACGACTGCCGCATCGCTGTCGTCCCAGTAGTGGTCCTCGATCCGGATCTCCACCCGGTCGTCGTGGGCGAGGTTCTCGCCGTCGAAGCGGTAGGCCGGGTAGGGCGGCCGATCGAGGCCGATGAACCGCTCGGGGTGGTCGATCACCCAGCGCGAATCCAGCCCCATGTGGTTCGGGACCATGTCGCTGGCGAGGCGGATGCCGTGCCGCCACGCCTGCTCCCGGAGGACCTTGAGCGCCTCCTCGCCACCGAGGTCGTCCGCGATCCGGTAGTCGTCGAGGGAATACGCCGAGGCGACCGCGTCCTGGTTGCCACGCCAGCGCTTGATCGTCTCGGACGCCTTCGAGCGCTGCCACAGGCCGATCAGCCAGAGCCCGGTGATCCCGCGTCGGGCGATCGTCTCGAGCTCCTCGTCCGGCACCGCGTCGAGGGTGTGGATGTCGCGCTCGAACCGGCGCGACAGCTGGTCGAGCCAGACGTAGGTGCTCTTCGCGAGGAGCACGAGCTGTGGCATCCACTCGCGGTCCTCCGAGAAGCGCTCTGTCTCGTGGTCCGCACCGGCAAAGCTCGGCGCTTCGCGCGGTCCGCCGCCGCCGCCGAACCGGGCGTGCAACCCGCGCTGCTCCTCGGTCAGGACGCCGATCGCGAGATCGATCCGTCCGAGGAGCTCGTCGAGCGCGCCACCGAGGAGCCAGCCCCAGTGCTCGCGCACGTAGCGGAGCTGCCCGATCAGCGAGTCGGGCGATTGCCGCGCCGGGTCGCGGAGGAGCTCGAGGAGCCCACGCGGACCGCCCGCGCCCTCGCCGTCGATGGCGACGCTGCCGAGGTGCCGGTCCAACGCGGCGATCGCCTCGCGGAGGCGCCGCTCCGGGAGGACGCTCTCGTCGACGAGGTCGCGCAGCGGGCTCGCCGCGGGATTGGCGTTGGCGAGGTGGACGAGGAGCAGGTCCTCGAGGCGTGCGGCGGCGTCGGGCTCGACGCCGGGAAACTTCGTCGCGAACGTCCGGAGGAGGTCGCCGGCGGGTCGCGCGCCGACGGCGCTCCGAACCGCGGGCAGGGCGCTGACCATCGCCAGCTCGGGCTGGCGCCGGGACGCGGCGACGATCGCGAGATGGGCCGCCTCGTGGAGGAGACTCAGGGCCAGGAGCTCGCCGGGCAGGGGCTGGCGATCGGTCGGCGGCCGGTCGGCGTTCAGCCGTCCGACGATCTCCCGGGCGGTCGCCGGACGGAGCGGCCCGGGATCGACACCGGCCGGATCGAGCTCGAGCCGGGCCAGCGCCGGCGCGAGGAACGGGATGCGCTCCAT
>DASSMI010000081.1:0-8956 GCA_035688935.1 Candidatus Limnocylindrales bacterium | reverse complement strand
GCGCGCGGCGGCGACGACGTCGGCGACGGGCCAGCGCCGGTTCAAGGGGACGAGGACGTCGCGGAGGGCGTCGCGCGCGGCATGGAGCGAGACCGCGAGGGTGAACTGCGGACCGAGCGCCGTCAGGCGACGGATGCCCGGGACGACGCCGGAGGTCGACACGGTGATGTGCCGCGCGCCGAGGCCGAACCGGCGGGGATTGTTCAGCGCGTCGACCGCGGCGAGGACGCGGTCGAGGTTGAGGAGCGGCTCGCCCATGCCCATGAAGACGACGTTCGTCAGGCGACGCCCGTCGGCCGCGAGCCGGCGTGCGGCGTGGCGGACCTGGTCGACGATCTCGGCGGTCTCGAGGTCCCGGGTGAAGCCGAGCTCGCCGGTGGCACAGAACGGGCAGCCGACGGCGCAGCCGGCCTGGCTCGAGATGCACAGCGTGTGTCGTTCGCGCTGGGCTCCGCGCGCCGGGTAGTGCATGAGGACCGACTCGACGAGCGCGCCGTCCGACAGGCGATGAAGCGCCTTCTCCGTCAGGTCGCCGTCGGTGAGGCGCAGCTCGGTGTCCGCGACGGAGTCGAAGCGGAACGCCTCGTCGATCGCGCGACGGAGCGCCGCGGGGAGGGTCGACACGTCGTCGACCGACGCGACGGCGTGACCCCAGACGGCGTCGGCGACCTGGCGCGCTCGATACGACGGTTCGCCGCGAGCCGCGAACCACGCCGTGAGCTCGTCGATGGACAGCCCGGACACGCCCGGCCGCGGATCGCGGGCAGGCTGCCGCGTGTCCGGGGCGATCGGCAGGCTCGTCACGCTCCCGAGTCTACGCGGGCTCGCCGGCAGGGTCCCGATCGTCGACGGCCGCGGCGGTCGCGCCGGACGCGGTGGCGTCCGCCCGCGGCTCCGGACCGGGCGGTCGGACGCTCGCGCCGAGGATCGATGGCCTGCCGCGGAGGAACGCCTCGCCGCTCATCGGCCGGGCGCCCGCCGGCTGGACCTCGTCGAGGATCAACCGACCCTCGCTCGTTGCCAGGGCGAGGCCGCGAGCGTCGGCAACGATCGTCCCCGGCACATCGTCCGGCTCCGATTCGGCGACGCTCCCCACGAGCACGACGAGTCGGTCGCGACCCGCTTCGAGGAAGCTGCCGGGCCACGGGAGGTAGGCCCGGATCCGGCGCTCCAGCAGCCACGCGGGGTCGCTCGGATCGAGCCGGCCGTCCTCGCGCCGGAGCGGCCGCGTCATCGTCGTCCCGCGGGCCGCCTGGGGCAGCGCCGGCAGCGTGCCCGCCAGCCACCCGTCGAGCGACCGCGCGAGGAGGCCCGCCGCGACGATCGCCAGCCGCGCCTCGAGGGCCGGCGTGGTCTCGTCACCGGCGAGCGACACGCGCTCGATCGCGATCAGCGGTCCGGTGTCGAGCCCGGAGTCCATCCGCATGAGGCTCACGCCGGTCTCCTCGTCGCCCTCCAGGATCGCGGCCGGGATCGGCGTCGCGCCGCGATGGCGGGGAAGCAGCGACGGGTGGAGGTTCAGCGCGCCATCCGGCGCTTCGAGCAGCTCGTCGGGCACGATCTGGCCGTAGTCCGCGAGGACGAGGAGGGTCGGCTCGAGCCCGAGGATGTCGGCGATCGCGGCCGTGTCCCGCAGGCGCTCCGGCGTCATCACCGCGATCCCGAGCTCGCGCGCGGTCGTCTCCACCGGCGTGGGCGTCTTCAGCTGGCGTCGACCGGTCGGCCGCGGCGGCGCCGTGACGACGCCGACGACGTCGACGGAGGGATGGGCCGCGAGCCGGCCGAGGATCGGCTGGGCGAACCGGCCGCTGCCGAGGAAGACGGTTCGGACGCGGTTCGCCGCGGTCGTCGCCGGCGCGGGCGACTCGGAAGAGATCGCGTTCCGATCGCCCACCGGGCGGCCGTCCGTCACGCGAGAGCCTTCGCGGCCTCCCGCGTGTGCTTCCACTCCCCGTCCTCGGCGTCGTCGTCGTCGTCGCCCTGGCCGACGGGGATGAGCTCGTCCATCGAGTCGAGATAGTCGATGAAGAGCTTGCCGTCCAGGTGATCGAGCTCGTGCTGGAGCGCGCGGCCGAGGAGGCCCGAGCCCGCGACCTTGATCTTCTTGCCGTGGCGGTTCTGGGCCACGACCCAGACCTTCTCGCGGCGCGTGACGTAGGCGTAGTAGCCCGGCAGCGAAAGGCAGCCCTCGAGGTCGCGATCGTCGCCGCTCGTCCGGACGATCCGCGGATTGATCAGCTCGTAGAGCGTGTCGCGAACCTCGATGACGCACGCCTGGAGCGCCTCGCCGACCTGGGGCGCTGCGAGGCCGACGCCCGGGGCGTGGCGCATCGTGTCGGTCATGTCGTCGAGCAGCTCGTGGAGGTACCGGCCGAAGCTGTCGACGGGCAGGCCCTTGAGCCGGAGGCGCGGGTCGCCGAGGAGGACGATGGGTCGGACGCTCATGGCCGCGAGTCTAGCAAAGGGGCCGCGCGCGTCCGGCCGCGGCCGCCGCGCCGATCCGCGGCGGCCGGCGCTTCGTCGCTAGCGGCTGCCCTCGGCCGGCAGGTCGTGTGACGCCTGCTCCTCGACGTCGTCGGCGCCGCCGAGATCCGCGACGGCGATCCCGCCCTGGTCGACGTCGGGCTGGGCCGTCGGCTGCTCGCCGGCGCCACCGGCGGCGTCGGTGTTCCGGTTGCGGAGGTCCGCGGCGAGCGTCCGCGAGCGCTCGGCGAGCTTCACGCTCGCATCCGCGGTGGCGTCGGCCGCGCGATGGGCGAGCGGCCCTGCGCGATCCGCCGCGACCGCGGCGAGCTCGGCGGCCTTGGCGCCGATCTGGCGGACGACGGGGGCGGCCTGCGTCGCGATCGTGTCGATCATCCCCTGGAGCTGGCCGAGCATCCGCTCGGCCGTCGCCCGCGGGTCGTTCCCACCACTCGAGCTCGACGACGAGTCGTCGGTCCACGCGAACGTCTCGTCCGCGGCGCTCGACCCGTGTCCGTTCGAGCCCGTCCCCGAGCCCTGGGTCGCGTTCCCCTCGTGGGTCGTCTCGTCCATCTCACTGCCTCCGTGCGTCCCGAGCGGGGCGTCATTGTCGCCCGGATCGCGTGAACCCGCTGCGAGCGAGCCGATCAGAGGAGGCTCTCGGGGTCCACGTCGACCGACCACGGGGGCTCGGGCGGTCCGTCGAGGAGCGCGACGGGATCGTCGCCGCGCAGGACGACGTTCCAGCGCCAGCGGTCGGCGCGGCGCGCGATGTACGCCGGCGCCGGACCGATCACGGTCACGGCCAGGTTGCGCTCCCGGGCCCGAGCACGCAGCCGCTCCGCCTCGGCGACGGCGTCCCGCTCGGCCGCCTCGCGATCGACGACCCCGAGCGTCAGCTTGACGAGACGCCCGAACGGTGGCGACCCGAACCGCGCTCGGAGCGCGAGCTCGGCGTCGTAGAAGGAGGCCGGGTCGTCGTCGACGACGGCCCGGATCGCGGGATGCTCCGGCTGATAGGTCTGGATGATCGCGCGGCCGGGTCGGTCGCCGCGCCCCGCCCGGCCCGCCGCCTGGGCGAGCATCTGGTACGTGCGCTCCGCCGCCCGCTCGTCGGGGAGGTTCAGGGCAACGTCCGCCGAGACGACGCCGACGAGCGTCACGTTCGGGATGTCGAGCCCCTTCGTGACGAGGGTCGTCCCCACGAGGACGTCGAGGCGGCCGTCGGCGAACGCGTCCACCACGCGCTCGGCGGCGCCTCGGCGTTCCACGACGTCCCGGTCGAGGCGGCCGACACGGAGCGACGGGAACGCGCGACGGACCTCGTCCTCGACCCGCTGCGTCCCGCCGCCGAGATACCGGATCCGGGGGGAGTGGCAGTTCGGGCACCGCGTCGCGAGGGGCGTGGCCCGGCCGCAGTGATGGCAACGGAGCGTCGTCCCGGCCTGGTGGTAGACGAGCGGCCGCTCGCAGTCCGGGCACGTCTGGACGTGGCCGCAGTCGCGACAGAGCACGACCGACGCCGTCCCGCGCCTGTTGATCGTGAGGATCGCTTGGTCGCCGGCGTCGCGATCGAGCGCGGCGAGCGCCTCGGCGATCGAGCCTGACAGCAGGCTCCGGTTGCCGGTCCGGAGCTCCTCGCGGAGGTCGACGACCTCGACCCCGGGCCGGTCGCCGGTCGGCCGGGTCGGGAGGACGACGTGCCGGTACGTGCCGGTCCGGGCACGACCCATCGAGTCCACCGCCGGCGTCGCACTGCCCAGGATCACGGCCGCACCGGCGATCTCGGCGAGCCGGACCGCGACGTCGCGCGCCTGGATCTTCGGTGTCCGGTCGCTCTTGTAGGCCGCCTCGTGCTCCTCGTCGACGACGACGAGACCCACGTCGGCCAGCGGTGCGACCACAGCCATGCGCGTCCCGACGACGATGTCCACGTCGCCCGCGCGGACCCGCCGCCACTCGTCTGCGCGCTCGCCGTCGCTCAGGCCCGAGTGGACCACCGCGACCCGCGCGGCGAGATCGGCCCGGAGCCGGTCCACGAGCGGCAGGGCCAGCGCGATCTCGGGCACGAGGACCAGGGCGGGGCGGCCGCGCTCGAGCGAGGCCACGATCGCCTCGACGTAGATCGCCGTCTTCCCGCCGCCGGTCACGCCATCGAGCAGGAGCGGGGTCGGGTCGCCGGCGGCGATGGCCCGCCGGGCAACGGCGACGGCGTCCGCCTGCGGAACCGTGAGATCCGTGCCGGGCGGCCGGCCGCCGCGATGGCCCACCGGCCGGCCGGCGAGCGGCCGCCGCGGACGCTCGCGAACCTCGACCTCGACGAGACCACGCCGGGCGAGGCCCGCGACGGTTCCGGTGCCGTGCCGCTCGGCGAGCTCCGCACCCGCGACGTCGCCCCCGTCGGCCGACCGGAGCTCCTCGAGCAGCGCGGTCTGGCGCGGTCCCAGCGGCCTGCCGGCGGGGCGCTCCCCGCGCTGGGCGGTTCCCGCGACGTCCCGACCCGCGGCGGTCAGCCGGACGCGCCGTTCGAACCGCGGTCCGGCGCCGGCACCCAGCAGGGTCCAGTCGAGCGTGACGAGGCCGTCGGCCTCGAGCGAGCGAAGACGCCGGACGAGCGTCGCGCGGCCGTCGGCGGCGACGAGGGCCCGGATCGGCCGCGGACCGCGGTCGAGCTGATCCAGGAGGTCCAGGACCGGGGGGTCGACCGATGCCGGGTCCGGCGCCGGCGTCGCGGTCCGCTCGGCGATGAGCTCCAAACGTTCGAGGAGACCGGGCGGCAGCATCGCCCGGAGGACGAGCGCCGGCGGCGCAAGGTAGTGAGCGGCGATCCACCCGGCGAGCTCGAGCGCGAGCGGCGGCAGCAGCGGCCCATCCGCGCGGACCCGGCCCGCGACCGGCTTCGGGGTGATCCCCGCGTCGGGCGCCGGCGCGTCGCCGAGGACGACACCCAAGGCCTGGCGGCGTCCGAACTCGACCAGGACCGCCTCGCCGGGCTCGAGGTCGGCCAGCGCCTCGGGGACGAGGTAGGTGTACGGCCGGGCTCCCCCACCGCCCGCCGCGTCGATCGCGACCGAGACGTGCCGCGCGGTCGACGCCGGAACGTCGAGCATCGCGGACTCGGCCGGCCTCAGACCCGGACGCGCCGGGTCGGGTTCAGCCGGTGCTGGCGGGCGATGATCCCCTCGATCCGGCGCGCCGTCTCCTCGACCTTGCCCGTCTCGTTCGGGACGATCTCGTCGTAGTCGTCCTGCCGCGCGAGCTCGAGGGCCGCGTTCCGCTGGCGGAGCTCGAGCTCGTCGGCCGTCTCGGTCGCGCGGGCACGGAGGCGCTTGAACAGCTCCTCCATCGACGGCGGGATCACGAAGATCAGGAACGCCTGGCTGACCTGCTCCTTGACCTTCTGGGCGCCCTGGACGTCGATCTTGAGGATGACGTCCTTGCCGGTCGCGAGCGCCGCGCGGACCTGGTTGCGGGGCGAGCCGTACCAGTTGCCATGGACCTCGTTCGCCTCGAGGAAGCCGCGCGCGTCGCGCATCCGGAGGAACTCGTCGCGGCTGACGAAGTGGTAGTCGACGCCGTCGACCTCGCCGGGCCGCGGCGGACGCGTCGTCACGGTGACGACGTAGTGGCGGTCGTCCTCGCGACCGCTCGCCCGCTCCTGCCGGTGGAGCTCGTCGATGATCGTGTCCTTCCCGACGCCGGATGGTCCCGAGATGATGATCAGCATCGCGCCCGGCGCTCCGTCGATCGTGTAATCGGGCCGGCCGGGATCGTCGGAGACGTGCCCGAGCGACGTCGCAGGTCCCGACGTCGCGGGCCCGGCGCCTGCGGCCATCGGGTCCTCCTCGGTCACCGCCGCCCCTCCGGTCCGGCGAGGGCCGCGAGGCCCGCGCCGCGCAGCCCCTCGAGGACGGCCTCGAGCTCGGTCGGGAGCGGCGCTTCGGCGCGGATCAGCGCGCCCGTCGACGGCGACGTGAGCTGGAGCCGCCAGGCGTGGAGGAACAGGCGCTCGAGCGGCGCGCCTCCCGGTCCGGGTCGCGGGCCGCGCCGCGACGTCCCCGTCCCGTAGACGGGGTCGCCGGCCACCGGGTGGCCGATCGCATCGAGATGGACGCGGATCTGGTGGGTCCGGCCGGTGATGAGGTCGAGCTCGAGGAGCGTCCAGCCCGCGAACCGCTCGCGGACGCGATAGCCCGTCGTCGACGGTCGCCCGTCGGGCACGACCGCCATCCGCGTCCGATGCTTCGGATCGCGCCCGATCGGCGCCTCGATCCGGCCGACCTCGGCGGCGACGTCGCCGAGCACGAGCGCGAGGTACGTCTTCTTGATCCGGCGCGCCTTCAGCTGGGTCATCAGCGAGTGTTGTGCGGCGTCCGTCCGGGCGACCATCAGCAGGCCGCTCGTGTCGCGGTCGAGCCGATGGACGATCCCGGGCCGCTGGACGCCCGCGATCCCGCCGAACGTGTCGGGGCCGCCATGCGCGAGCAGCGCGTTGACGAGCGTGCCGCCGGCGTGGCCGGGCGACGGATGGACCACGAGGCCGGCCGGCTTGTCGACGATAAGGAGATCCGCGTCCTCGTGGACGATCCGGACGGGGATCTCGGGCGCGGGCGCGAGGTCCAGCGGCTCGGGCTCCGGGACGACCAGCCGGAGGGCGGTCCCCGGTCCGACGACCGCGTTCGACTTCAAGGCGACCCCATCCGCGGTGAGGTTGCCGGCCGCGATGAGCTTCTGGACGTGGCTCCGCGACAGGCCCGTCGCCTCCGCCACCCAGCGATCCACCCGCTGGGTGGGCGCGGTCGCCGGCACCTGGAGGGCGTGGACGCCGGGTGTCGTCATCGGTCGGCCGGCTCGTCGTTCCAGAACGCCGCGTCGGACTCGGCCTCGGTCGCCGGCGGCGCGGGGGCGGGGGTCGCGGCCGCCGCCTTGGGGCCCTCGACGACCGACGGCCGCACGGCGGCGATCAGGAGGAGCAGGATCGAGAGGCTGATCGCACTGTCCGCGACGTTGAACGTGTAGAAGCGGAGCGTCCCGAGACCGACATCCACGAAGTCCACGACGTAGCCCAGCCGGATCCGATCGAGCATGTTGCCGATCGCGCCGCCGAGGAGCAGCCCGAGCGTCACGGTCAGGTACAGGCTCGGCGTCGCCCGGCCGTGGTACGCCACGATCAGTCCGATCACGACGATCGAAACGATCCCGAACATCAGCGCGTTGTCCTTGAACAACCCGAACAGGGCGCCCGTGTTCTGGCCGAACACGATCCGGACGAGGTCGCCGACGACGCTGATGGACTCGCCGGGGTCGAGCGCAGTGGTCACGAGCCCTTTCGCGAGCTGATCGGCGACGACGACGAAGGCAGCGAGCGCGACGAACAGCGGCCAGCGCCGCGTCGAGCCCGCGACCGCCTTGGCAGACGGCACCCCGGCCGCCGGCTGCGCCATCACGCTGCGCTCCCGCGGCGACGGATCGCGATGGCGACGCTCCGCCCCCCGAGGTCGACCGACCCGGCGGTGACGCCGTCCCCGCCCGGTGCGGCACCCTGGTCCACCGCATCGGCGAGCGTTTCCGCGGCGACGGTCTCGAGATGCGCCGCGACGGCGTCGGGAAGCCCGTCGACCCACAACTGGATCCGGTCGTCCAGCTCCAGGCCGGCGTCCTTGCGCAGGTCCTGGATCGCCCGCTGGAGCTCGCGCGCGTCGCCCTCGGCACGGAGGTCGTCGGTCAGCTCGGTGTCGATCACGACGACGAGCCCCTCGTCGTGGGCGACGGCGGTTCCCGGACGCGGCGTCGCGAGGATCTCGACCTCGTCGGGCGCCAGCGTCACCCCGCCGAGCGTGACCGAGCCGTCGGCGTGATAGTCGACCGTGTTCTCGCGGGCGGCCGCCATGATCGCCGGGATCGCGGCGCCGTGCTTCTTGCCGATCTTCGGGAGCAACGGCTTCACCCGCCGCTCGACGAGCTCGGATTCGTCGCCGATCAGCTGCACGTCCCGGACGTTGATCTCGTCGCGGAGGAGCTCCACGAGCTCGTCGCGGGCCGCGAGCTCGCCGCCGGGCAGCGCGAGCCAGACCCGCGCGAGCGGCTGCCGAACGCGGATGCCGGCCTGCGATCGGAGCGTCCGCGCCAGGTCCACGGCCCGCCGGACGGTCGCCATCGCCGTCTCGAGCGCTGGGTCGCGGAACCGATCCATCTCGGCCGACGGCCAGCGCGTTAGGTGGACGCTGTCGGGGATGTCCCGGGCGCCGATCGATCCCATGAGGTTCCCGTACATCGACTCCGTCAGGAACGGCAGGATCGGGGCCATCGTTCGGGCGAGGGTGACGAGCGCCGCGTGGAGGGTCGCGAACGCCGATTCCCGATCGACCGCTTCGGCGCCCGGGCGCATCCGGTCGCGCGAGCGCCGCAGGTACCACGTCGAGAGGTCGTCGATGAACGTGGAGATCGAGCGCGAGGCGCCGACCGCGTCCGTGTCCCGGAGATCGGCCTCGAC
>DASSMI010000080.1:0-4684 GCA_035688935.1 Candidatus Limnocylindrales bacterium | reverse complement strand
GCGGAGCCCGAGCCGTCCGATGACGGCGCGGTAGCGCGTGTTGTCCTTCTTGATCAGATAGGCAAGAAGGCGACGGCGCTGGCCGACGAGCTTGAGGAGGCCGCGTCGCGAATGGTTGTCCTTGGGAAAGCTCCGGAGATGCTCCGTCAGGCTCCGGATCCGCTCGGTGAGGAGCGCGATCTGGACCTCCGGCGATCCGGTGTCACCATCCTTGGTGGCAAACCCGGTGACGATCTCCTGCTTCTGTTCCCGCGCGAGCGGCACTCGGTCCTCCGAACACGAACGTTTGCTGATCTGTTCCTTCTATGACCGGCGAAGGGTAGCCGATCCCGTTCGAGCGGGCAAATCAAACGGAGGGCGGCGCGATCCGGGTGGCTACCTCGCGACGATGGTCGACCCGACGCGACGTCCAACGCGGCCGGCGAGCGGTGAGCCCCCGTCGGTGTTCGATGAGCGACCGGCGCTCGCTGTGTCGGCTGTGGCTCCCTTCGAGCGACGATGGGAGCGCCAGCTGCACCGAATGTCGCGTGAGGCGCCGATCTGGGCCCTGATGGGGCAGTCCGAGCGACGTAACGAGCAATGGACGCACATCCATCTGTGGAAGCCGGGCAGGCCACGACCGCAGGCCGATCGTCACGAGGTTGCGGTGACGAATCCCTCCCGCTCGACGATGGGCGCGAAGGAGGCGGACGTCCCGATGCGCACAACGTGTCCGGCCTCGAGCAGCGGACGCGCCAGGGGCAGAAGTGGTCGGAAGTGGCCGTTTCCGGGGCGCGTCGTCAGCAGGACGCGCATCGCGCGGAGTGTAGGTCCGTCCAGAACGGTCGATCCTCAGACAGCCATCGCCTCGGGCCAGCAGAACTCCGCATCCACCAGCGGGTCGCCCGGATCGGCCGCCTCGGGCTCGAACGGCACGCGGAACGTGAACGCCGCCGGCGTGGGCCCGTCGCGCCGGAGGATCTCGAGCCGCTCGATCGCCTCGGCGGTCGTGGGAATGTGGCCGGCGGGCACCCACCACAGGACCAGATGCGCCTCGGCGAGCTTGTCGAACCACTCCCGCCTACGGCGGAGGACGCCGGTGTGAGCGGTCGTGTACGTGAACGCACGGAGGCTCTCGATCGACTCCCAGACGGACATGTTCAACAACAGAAGTGGGTCGTCGAACTCATGGATGTCCGTCGCGTTCCCGGCCTCGGTCTGGAGCCGCCAGACGAAGCCCGGCGCCGCATCGGCGAGGGCGTTGATCGGATCGAGGGCCGCCATGAAGTCGGCCACCTGGGGCGCGGTCGTCGGGGCGACCATCCGGCCGACGTTGAGCTGGGCGAGATGCCATCGAGCCGCCGTCATCGGTCCCACACGACCTCCACTCCCTCGCCGTCGGCCGCCCCGGCGACCCGGACGAGCCCCCGCTCGATCGAGACCCGCGCCGCCTCGCCGTCGACGGTCGCATCGTAGTCACCGGCCGGCGGCAACGCGACGGGCATCGCGAACGTGAGGACGCCGTCACGGATGTCGCCCCGCACGGCGTACGGCCGGCCGAGCAGCCGAGCCGCCTCGTCGAGGTCGCCGGTCGCGATCGCCGTCCGGATCTCCGACGAACGGACCTCGCGACCGCCCAAGGTGAACGGCGGAACCAGGACCACCTCGAAGCCCTGCCCGCGTCCGAGCTCAGCGATGGCCGCGGGGGTCCCCGCGCGCTCGTGTCCGAACGCGGCATCGGGCGTCATGACGAACCCCGCGAGCTCGGTCCGCGAGCGGATCCCGGCGACGAAGGCGTCGTACGGCGTACGGCGGAGCGCGTCGTCGAAGTGCTCGATGACGACGAGCTCCACCCCGAGGTCGGCGAGCCGCCGCAACCGCTCGTCCGGGTGCATCAGGAGCGGCGGCGCCTGACCCAGCAGGATCGCGTCCGGGTGGGCGTCGAACGTGACGACCGCCGGGTGCACGGAACGGAGACGCGCCTCGCGGACGAGGTGCTCGAGCAACCATGCGTGCCCCAGATGGAGCCCGTCGAACACCCCGACCGTCACGAGGATCGGCCCGTCGGAGGCGGCCAGCTCGGCCCGGCCGACGATCGTTCGCACCTCAGCGCGCCGCGGCGGCTGCGGGCTCGATGAGCACCTTGTCGGGAGCGAGCTTCGTGCCGTCGAGCCGGGCGATCGCGACGAGCTCGCCGGCGGCGCTTCGGAGCCGGACTGGCATGTCGGGAGAGAGCTCGCCGGCTCCCGGCGGCACGCCGATCGCCTGGCCGCGCGCGATCGCGGCGAGGGCACCCTCGGGGACGACGACGGTCGGCAGGTCGAGGCCCGTGTCGACTGGGCGGAGGAGCGGCTCCAGGCCGCCCGGCCCTGCCTCGGTCGCGGCCCGGACGTCCTCGAGCGGGACGGCATCGTCCAGGACGAACGCACCGCTCGCGGTCCGCGTCAGCGCGCCGAGGTACGCCGCGGACCCGACCGCCTCGCCGAGGTCCCGGGCGAGCGAGCGGATGTAGGTCCCCGCCGAGCAGGCGACGTCGACGACGGCCACCGGCTCGCCCGTCCGGCTCTCGTCCCAGTCGACCAGGGTGATCTCGTCGATCCGAACCGCGCGTGGAGCCAGCTCGACCTCCTGGCCGGCGCGAGCCATCGCGTATGCCCGGCGGCCGGCGACCTTCACGGCGCTGAACGCCGGCGGTCGCTGCTCGATCTCGCCGCGGAACCGCTCGAACGCGGCCTCCACGGCGACCCGCGACGGCGCCGCTCCGGGCGCGGGCGTCAACGCTCCCTCCAGATCGTCCGTTGTCGACGAGGCGCCGAAACACACCGTCGCTCGGTAGCGCTTGCGGTCGCCGAGGTGGTACTCGACGAGCCGCGTCGCCTTGCCGAGGAAGACCGGGAGCACTCCACTCGCGAACGGATCGAGCGTGCCGCCGTGCCCGACCCGCTTCGTCTGGCTGAGTCGCCGGACCAGCCCGACGACGTCGTGCGACGTGGGCCCGATCGGCTTGGCGACGACGAGGACGCCGTCCATCAGGGTCGAGCCGCCTAGCGGCGGACGGCGGCGACGAGCCGCTCGGCCTCGGCGAGGACCTTGGGGCGGGCCGTGTCGACCGGCTCGGCGAGCGTGGCGCCGGAAGCCCTGGCGTGGCCGCCTCCACCGAATGCGCCGGTCAGGACGGTCGCATCGACGCCGCCCGGCTTCGTCCGGACACTCAGCCGCGTCCCCTCCCCCGCCTCCTTGAACAGGATCGCGACCTCGGCATGGTCGCTCTGGGCCAGGAGGTCGATGATCCCCTCGGAGTGCGGGGCGATCGCGCCGGTCGCCTCCAGGTCCGCGTCGCGCAGGGTCGAGTGGATGATCCGCCCCCCGGCCGCGGTCTCCAGTCGATCGAGGACCCGCCCGAAGAGCTTCAGCTGGGCGGCGGGCTTCGTCCGGTAGAGCCGCCGGGAGATGTCCGAGAGCGGGGCGCCGGCCGCGACGAGGGCAGCCGAGACCGCGAGCGTCCGCGGCGTCGCATTCGGATGGGCGAACGTCGCGGTGTCCATGACGATCCCGGACATGAGCTCGGCCGCCATCGCGCCGTCATCGGCGTCGAGCGGGACTCCGAGTCGGGCCGCCAGCAGCGTCACCATCTCGCACGTCGCGGCGCTGTGCGGCTCGATCCAGTCGAGCGGGCCCGTCGCATCGTTCGAGGCGTGGTGATCCACGACGACCCGGGGCAGGCGTTCGAACAACTCGGGATGCCGCGCGACGACCGATCCGATCCGGTCGAGCGATCCGCAGTCGCTGACGACGAGCAGGTCGTAGTCGATCGAGGGGTCGGGGTCGGTCCTGGCGCGCGCCGCGGCAGGCAGGAAGTCGTACAGCGGCGGGACCGGATCCGCGAACACGGCCGTGGCCGAGGCTCCATTCCCCTCCACGAGCCGGCAGATCGCGAGCGTCGCGCCGAGCGTGTCCGCGTCGGGGTTCTCGTGGCCGACCGCGAGGACGCGCCGCGCGCTCGTCAGCCGATCGACGATCGGCGCCGGCACGTCGCCGAGCCACGGCCCGAGGTCGATCACCTGCGGCGTCGCCCGGACATCGGTCGCCCGGGACGGGAGCGCGCTCCGCGCCGGTCCCGCTCGTCGCGGGCCGCCTGCTCGGCTGCGGCACCGCCGAAGCCTTCGGCGCGTGCCAGCTCCTCGGGCGTGAGCGGCTTCGGCGTGGGAAGCGTCTCGCCGTCGGCGAGATCGTCGGTCGGCGTCCGACCCGCCTCGATCTCGTCGAGGAGATGGAGGATCCGCGTCCCGCGCTCGAAGGTCTCGTCGAGCTCGAGATGGAACTCCGGGATCCGCTTCAGGCGAAGCCGCTTGCCCAGCTCGTGGCGGACGAACGGCATCGCCCGACCGAGGGCAGCGACGGTCTCGCGGCGTTCCGCCGTCTGACCGATCACGCTCACCTGGACCTTGGCGTGGCGCAGATCCGGTGTCGTCTCGACGTCCGTGATCGTGGCGAAGCCGATCCGCGGATCGTCGACGTCACGAGCCAGGATCGACGTCATCTCCTCGCGGAGCAACTCATCGATCCGGTCGGTGCGCTGCGTCATCTCAGGCCTCGAGCTGACGAACCGGCCCTACGCGACCACCCGGCTCTGGGTCTGCGTGGTGAAGCACTCGATGACGTCACCTTCCTCGAGGTCGTTGAACCCGGCGAGGCCGATGCCGCA
>DASSMI010000079.1:0-3516 GCA_035688935.1 Candidatus Limnocylindrales bacterium | reverse complement strand
GGGCCCCAGCCGGGTCATCACGTTCGGCGAGACGAGCACGAGCGAGTCGCCGACCGAGATCTCGCCCCGCCAGACGTCGGGCTCCAGGTCCCCCGTCGGGAGCCCGCGCTCGCGATAGGGGTCCGGCAGCGTCGACAGGCGCGCCTGGCGGATGAGGTAGGCCTCGGCCGGGCCGATCGTCGCGACGTACAGCTCGTTGCCGCGGACGACCGCGATCGCGATCCCGATCGGCCCGTTGGCCTCGGTGCCGTGCAGCCCGAGCCGCTCGCGCTGGTGGTTCAGCCGCTTGTTGGCCGAGGTGATCGCCTTCTCGATGCAGACGCGGATCCCGGCCGACTCGTCGTAGTAGTACTCGCCGCGGATGGTCTCGGCGGTGAGCTGCGTGGCCTCCTGCGCGCGAGCCGATCCGATCGTCGAGGTCACGATCAGATAGAGGTGACCCTTCGAGCGGGCGATCGCCCCGATCGTCGGCTCGACGACGACGACCGTGTCCGGCGAGTCGGGCGAGCGATCGGGCTCGGCGATCACGCCGAGCTTCATCTGGAGACGGACGGCCAAGTCAGAGTCTCTTCGTGGCGGTGACGCCGGAGGGCTCGACGCTCACCGGGATGGACGACGGGCGACGCGACGACGCCGAGGCGGCCCGGCGACGTGGGCGCCCGAGGGAGTCTGGCAGGTCCCGGGAAGTATACGCGGCGGTGCGCGCCGCCCGGTCAACGAGCCCGGCCAACGACCACCCGCAGCTCGGTGGCGCCCAGCCCGGCCGGCGTCGCGGCGAACGCGGCGAGGAGCTCGGGCGCGCGCAACCGGAGCTCCTGGGCCACGATCGGCGCGTCGGCCTCGACGATCACCGCGAACCCTTCGATCCGGATGACCCGGCAAGCGCCGGCGGCGGCCGGGACGCGCTCGCCGACGAGCCCCTCGAAGGTCGCCATCGCGCGCGACAGCCGGAGCTCGTCCTCGAGACCCAGGCCGCGGGCGGCCTCGGGGAGCAGATCCCCGATCCGGACCATCGGGCGGCGCCGACCCGTCACCGGGGCATCACCCCGCGCGGGCCGAGCTGGCGGCCGACCGGAGGAGCGCACCGCCACCACCGTCCGGAATGACCTCCCAGGACGTCGCCGCCGCGACGAGCGCCGGATCCAGGTCGTCGAGCGTCGTCGTCGTCACGAAGGCCTGGGGCAGCTCCGCGATCCGCCGGACGAGGTGGGCGCGCCGATCCGGATCGAGCTCCGAGAAGACGTCGTCGAGGAGGAGGAGCGGCGGACGGCCGTCCTGCTCGGTGAGGAGGTCGAGCTCGGCGAGCTTGAACGCCAGGATCGCGGTGCGCTGCTGGCCGCGCGACGCGAATCCGGACATGTCGCGGCGATCCAGCTCGAACACGAGGTCGTCGCGGTGCGGCCCGATCAGCGTCGTCCCGTTCCAGAGCTCTTTCTCGGCGGTCTCGTGGAGGCGCCGCTCCAGCGCGTCGCGTGCCGACTCCCCGGGGAGCTGTGGCGCGTTCGTCGCGTACGAGATCGTCAGCCTCGTGACGCCGGCTTCGTCGGGTGCGATCTCGGCATGCGCTCGCTCGAGCGGGCGCGCCAGGTCGGCGAGGACCCGGTGCCGCTCGGCGACGACGGCGCTTCCCGACTCGAGGAACGAGGCGTCCCAGAACCGGAGCTCCTCGCGGCCGGCCCCCTCCTCGCGGATCGCCCGGAGGAGGCTGTTGCGCTGCTGGAGCGTCCGGCCGTACGTCGCGAGGTCGCGGGCGTAGGCCGGCGATCGCTGGCTCGCGAGCTGATCGAGCGCCGCGCGCCGGAGACCCGGTGAGCCGACGACGAGGAGCATCTCCTCGGGCGCGAAGACGACGGTCCGCAACAGGCCGGCCAGTCCGGCGGCTCGTCGCGCGACCCCGTTCACCCGGATCCGCTTCCGCGCGCCACCGGTCGCCGTCCGGACGAGGGCGACCTCGATCGTCTCGGCGCCGGCCCGTCCTTCGACGCGCGTCAGCTCGCTTCCCCAGCGGACGAGCTCGCCGTCGTTCGACGTCCGATGCGAGCGGCCCCAGGCGAGGAGGACGATCGCCTCGATCAGCGTCGTCTTGCCGGCCGCGTTCGGACCGACGACGAGCTGCGGGCCGCCCCCGAATCCGGCCTCGAGGGATCCGTATGAGCGCAGGTCGAGGACGCTGAGGCTGTCGATCATCCGCCGCGCTCCGCGGCCCGGCAGCGACGCCGCCGGCGTCTCGTCCCTACGACGTGGTCCGGAGCGGCATGACGACGTGGACGTAGCGGTCGTCGCCGATGGGCTTGAACACGCCGGGCGAGAGCGGCCCGTTGAGCTCGAGCGCGAACTGCGCCGCGTCGACGTTCTGGAGGACGTCCGCCAGGAAGCGGGCATTGAAGGCGATCGTCGTCCCGTCGCCCTCGACCGCCGCCTCGACCCGGCCGACGTGGTCGCCGACCTCCGCGTTGGCGCTCACGGTGATCGCGCCGTCGCCGTCGAGCCCGACGCCGAGCTTCACGATGTTCGCGGACTCGTGGGCGATGAGCGCCGCCGGCCGGACCGCGCGGAGGAGCTCCTCCCGATCGAGCACGGCTCGCGTCGCATGACTCGCCGGCAGGACCGATTGGTAGTTCGGGTACTGGCCGTCGATCAGCCGCGTCACGAGGTCGATTCCCTCGAGGTGGAACAGGAGCTGGTTCCGCGAGTGGGCGAGGACGATCGAGACGGGATCGTCCGTGTCGGCGAGGACGCGGGCGAGCTCGTGGAGCGCTCGGGCCGGGATGACGACGCTCGTCTCCTCGACCGGATCGAGGACGGTGAGGGTCTTCACCGCGATCCGGTAGTTGTCGGCGGCCGCGAGCGTCAGCTGGTCGCCCTCGAACCGGGCCAGGACGCCGGTCAGGATCGGCCGGGCCTCGTCGCTCGCCGCCGCGAACGCGGTCTCGTCGAGCGCCTGGCGGAGGACCTTCTGCGCGATCCGCGTGATCGGCCGCTCGCCGGCCGTCTGGACGGTCGGGAAATCGTCGGCCGGGATCCCCTTGATGTTCGATTCGAACCGGCCGGCGCGGATGTGGAGCGTCTCGCCGTCGCCGAGCTCCAGGACGATCGGCTCGCCGCCGGGCAGCGAGTTGACCAGGTCGGTCAGGAGCCGCGCCGGAACGCTCGTCGCGCCGTCCGTCTCGATCTTGCCGGGAACCCAGTAGGTGATCCCGATCTCTAGGTTCGTCGCGGTCAGCTTCAGGCCGGCGTCCTCGGTCTTGAGCAGGACGTTCGTCAGGACCGGCAGGGAGCGGTTCGAGACGGCTCGGCTGACGACCGACAGGCCGCGCGCGAGGTTCTCCTGCATGACCGAAAGCTTCACGTCGGACTCACTCCAAGTGACGGGACCGGGCGCGCGTCGGGGTGTTGGCGAGGTCGCGCAACGCCGGTCGATTCGTGGTCGATATCTTCGCTCCATTCTCTCATCCCGTCATCACCGTCATATGGCTGTGGACGACGTGGACTCGGGTGCTCGGTCGTGCGGAATCG
>DASSMI010000078.1:0-10110 GCA_035688935.1 Candidatus Limnocylindrales bacterium | reverse complement strand
TCCCACGCGGCCGCGTCCCGGAGCTCCTCGTCGCGATCCAGGCGGCCGCCGATCGCCACGGCGTTCGGGTGGCGACCTTCGGCCACGCCGGTGACGGCAACCTGCACCCAAACTTCGTGTTCGAGCGCGACGATCCTCGAGCGCCGGAGCTGACCGAGCGGGTCCGCGACGAGATCTTCGCGGCCGCGATCGCGCTCGGCGGGACGGTGACCGCCGAGCACGGGATCGGGCTGTCGCGGCGCGCCGCGCTCGTCGACCAGGTGGGCCCGGACGCGATCGACGTCATGCGCTCGATCAAGGCGGCCCTCGACCCGCTCGGAATCCTCAACCCCGGCCGGGTGATCTGAGGCGCGTCAGGGCGTCGCGCCGAGCTCGCTGAGCGCCGTTCGGGCGCGCGTCGCCTGAAGCGGGTCGAAGCCCGGGTTCCGCGCCAGCGCCCGCCTGAGGAGCTCGACCGCCCGATCGTGGTCGCCGAGTGCCTTCGCGATCATCCCGGCGTGGTAGTCGAGGAGCGAGTCCTGTGTCCCGAGCGCCAGGGCCCGTCGCATCGCGTCGTCGGCCTCGACCGCCCGTCCGTTCGCGAGGAGCGCCCAGGCGAACGCATCCCACCCGTAGACGTCCTTCCGAGTCGCGAGCTCGTTCTGCGCGAGGGTCAGGGCTGCCGCGACGTCCCGCCCGTGGTTGACGTCGAAGAGGACGAGCTGGCGGTTGTAGAGCGACGCCTGGAGACCGGCGATCGCGTCGACGGTGGCGTACTGCCGGGCGGCGTCATCGGCGCGGCCGGCCAGGGCCTGGAGGTCGCCGAGTCCGGCGAGGTATTCCGGCTGCGGAACGATCGCGATCGCCCGCTGGTATTCGGCGATCGCCGCATCGACGCGGCCCTGGGCCGCGAGGGCCTTCGCCAGGGCCTCGTGGGCGAGGTGCGATCCCGGCCAGGCCTTCAGGGCGGCTCGATCCGCCGCGACGGCGTCGTCCAGCCGGCCGGCCTGGAACGCGAGGTAGCCCTCGAGGTAGGGATAGAACGCGAGAGACGGGCCTTCGCTCCCTTCGGCGCGGGCCTCCGTCGTGGCGCGGGCGGCGAGCGATGCCGCGGCCGCCTCGTCGCCGCGCAGGGCGACCAGTCGCGCCAGACGGGCGGTGACCGCGGCGCCGGGCTGTGCCGTCTCGAGGTCGTCGAACGTCTTGGCAGCCGCGTCGTAGTCGCCGAGCTCGAGCTGGCTGTCACCGATCGTCGCCAAGGCCTGCAGCGCCGTCGGATCCGCCTCGAGGACGGCCGACCCGGTCGACAGTGCGCCGCTGAAGTCGTGGAGCGTGTACTGGAGCAGCGCCTTCATCGTCCGGCCGCCGAGGTCCGTCGGGTACGCCTTCAGGCCCTGCTCCACGGCCGCCGACGCGGCCGCGTAGTCCTGGGCCGAGCCGGTGAGCCGGCCCCGCGTGTACAGGACGAGGGCGAGGTTCTGGGCGCTGACGAAATCGTCCGGATCCCGGGCGAGGTTCGCCGACCAGACGCCCGCGGCCTTCGTGAGCGCCGTCGTGTCGGTGACGTCCCCCGCGCCGAGCGCGAGGCCGGCATCCGGCGGGTTGACGGGTTGGGGGTTCGAGACGGCGTCGACCTTCGCTGCGGGTCGGACGGGCGCGGGCGCGGGCGCCGGTGCGGGCCGGGCTGCGCTCCACCCGAACGTCGCCGCGCCGATCGCGATGGCGGCGAACAGGATCGCGGCCGGGCGAGGGCGCCGGAAGGGTCGTGCGGGCGATGCGGTCGTCATGTCGTCCCCGGTCGTGATGGGGCGGATGCGCGGCCGGGTCGACGACCCGGCCGCGCAATGGGTCCTAGTGCGGGTTCCCGAGGTACGGGAACGACGCCAGGTAGTCGCCGTGGGCGCCGACGCCGTCGGTCGGGATCGCTCCAGTCGCGTCCCGACCGGCGAACGGGAAGCCACCGGTGACGATGTTCAGCTCGGCGTCGATGACGTCGTCGCTGAGCGCGCGGCCGTTCAACGGACCGGCCGCGACCGAGCCGACGTCGTAACGGAGCTCGTCCGGCAGCAGGATGTCCGCGAGCGCGCCGGTCTGCGCCGACGTGTACGCCCCCTCGCTGTCGAGCGACGAGAACGCGCCGAGCGTGTTCACGACGTTCGTCCGGAACTTGCCCCCGAACGCGGTCGGCTGGAGATACGGCGCCGTCTTGTTGAAGTCGACCTTGTCGGCGGACGGGTTGAAGACGGTGTTGATCGCGGGGCGACCCATCTGGTCGACGCGACGGCCGGCCGGGTCGCGGGTCGTGCCCCAGACGCCGACGTTCCGGCCGGTCCCGCCGATCTGGCTGTTCGGGACCTCGATGACGATCGCCAGGGTGTTCAGCCCGACGAAGAAGTCGGACTGCTTGCCGTCGTCGAGCCGCCGGGTGCCCTCGCCCTTCACGCTCCCGAGGAAGCCGAGGAGGTCGAAGAAGAACGGGTCGGAGCGGACGCCCGCGAAGCTGCCGACGCCGTTCGTCCACTTCGAGCGGCCGGTCATGCCGGTCGCAATCGTCCGGCGCGCGTCACCGTTCGCGTAGACGACCCGGTACGACTGGGCGCCGGCCGAGTTCGGCGAGCCGAACGTGATCTCGTAGGTGCGATCCGCGCGTGAGTTGCCGTTCGTGTCGACGTTGAAGGCGTATCTGCCGCCCGCGCGGAACGTGCTCGGCCCGATGCCGAGGTTGACCGCGGGGTTCACGGTCATCGCGAGCACGGTGTGACCGGCGCTCGCCCCCTTGAACACGTAGACGTCGTTGATGTCGAGCGGACCGTTGACCTTCGTGACCGAGAGGTTGTCCGAGCCGTCGACGTGGATCGCACCGACATTCGGCGCGTCGAGGTGGTCGGCTGCCGACGCCAGGAATGGCGCGACGCCGACCGAGAGGACGACCACGGCCGCTCCCACGGCCGCGATCGACGGAATCCTCCGCATGGGCTGTTGATCCTCCACTGGGCACGCCGGCTCGGCGGCCCGCTGCTGGGTGGGTGAGCGTGAGTCCCGGCGTCGCGACTGGACCGGGGTCTCGGTAGGCATGCGTCGGAGCCGGCCGCTTGGATGGATCGCCCCGTGACGGTTCGATGACGCGCGTCGTGTGGACCGCCGGGTTGACGGCTCGGTGGCTCGCGATGACACTTGCACATCTGTACTGCACAGATGTGCAGACGCCGGACGGGAGCCGTGTCGGACATCCAGCAGCTGGTCCAGGCGAGCCGGCTCTACTACGAGCTCGGCGAGACGCAGTCACGCGTGGCGGAGATCCTCGGCGTGACGCGGCCGCAGGTGTCGCGGCTCCTGAAGCGTGCCCGCGCGGAGGGGATCGTCGAGATCCGGATCGTCGACGGCGCGGCGGTGTCGGCGGCGGCCGGCGACGCCCTCCGTGATCGGTTCGGGCTCGCCGCCGTGCACCTCGCGCCCGGCGTTGCGGGTCCCGAGGACGTGGGCCGGCGGATGATCGGCCGGCTGGCCGCCGAGGTGTTGCGAGCCGCGATCCGGGACGGGGCGGTGGTGGGCGTGGGTGACGGCGCATCGATCTCGGCCGTCGCCGATGCGGTGGCCGCCGACGAGCCGGTCCACGAGACCGGAGCGACCGTCGTTCCGCTGTGCGGTGGGTACTGGTTCACGGGTCCGGCGCGCGAGCCGTTCCGGCGCGTCGCGGACGGCATCGGCGGTGGCGCGCTCGGGCTGCTCGCTCCGGGGCTGGTCGACGACCCGGCGACGAAGCGGGCCCTCGTGGCCCACGACGGGGTTCGGCGGATCGCCGAGCTCTGGGACCGCCTCGACGTCGCGGCGTTCGGGATCGGCGGACCGGCCTGGAACGCCGCGGCGCTCGGCCGGGACATCGCCCGCGAGCTCGAGGGCGACGGCGCCGTCGGCGAGGTGCTCGTGAGCCCGTTCGACGCCCAGGGCCGCTTCGTGTGCGACGCCCTCCGTGACCGGACGATCGCCTACGACGCGCGCGAGCTTCCAGCGGCGCGCGTGCCGGTCCGGATCGGCGTCGCCGGTGGTCCCGGCAAGGTGCGGCCGATCCTCGGCGCGCTCCGCGGCGGCATGCTCACCCACCTCGTCACGGACCAGCCGACCGCCGAAGCGGTGCTCGCCCTCGCCGACGCCGAGCCGGTCGCGTGAGCGCCGCGACCGCGGGCCGCGAGTCGGCCGTCCTGGCCATCGACCTCGGCACGACCGAGGTGAAGGCCGGCCTGGTCGCTCTCGACGGGCGACTCCTCGGGCTGGCTCGCGCGGGCTATGGCACGACGACCGACGCCGCGACCGGGCGTGCGGAGCAGGATCCCGACGCGTGGTGGGGTGCGATCGGGCTGGCGGTCCGCGAGCTCGTCCGGCTCGACGTGGGCGAGGTCACCGCGATCGGCATCGACGGCCATGGGCCGACGCTCGTTCCGGTCGACGCCGAAGGTCGTGCGACGCGGCCCGCGATCATCTGGGGGGACACACGATCGACCTCGGAGGCGACCGAGCTCGCGGACGCGACCGGCCTGGCCGGCTGGAGTCTCGCGGGATTGCCGGCGGCGCTGTGGTTGAACCGGCACGAACCGGAGACGGCGGCGCGGACGCGGTGGTGGCTCGCGACCTGGGACTGGATCGCGCTGCGCCTGACGGGTGACGCTCGGACGAGCCTCGTCGACGGCCAGCCGTTCCCGGCATCCGACGCGCTCGGGCCGGTCGGGCTCGATGCGGAGCGGATCGCGCCGGCGATCCGGGCCGGCGACATCGTCGGAGGCCTCCGCCCGGACGTCGCCCTGTCCCTCGGCCTGCGGCCCGGCGTCCCCGTCGTCGCCGGGATCGTCGATGCGTGGGCGAGCTACCACGGCGCGGGGATGACCCGCGCCGGCGACGCGATGGATCCGGGTGGCTCGGCCGGCGGGTTCGGCGTCTACGCGGATCGTCCCCTCATGGTCGCCGGCTCGTTCTCGACGATCGCGCCGCTCCCCGGCCTGTACTCGGTGGGTGGGGCGATGGCCGCGACCGGGCGAGCCCTCGACTGGTTCCGGGTCGATGTGACGGGTGGGTCGATCTCGACGGAGACGCTCCTCGAGGAAGCCGGGACGGTCCCGCCTGGGGCGGGCGGCGTCGTCTTCCTGCCGTATCTCGCCGGCGAGCGCTCGCCGCTCTGGGACCCGACCGCTCGGGGCGCGTTCGCCGGTCTCGCGCTCGGGCACGGTCGCGGCCACCTGGCGCGGGCGATCCTCGAGGCGTCGGCATTCGCCATCCGCCACGTCGCCGAGCCGATCCTCGCCGCCGGCGCGGAGGTCCGCTCGATGCGGGTCTGCGGTGGACCCGCCCGGAGCGAGCTCTGGAACCGGATCAAGGCCGACGTCACCGGGTTCCCCATCGAGGTCCCGGCGGTCCTCGAGACCGCGGTCGCGGGTTCGGCGATGCTCGCAGCGACGGCCGTCGGCGCATGGCCGGAGCTCCCGGCCGCGATCCGCGGGATGACCCGGATCGCCCGGCGGCTCGAGCCCGACCCGACGACGTGCGCGACCTACGACGCGACGTACGCGGCGTACCGCCGGCTGCACCCGGCGATCTCGCCGATCATCCGCGACCTCGCGGCGGCGACGACGTGAGCGTGCCTCCGATCCTCGCCGCGCGGGAGGTTCGCGTCTCGTTCGGCTCGACCGTGGCCCTCGACGGGTTGTCGTTCGAGGCTCGCCGCGCCGAGGTGGTCGCCCTGATCGGCCCGAATGGCTGCGGGAAGTCGACGTTCCTCCGGATCGCGGCGGGGCTGCTCCGGCCCGACGACGGCGAGGTGATCGTCGACGGCGCGACCGTCGCCGGACCTGACCCGCGGATCGGCCTCGTGTTCCAGGAGCCGCGCCTGCTGCCGTGGCGTTCGGTCGCCGACAACGTCACGTGGCCGCTCGAGCTGGCCGGCTGGGATCGTCCGCGGCGCGACGCGCGGCTCCGGGAGCTGATCGCGCTCGTCGGGCTCGAAGGCGCGGAGCGGGTCCGGCCGTCGCAGCTCTCGGGCGGGATGCGGCAGCGGGCCGCCCTCGCCCGGACGCTCGCGCTCGGGCCCGAGGTGCTCCTGCTCGACGAGCCCTTCAGCGCACTGGACGCGTTGACGCGGGAACGGCTGAACCTGGAGCTGCTCCGGCTCCACGCCGACACCGGGACGACGATCGTCGTCGTCACCCATTCGATCCCCGAGGCGATCCTCCTCGCGGACCGCGTCGTCGTCCTGACGCCGAGGCCGGGGCGCGTCGCCGCGGAGATCCCGATCGACGCGCCGCGACCGCGCTCGCTCGAACGCTTCGATGCCGCCGTCGTCTCGGATGCGGCGGCCGAGATCCGCCGCCACCTCGAGCTCGGCGAGGCGGTCGCGTGATCGCGGCGCGCCCCCGGCCAGCGCGATGGACGGCGGACGCCGTCTGGCCCGTCGCCGCCGCGCTCGTTGCGTTCGCGATCGTGTGGCAGCTCGTCGTCCTCGTCGGGCGGCTGCCGGCGTTCATCCTGCCCGGCCCAGCCGAGGTCGCCGCCCGGTTCGTCGGGGCCTGGACGGACGGGACGATGTGGCCGCACACGCTGACCACGGTCTCCGAGGTCGTCCTCGGGTTCGCTGCCGGGTCCGTGGCGGGCGTCGTCGTCGGCTACGGGCTGGCGCGGTCCGGTCTCCTCGCCCGTCTCGCGTCGCCGTACCTCGTCGCCGCCCAGGCCGTTCCGATCCTCGCGATCGCGCCGCTGCTGAGCCTGTGGTTCGGGACGGGCCTCCTCGCGAAGGTCGTCGTCTGTGGGCTGATCGTGTTCTTCCCGGTCGCGGTCGCGACGATGGTCGGGGTCCGCGAGGTCGATCCCGGGCTCCTCGAGGTCGCTCGATCGCTCCGTGCAGCGCGCCGCCGGATCCTCGTCGACGTCGAGCTGCCGGCCGCGCTGCCGGTCCTCTTCGGCGGTCTCCGCGTCGGCGTGACCCTGGCGGTCGTCGGCGCGATCGTCGGCGAGTGGGCCGGCCCCGACCAGGGTCTCGGCGTCCTGATCAACCTCGCTCGCGGCTCCCTGTTCGACACCCCGTTGCTGTTCGCCACGCTGCTGACGATCGCCCTGCTCGGGATCGTCTGCTACGGCCTCGTCGTCCTCGCGGAGCGCCGGCTCGTCGGTCTTCGCTAAGCCCAGGAGGAACCCGTGTCCAGGTCCCCGTTCCGTCTCGCTGTCGTCGCGGCCGCGCTGGCCATCGTCGTCGCCGCGTGCGGCGGCACCTCGTCGACGCCGATCCCGTCGACGTGCGAGGCGTCGTGCGGTCCTTCGGCGTCCGCCGTCGGATCGACCGCGCCGACGAAGCTCATCGTGGGCCTCGGCTACATCCCGAGCGTCCAGTTCGCGCCGTTCTACCTCGCCCAGCAGAAGGGCTACTACGCCGCCGAAGGCCTGGCGGTCACGTTCCAGAACGCGATCGACGCGGACCTCGTCCCGAAGGTCGGAAGCGGCCAGGTCGACATCGGGCTGTCCGACGGGACGAGCGTCATCCCGGCCGTCAGCCAGGGCGTCCCGATCCGATACCTCGCCACGGTCTACGGCAAGTTCCCCTCGATCGTCTTCGCGAAGGCGTCGTCGGGGATCAGCGGGGCGGCCGACCTCCGGGGCAAGCGGATCGGCATCCCGGGGAAGTACGGCTCGTCGTGGGTCATGCTCCAGGCACTCCTCGGCTCGGCCGGCCTGAAGCCCGCGGACGTCACAATCGTCGAGTACCCGGACTTCGGCCAGGGGGCGGCGCTCGCCCAGGGCGCGATCGACGCGGCGACCGGGTTCGTGAACAACGAGCCCGTCCAGCTCGAGCTCTCGGGCACGAAGGCGTCCGTGCTCACGATCGACCAGATCACGCCGCTGCCCGGGCCAGGGCTGATCGCGGGGACGGCCACGATCGGCGCGAAGCGCGATGCGATCGCCGCCTTCGTCCGCGCGACGCTCAAGGCGATGAACGAGATCGCCGCGACGCCGTCCGTGGGGCTGGACGCGGCGATCGGGGCGGTCCCGGAGCTCGCGGGGGCTCGGGATGCCCAGTCCGCGGTGCTCGCGGCGACGATCGCGGCCTGGGCACCGTCCGGCGCCGCGGCGGGCGCGCCGCTGACGGGTGCCGTGGACCGGGCGGGCTGGACGAAGTCGATCGAGTACCTGAAGACGCTGAACCTCGTCCCGAACCCGATCACGGCCGACGACGCGATCGACGCGAGCTTCACCTCGGGGTCGTAGCGAGGGCCTCGGGCCCGGCCGCCCGACCCTATGATCGGCGGGTGAGCGAGGTCCGCCCGCCCGTCACGCTCCCGGATCGGCCGCCCTTCGTTCTTCGCGGCCGGGTCATCACGCCACTCCCCGGTGGCTCGATCCGGAACGTCGACGACGGGCTGGTCGAGGTCGACGCCGACGGCCGCATCGCGTCCGTCCGGCCCGCCGCCGGGGCGACCGCCGCCGCCGGGCGCGCGTCGGCGACGGACCTCCGGCCATGGGTGCTGCTGCCCGGGCTCGTCGACCTCCACGCCCACCTGCCGCAGGTGCCGAACGCGGGTCTCGGGTATGCCCTGCCGCTGCTCGACTGGCTCGACCGGCTGACGTTCCCGACGGAGCGCTCGTGGTCGGATCCGGACGTCGCCTCGGGGCTCGCTCCGGCGATCTTCCGCGCGTTCGCGGCCGCCGGGACGACGACCGTGCTCGCGTACGGCGTCGTCTACGAGGCGGCGATGGACGCGGCGTTCCGGGCGGCCGAGGAGCACGGGATCCGGGCGATCCTCGGCAAGGTGATGATGGATCGGCTCACATACGACGCGACGGTCGAGCCGTCGACGATCCTCGCTCGGTCGATCGCCGAGTCCCGTCGGCTCGCCGAGCGCTGGCACGGCGCCGCACACGGCCGCCTCGGCTACGCCGTCACGCCCCGCTTCGCCGTCTCGTGCACGGCCGAGCTCCTCGCGGCCTCGGCGTCGCTTGCCCGCGAGCTCGACTGCTGGTGGCAGACCCACGTGTCTGAGGACCGCGCGGAGATCGACGAGGTGTCGCGGCTGTTCCCCGACGCGCGCGACTACGTCGACGTCTACGACCGGGCCGGCGGCCTCGGTCCCCGGACGATCCTCGCCCATGCGATCCATTGCTCGTCGCGCGAGGCGGCGCGGATCGCGGAGACCGGGACGCGGATCGCCCATTGCCCGACCTCGAACCTGTTCATCGGCGCCGGGATCATGCCGCTGGCCCAGCGACTGGCGGCCGGGATCACGGTCGGCCTCGGCTCTGACGTGTCGGGCGGGGCGGAGCTCTCGCTGTTCGGCGTCATGCGGACCGGTGCATACGCCCAGCAGGCGCGCCGGGCGCTCGCCGTCGACGCGGCCGACGAGGTACCGCTCGGCCCGCTCGACTGGCTGCGCCTCGGCACGCTGGGCGGCGCGCGTGCGCTCGGTCTCGACGATCGGATCGGCTCGATCGAGCCGGGCAAGGAGGCCGATCTCATCGCCGTCGATCCGGCGCGGACAGCACCGTTGGCGGGATCGGAGGACGTGTCGGCGCCGGACCTCGCCGACCCGGAGTCGTTGGTCAGCCGGTTGATCTTCCGGGCGAATGACTCGATGGTCCGCGGCGCCTGGGTCCGTGGCCGGCGATTGGAGGGACCCGCGTGAGTCTGGTCGAGGGCGTTCGGTTCGGGCACGTCAACGTCATCGCGCGCGACTGGCGCGCGCTGGCGGCGTTCTACACGGACGTCTTCGGGTGCGTCTTCGTCCCGCCCGAGCGCGATTACGCAGGGGCCGATCTGTCGCGCGGCACGGGTGTGCCGGGCGCGTCGCTGCGCGGGGTTCACCTGCGGCTGCCGGGTCTGGGCCCGGACGGCCCGACGCTCGAGATCTACCAGTACGGCTCGATGCCGGACGGCGTGCCGGCCGCGGTCAACCGGCCGGGCTTCCAGCACATCGCCTTCGCGGTGGCCTCGGTGCCGGAGGCGCGCCAGACGGTCCTGGTTGCGGGCGGCCGAGCGGTGGGCGACGTGGTGACGCTCGAGACCGCCGACGGCCGGTTCGTGACGTGGGCGTACGTGACCGACCCCGAGGGCAACATCGTCGAGCTCCAGTCGTGGTCGGACGTCAGACCAGGATGATCGCG
>DASSMI010000077.1:0-3480 GCA_035688935.1 Candidatus Limnocylindrales bacterium | reverse complement strand
GGGTGGGTCTCCCTTCGCTGCGTCGGGATCACCCTGCCCGGACATCCGTGACGGACCGAAGCGCGTGCCGAACGGGGGGCTTGCAGGTGCATCGCACCGTACGGCCGGCCGGCGGACGCCCGTCGCCACCGCCGCGCGGCGGTTGCCCCTACGATGCGCCGATGGTCACCCGCCGGAGCGCCGGAATCCTGCTCTTCCGCCGCCCGTCGGGCGAGCGCGGCGAGCTCGAGGTCCTGCTCGCCCATCCGGGCGGGCCGTTCTTCGCGAAGCGCGACGAGGGTCACTGGTCGATCCCGAAGGGCGAGCCCGATGGGAGCGAGGACGATCTCCTGACCGTCGCCAGGCGCGAGTTCGCCGAGGAGGTCGGGCACGAGGCGCCGGCCGGAATCGGCGACGGCTCGCCGCCGCTCGAGCTCGGGACGATCGTCCAGAAGGGCGGCAAGGTCGTCCACGCCTGGGCGATCGAGGGCGACCTCGACCCGGCGACCGCCCAGTCGAACGAGTTCGAGATAGAGTGGCCGCCGCGGAGCGGCCGGCGCCAGGTCTTCGCCGAGATCGATCGCGTCGCGTGGTTCGGCCCGGCCGAGGCGAGACGCCGGCTGAAGCCGACGCAGATCCCCTTCGTCGATCGGCTGCTCGAGGCGCTGGACGCCGATACGTGACGGAACCTGACCGGATCGCCGCCGACGATCCGGACATGACCAGCCCGACCCTCACGCGTCCGCGATCCCGCCGCGCGGCGGCGCCCATCCGGACGCCCGTCTCGACCACCGACGAACCGCGCCGGATCTCCGGGGACGTCGCGCGGCGCTACCTCGTGCTCCATCATCTTCTCGCTCCGCCGCGGTCGCTCCCCGCCGGCGAGGCCGGCATCCGGGCGGCCTTCGAGCGGCTGGGGTCGATCCAGTTCGATCCCATCGAGATCGCCGGACGGAACCACGACCTGGTCCTGCTCGCCCGTGTCCCGGGCTATCGCCGCGAGCAGACGGACCGCCTGCTGTACGACGAGCGCTGGCTGTTCGAGACGTACAACAAGGGCCTCTCGATCGTGCCGACCGCGGAGCTGCCGTGGTACCGGATCAACTGGGATCGGGCGCGGCGCCAGTACGAGGGCGGCACGTTCGACGAGCACGCGCCGCTCGTCGAGGAGCTCCTCGAGCGGATCCGCGAGACCGGCCCGATGGCCGCGATCGACGTCGAGCCGCGCGAGGCGATCGAGTGGTCGTGGCGACCCACGAACCAGGTCCGGGCGATCCTCGAGGCGCTGGCCCTTGCCGGGATCCTCGGCCTGCGCCGGCGCGACGGCAACCGGCGTGTCTACGACCTCGTGGAGCGCCTGTTCCCGGCCGACGTCCTCGACCGGGTCGAGCCGCCGCGCGAGGCGTTCCGGCACAAGCTCCTGTCGCGCTACCGCGCCCACGGCCTCCTCGGCGAGACGGGCAACCAGGAGATCTGGATCGGATCGATGCCCTGGAACGAGCTGGGGCTCGAGGGCGGGGTGCCGGTGAAGACGCCGGGCCGGCGCGCCCTCCAGGCCGAGCTGGTCGCGTCGGGCGCGATCGTCCCCGTCGTCGTGGACGGGATCAGGGGCACCCGCTACGTTCCGGCCGAGGCCCTCGAGCACCTCGATCGTGCACAGCGGGAGGTCGCGGCCCGCTGGACACCCGGCGGCGAGCCGCCCGGTGTCGCGTTCCTCGCGCCGCTCGACCCGCTCGTGTGGGACCGCGACGTCCTGCGCACGCTGTTCGGGTTCGACTACCTCTGGGAGGTGTACGTGCCGGCGGCCAAGCGGCGCTGGGGCTACTACGTCCTTCCGATCCTGTTCGGCGACCGGCTCGTGGGCCGGATCGAGCCGCGGATCGAGCGACGCGACGGCGTCCTCCGGATCGCGGGACTGTGGTGGGAGGACGGCTTCGACCCCGTGGCCGAACCGGGATTCGTCGAGGCGTTCGCGGCGGCGATCGAGGCACACCGCGACTTCGGTGCCGTCCGGAAGGTCGCCTGGCCGCGGACGGCGCGTCACCGCGCGCTCGTCGCCGCGACGCGAGACCTCCTCGCAGGCTAGGCCCCGGGGCGCGAGGCCCCGCCGGGATCAGCGGAGGTCGACGACCTTCGTGACCCACGCGCCGCGGTTGCCGGCGCGATCACGGGCCGAGATCCGGACCTCGTAGTAGTGGCCCTTCCATGCGCGGAAGGACCACGACCGCAGCGTCGTCGACGAGTACACCGTCCGCCACGTCGCGCCATCGGTCCGGACCTGGACCGTGAACGAGCGGAGTCCGGCCGTCAGGACCTGGAGCCGCGGGTCGTAGCCGGTCCAGGCGATCTTGGCCGTCCGCGTCGAGGGACTCGTCCACGAGCCGAGGGACGGCGTGTACGCCGACGCCTTCGCGGCCGTCCGGTCCGGGCCCTTGAGATAGACGGCCGTCCAGACCTTCTTGCCCGTATCCGGATCGATCGCGACCCCGACGCCGACGTAGTTGTAGTTCGTGGACGTGATGATCGCGTAGTGCCCCGGCGAGCCCATCCACTGGCGGTTCGCCGCCGAGACGGTCGAGTCGAGCGGGTAGTTGTTCCAGGCGATGATCTCGCCCGCGGTGTACCAGGTGATGTGCTGGGCGGTCAGGATGTCGAACACGTTCCGGCCGTCCGGTTGCGTGTGGCTGAAGTAGTCCTTCGCGACCATGTCGTCGGATCGCGCGCGGGCGATCGCCATCAGGCGCGAGTCGACCCGGACCGGCACGAGGCCGCGGTCCGTGCGGTCCTGGTTGAGCGCCGAGACCATCGCGGACTCGAGGCTGCTCAAGGTCGCGTCGTCCACCGGCGAGGACGCGGTGACCGCCGCGGGCACCACGATCGCGGCGACCGCGACGGCAGCGAGGAGAACCGACGCGAGGCGTCGACGACCGAGCGCGCGGGCATGGGAAACCATGCCAAGACGATCCCGGACCGCCTCGCGAGCCGGTATGGGTGAGGCGTCCCGGACCCGCGCCGCGATTGGTACGGGCCCGATGTGCACCGATTCGCGGAAGTCGAATCCACCGGTCCCGACCGGACTGGCGACGACCCCACCGGACCGGATCGGCGTCGTGTGGGACCATCGGGTGGGAGGCCGCCCTCGGCGGACGGGCGGAACGGATGGAGCCGAACGGAGGACACGACGATGACGACCCGACGAGCCACGGCCACCTGGAGCGGCGACCTGATGTCCGGACGCGGGACCGTGACCGCGGCGTCGACCGGCGTCTTCCGTGACCAGCCGACGACCTGGGCGGATCGGACCGAGGAGCCCGAGAACACGACGTCACCCGAGGAGCTGCTCGCCGCCTCGCACGCATCGTGCTTCTCGATGGCCTGCGCGAACATCCTGTCGAAGGCCGGCACGCCGCCCACGAAGCTCGATGTCGAGGTCTCGATCAGCGCCGAGAAGCGCGAGGCCGGGTTCACGGTGACGAACGCCCACATCGTGGTCCGGGGCGC
>DASSMI010000076.1:0-41585 GCA_035688935.1 Candidatus Limnocylindrales bacterium | reverse complement strand
CGACACGCTGATCACGATCCCGAACGACCGCCTCAAGGACGTCGTCCAGAAGAACACCTCGATCATCGACGCGTTCCGGGTCGTCGACGACGTCCTCCGCCAGGGCGTCCAGGGGATCAGCGACATCATCACGATGCCGGGGCTGATCAACCTCGACTTCGCCGACGTGCGGGCGATCATGAAGGACGCCGGGTCGGCGCTGATGGGGATCGGCCGGGCGACCGGCGAGAACCGCGCCGTCGAGGCCGCCCGCCAGGCGATCGCCAGCCCGCTCCTCGAGGTCAACATCACCGGCGCCCAGGGGATCCTGTTCAACATCACCGGCTCCTCGAACCTCAGCCTGTTCGAGGTCACCGAGGCCGCCGAGGAGATCCGCGCCGCGGCCGATCCCGAGGCGAACATCATCTTCGGGACGAGCTTCAACGACCGGCTCGGCGAGGAAGTGATGATCACCGTCATCGCGACCGGCTTCGACGGCAACCGCCGGCGCGAGCCGAGCCAGCGCGCCCAGGCCGCACAGCCGGCGAGCGAGCAGGTCTCGCAGCGCGTCCCGCGCGAGCGCGACTTCCTCGAGGAGCTCGAGCGGCAGCGGACCGAGGCGGCGAACGGCAACGGCGACGGCCACGAGGAGCGTCCGGCCGCCGCGGTCATGGCGCCGCGGATCGAGCGGAGCGTGGGTGAGCCGGTGCCCGTGAAGCGCGCCGCGGCATACGACGCCGACGACCTCGAGATCCCATCGTTCCTGCGCCGGAAGTAGCGGCGTTCCGGGCGGCCCGCGCCCGGGTTCTCGATCGGATCGCCGAGGCGTGCGCCCGCGTCGGGCGCGACCCGTCCGAGGTCGCCCTGGTCGCGGTCTCGAAGACCGTCCCCGCCGAACGGCTCGTCGACGCGATCGCGGCCGGGCTGACGACGCTCGGCGAGAACCGCGTCCAGGAGGCGGAGGCGAAGGTCCGTGCCGTCGCGGGCGCCCAGTGGCACCTGATCGGGCCGCTCCAGTCGAACAAGGCACGCCGGGCGCTGGAGACGTTCGACGTCATCGAGTCGGTCGATTCGGTCGACCTTGCCGTACGCCTCGATCGCCTTGTCGGAGAGCTCGCGCGGCCGGCTCCGCTGCCGATCCTGCTCCAGGTCAACGTCGATGCCGACCCGGCGAAGGCCGGCTTCGCCGCTCGTGATCTCGAGCGCGCAATGGCGGTCCTCGACGGGCTCCGCCGACTCGAGATCCGGGGCCTGATGACCGTGGGCCGGCTCGTCGAGCGGGCCGAGGACGCGCGGCCGACCTTCGCCGCGCTGCGGACGCTCGCCACCGAGGTGCGTCGCGCGTGGCCGGGACTCGGGCCGGAGCTGTCGATGGGGATGAGCGACGACTACGGGGTGGCCATCGAGGAAGGCGCGACGATCGTCCGCGTCGGCCGGGCGATCTTCGGCGAGCGGCCGAACGCCTGACGCGCGCTCGCATCGGGAGGCGAGCGTGGACGACCTTGGTAGACTCCGCCCGTGGGCCTGTTCCTGTCGAACCTCCTCCAGGTCGCGTTCCTTGCGCTGTGGCTGTTGATCCTGGGGCGGGTTCTGATCTCCTGGTTCGACCCGGTCGGGCGGACGCAGCTCGGGGCGTTCCTCGTCTCGACCACCGAGCCGATCCTCGCCCCGATCCGTCGCGCGCTGCCCCAGACCGGGATGGTCGACTTCTCGCCGCTGATCGTCCTGATCGTGCTGAGCGTCCTGTGGCGCCTCCTTTGAGTCCTGGCTGACACCGAGGCACGCTTCGCCGTCCGTCTGACCCCGCGTGGCGGGTCGGACCATGTCGACGGCGTGGTCGACGGGGTGCTGCGGGCACACGTGGCGGCGCCGGCGGTCGGCGGGGCGGCGAACCAGTCCCTGCTGCGGCTCATCGCCGACGAGCTCGGCGTACCGCGGCGGTCAGTCCGTCTCGTCGCCGGAGCGGCCGGTCGGCAGAAGCTCGTGGTCGTCGACGGCGTCGAGCCGGACGCCGTCGTTGCCCGCTATCCGGGGCTCCGCGTATGATCGAGGCTGTCCCGCCGGCGTCCTGAGCGACGATCCGGCCCGGATCCGGGCGATTGGCTCAGTGGTTAGAGCACGCGGTTCACATCCGCGGGGTCACTGGTTCGAATCCAGTATCGCCCACCATCCCCTCCGTTCTCGGCGCCCCGCGCTCGGCTACATCGCGCGGGTGCCGGTCCGCGTTCCCTCGGCGTCCATCTCCGTGCGCGGGACGGCCGGCTCGGCCGCCGTCGCGCCCGGCCTGGCCCGGGGGCCGTGCGCCAGCGAACGCCGCAGGGACCGCCAGCGTCCGATCGCCCGCCGGTCCTCGCTCGCGCTGAGCCTCGCCCCGCCGTACCGGGCCAGCGCGTAGTCGGCCGCGAGGAGGTCGAGCGCGAGCCCCGACCGGCCGGCGGACCGGAGACGGGCCGCATGCCCGGCGGGCGTCTCGGCCGGCTCGCGGCGCACGTCCGGGCGTCGATCGAGCTCGTCGACCAGCGCGACATAGGCCTCGACCGCCGTCGCCGGCTCCGCGCGCCGCCCGAACCGGCCGCGTCGCCGCGCCGGTCCGGCCGGCTCGCCGCCGCGATCGATCGCCCGCGTCTCGTCGACCGCCGGCTCGTCCGCTGGCGTCCGCCGCATCCAGAGCGCGATCAGGACGACGACCGCGACGAGCGCCGCGACGATGAGCAGGCCGCCCAGGCTCGCCGCGATCACCTGCTCACCCGTGGACGCGGGCGGGTTGCTCGCCACGCCGGGATCGGTGGCCGCGGGAGGCGTGACCCGCATCGGGCCGTTCGTGAGCGCGTACAGGATGACGATCACCAGCCCGAAGAACAGGATCACCCGGCGCGCGGTTCGGTCGAACCCTGACGCGAGGCCGAAGACGAGCAGCGGCCCGAGGGCGATCGAGATCAGCACCGAGATGACCGTCCCCGCGACGGCCGCGAGGGGTATCGCCCCGACGATCGCGACGATGAGGACGACGACCGCGAGGAGCAGCCACGGTGGGTTCCGTCGCCAGTCGAAGCCGCCGTCCTGACCGACGTCGTCGAGGCGGACGAGCGCGAGCGCGAGCGCCGCCGCGGCGACGAACACGACCGCCGCCCCGAGGGCTTCACCGAGGAACGCACTCCGCAGCGGCTCCCCGATCAGCCCACCGAGCAGCGCGACGAGGGCGATCCCCGGGATCCCGACCGAGAGCAATCGGGCGACCGTGCTCTCCGAGAGCGGCAGCCGCGCGTGCGCGTAGCCGCGGAGCACGGCAAGACCCGCGACGATCCCGCCCGGATGCGCCGCGATCGCGGGCCCGATGCCGGAGCCCGCGGCGGACCGCGCCTCCTCCGACAGCGCCCAGCCGGCGGCGGCGCCGAGGCCGGCGATCCCGAGCGCGACGATCGGCCAGCGGTCGCCGAGGCGCGGTCCGAGGAGGCGTGCCGCCGCGATGCCGATCGAGACGAAGACGGCGAGGACGGGGAGGCCCAGGACGGCGCGGCGGAGCGTGAACTCCTGGAGGAGCCCGCCGAGGACGGCGATCCACGCCGCCTCGGCGACGACGACGAGGACCACGGGCGCGAGCTCGATCATCCGCGCGACGGGACGCCGACGCGAGGCCTCCGTGCCGCTGCCGAGCGGCGAGCCCGGTGGCGCGACCGGCGGCGCGACCGGGGTCATGTCAGCTCGTCAGCCCGAGCGCCGTCGCGGTGCGCCAGGGACCGTCGAGGCGGACGCTCCGCGCGGCGACCCCGAGCCGTCGGACGCGACCGGCGTCCGCCGCGCCGTCGGGCCCGCAGGCGACGACGACGACCCGGCAGCCGGCGCGCTCGATCCGGCGGAGCCAGGGAAGGTACGGCGCCGCGTCCCGCGCCGTGACGACGACGACGGTCGTGCCCGGACGCACGACGCGGGCGAGCATCCCGAGCAGGCGCTCGAACGGCGCCGACGGATGCGACGACAGGCGGGCCAGCAGGTCGAACACCCGCTCGAGCTGCCCCGGAGCCTCGGACACGGCGAGCTGCGCGAACCGGCTCTCGGCACCGTGGTAGCCGGCCGCGGCGATGCCGAACGCGGCGCCGTCCCGGGCAAGCGATCGCGCGAGGGACGCCGCGACGACGAACAGCGACTCGACCTCCTCGTCGTCGAGCGACGGCGTCCAGGTGAACCCGGGCGACGTCTGGACGTCCAGCGCGAGGAGGACCTCCCGGTCGCGCGACGGCTCGAACCGCTTGACGACCGGCCGGCCGAGCCGCGCGCTGGCGCGAACGTGGAGCCGCCGGAGCGGATCACCCGGCGCGTACTCGCGGACGCCGGCGAACCGCGACGGATCCTCGCTGAGGCCGGCCCGCGTGCGTTCCTGGCCGCCCCACGTGTCACGGCGTTCGAGCGGACCGGCTGGGACGACGCGCGGCCGGACGAGGAATCGCTCGACCTCGGGTCGCGCGTCGCGGGCCGCCTCGCGAGCGAACAGGTCGCCGATCGACAGGCTGACCGGGCCGAGCTCGTACACGCCACGGCGCTCCGCGGTGACGTGGAAGCGGCGCCGGACGCGCTCGTACGGAGCGAGCGTCCACGCGTTGCGGAGGACGCGCCCGCCGCGACCGCCGATGACGAGCGGCCGCTCCCGGACGACGACGCCGGCGCTCGCCTCGTCCTCCGCGCGGAGCCACGACAACGGCAGGCGCTGGCGGTTCCACGTCTCGATCTCGGTCGGGATCTCCTCGCCCCACGTGATCCGGTCGCGCTCGAGGTGTCGCCGATACACGATCCGGCTCAACCCATTGCGCGCCCAGATCCCTCGGACGACCTCGAGGACGAGGACGACGATCGCGAGGAGGATCGCGATCGGGACGTCGAGCCACGTGCCGGTGAGGAGCAGGACGATCGCGAGGAAGGCGGTGAAGGTCATCGCGTCCGCCGCCGCTCGAGTGGACGGGTCCGCTTCAGCGGGCCGCCGCGACGGGCGGCACCGGGACCGAGTCGAGGATCTGCCCGAGGACGCCGTCCGCCGATGCTCCGCGGAGACTCTCGTCGAGATCCACGACGAGGCGGTGGGCGAGGACCGGCCGGGCGATCGCCTGGACGTCGTCGGGCAGGACGAACCGCCGCCCGGCGAGCAGTGCCGACGCCTGCGCCGCGCGGTACAGGGCGACGCTGGACCGGGGGCTCGCACCGAGCTGGAGATCGCGGTGCGTCCGGGTCGCCCGGACCAGCGCGACGAGGTAGCCCTCGACCTCGTCGGAGACGTGGACCGTCCGGACCTGGTCGCGCAGCCCGAGCAGCCGGGGGCCGTCGATCACGGGCTCGATCGTGTCGAGCGGCTCGGCGGCGGCCTGGTGGCGGCGGGCGATCGACCGCTCGGCCGTCTCCTCGGGATAGCCGAGCCGGACGCGGACGAGGAACCGGTCGAGCTGCGCCTGGGGCAGCGCGAACGTCCCCTCGAACTCGATCGGGTTCTGCGTCGCGAGGACGACGAACGGCTCGGGGAGGGGTCGGGTCTGGCCCTCGATCGAGACCTGCCGCTCCTGCATCGCCTCGAGCAGGGCCGACTGCGTTCGGGGCGTCGCCCGGTTGATCTCGTCGACGAGGAGGATGTTCGTGAAGACGGGTCCCGGCGCGAACCGGAGCGAGCCTCCCTCGAGGATCGACGATCCGGTCACGTCCACCGGGAGCAGATCCGGCGTCCCCTGGATCCGCGCCGTCTGGAGGCCGAGTGCGCGGGCGATCGCGCGGGCGAGCAGCGTCTTGCCCGTCCCCGGCACGTCCTCGACGAGGACGTGGCCATCGGCGAGGAGGGCGGTGAGGACGAGACGAAGCGGCTCCTCGCCGCCGATGACGGCCCGCCCCACGGCGCCGCGGACGTCCTCCCAGAGCCGGCGGATCTCCGGATCGGCCCCTGCCACCGAGCGCGTCGCCGGCTCGAGATCGATGTCCGTGGTGGTCTCCTCGGGCTGGAGGGGCTTCCCTCCGGGTCTCGGTTGGGATACGAGCGCTCGACGTTCCGGAGTTCAGGTGACCGGGACGATCATGCCCCAGCCGCGATCCGGCGGAGGACGGCCGGGAGGATCCCGCCGTGCCGGTAGTAGCCCACGTCGATCGGGCCGTCGAGTCGGGCGATCGCCTCGAACCGCTTCTCCGCGCCGCCGTCGAGCGGGTCGGCCTTCGCGACCACGGTCAGCCGCTTCTTCGGGGAGAGGTCGTCGGCGAGGCCGTGGATGGAGTACGTCTCGCGGCCGGTCAGACCCAGCGACGCCGCGGTGTCGCCGGGCAGGTACTGGAGCGGGAGCACGCCCATCCCGACGAGGTTGGACCGGTGGATCCGCTCGTAGCTCTCGGCGAGGACCGCCCGGACGCCGAGGAGCATCGTCCCCTTCGCGGCCCAATCGCGCGAGGAGCCCGTCCCGTACTCGCGGCCGGCGAGGACGACGAGCGGCGTGCCTTCCGCCCGGTACTGCATCGCGGCGTCGTAGATGAAGGCCTCCTTGCCGTCCGGGAGATGGACCGTGTACGGCCCCTCCTTGCCCGCGGCGAGCGCATTGCGGAGCCGGATGTTCCCGAACGTGCCGCGCATCATCACCTCGTGGTGGCCGCGGCGGGCGCCGTACGAGTTGAACTCGAGCGGGGCGACGTTGCGCTCCTGGAGCCAGTCACCGGCCGGCGACCACGGGGCGATCGATCCGGCCGGGCTGATGTGGTCCGTCGTGACCGAGTCGCCCAGGACGGCGAGCGCCCGAGCCCCCTCGATGTCCGCGACCGGAGCCGGCTCGGCGGCGAGCCCGTCGAAGAACGGCGGCTTCGCGATGTACGTCGATCGGGGATCCCAGTCGTACCGATCGCCCGACGGGATCGGAAGCGCCCGCCAGCGCTCGTCGCCGTCGAACACGACGGCATACGTCCGGCGGAACAGCTCGGGATCGATCGACGAGCCGATGACGCGCCGGATCTCGTCCGGCGTCGGCCAGATGTCGGTGAGGAACACCTCGCGTCCGTCGGAGCCGCGCCCGAGCGGCTCGAGCGTGAGGTCGACGTCGACGCGGCCGGCGAGCGCGAACGCGACGACGAGGGGCGGCGACGCCAGGTAGCTCGCGCGCGCGAGCGGGTGGATCCGGCCCTCGAAGTTGCGGTTCCCCGACAGGACCGCCGCCACGACGAGGTCGTTCTCCTCGACCGCGGCCGCCACCGCGTCGTCGAGCGGGCCGGAGTTGCCGATGCACGTCGTGCAGCCGTACCCGGCGAGGGCGAATCCGAGCTGCTCGAGGGGCGCCATCAGGCCGGCCGCCTCGAGGTAGCCGGTGACGGCCTTCGAGCCCGGGGCCAGCGACGTCTTCACGGTCGGCGGGACGGACAGTCCGCGCGCGACGGCGTTCCGGGCGAGCAGCCCGGCCCCGACCATGACCGTCGGGTTCGAGGTGTTCGTGCAGGAGGTGATCGCCGCGATCGCCACCGAGCCGGTCTGGATCGTCGCCCGGGTCCCGCCGACCTCGACCGTGACCGGGCGATAGTGCGCAGCCCCAAGCGCGGCGTCGGTTGGCGGCATCTCGGGCGGTGCCGGCTCGTCGCGTGCGTCCGCGCTCGCGAACGAGGGCGCATCGCTCGCGGGGAAGGATTCGGCCGAGGCGGCCTCGACCTCGCCGCCGTCCGGCCTGGTCGTCTCGAGGGTCGCCTCGTCGAGGGCGACGAGGCCGTCCGGGTACGTCGTCCGGAACGAGTCGCGGAGCTTCGTCAGCGGGACCCGGTCCTGCGGTCGCCGGGGCCCCGCGACGGACGGCTCCACGGTCGCGAGATCGAGCTCGAGCGTCTCGTCGAACGTGGGACCGGGTCCCGGCTCGCGCCACAGCCCCTGCGCCTTCGCGTACGCCTCCACGAGCGCGATCCGGTCCGCCGCGCGGCCCGTGAGGCGCAGGTACGCGAGCGTCTCGTCGTCGATCGGGAAGATCGTCGACGTCGCCCCGAACTCGGGGCTCATGTTGCTGATCGTCGCCCGGTCGGCGAGCGCCAGGCCCGCGAGGCCGTCTCCCGCGAACTCGACGAATGCGCCGACGACACCGTGCTTCCGGAGCATCTCGGTCACGACGAGGACGAGGTCGGTCGCGGTGGAGCCACGCGGCAGCTCACCGTGGAGGCGGACCCCGACGATCCGCGGCATGGGCTGGTAGAGCGGCTGGCCGAGGAGGACGGCCTCGGCCTCGATCCCGCCGACGCCGTAGCCGAGCACGCCGAGCGCGTTGATCATCGTCGTGTGCGAGTCGGTCCCGACGAGCGTGTCGGGGAACGCGATCCGCTTGTCGCCGGCCGCCGGATCCGGCACGTCCGTGACGACCGTGGCGAGGTACTCGAGGTTGACCTGGTGGACGATCCCCGTGCCGGGCGGGACGACGCGCAGGTCGCGGAACGCCGTCTGCGCCCAGCGGAGGAGCTGGTAGCGCTCGCCGTTGCGCTCGTACTCGCGCTCGACGTTGAACGCGAACGCGGCCGGGGTCCCGAACTGGTCGACCTGGACCGAGTGGTCGATGACGAGGTCGGCCGGGACGAGCGGATTGACGCGCGCCGGGTCGCCGCCGAGGTCGGCCATCGCGTCGCGCATCACCGCGAGATCGACGACGGCGGGGACGCCGGTGAAGTCCTGGAGGATCACCCGGGCCGGCATGAACGGGACCTCCGCCTCGGCTGCGACTCCCGGCCGCCACGAGGCGAGCGTCTCGACGTCGCCTTCGGAGACCACGCCGTCGCCGGCGTGGCGGAGGACGTTCTCGAGGAGGATCCGGAGCGTGACGGGGGCAGTCTCGAGGTCGATCCGGTCGGCGAGGACGGCCAGGCGGAAGTGGTCGGGCAGGCCGGCTCCGAGGCTGGCCCGGGCGCCGAAGGGATCGGGGTGCGTCACGCGTCCTCCGTGGGATCGGTCGGTACACTCGGTGCGTGGAAGAGTACCGCGACTCCCGTTCGCGACCGGTCGCGTGAAGGCCTGGGGCGACCCCGACGACGATGCCGCGGCCGCCGGTCGGGCCCGCGACGACACGCTCCGGGACCTCGACGCGGCCGGGATCGATCTCGACCCGCTGAGCCCGGCCGACGCGGCCGCCCGGGGCCACGGACCGGACCACGACCACGACGCGCATCCGCACGCGCACCCCCACGTCCAGAGCGAGGCCGGGGAGCCGCCGGTCATCGGCATCGTCGGAGCCGGCGCGGTCGGGACCGCGCTCGGGGTCGCGCTCGACCGGGCGGGCTGGCGGATCCATGCCGTCGCCAGTCGTGACGCCGCGCGACGGGACCGATTCCGGAGCCTCGTCCCCGGTGTCCGGGCGTTCGTCGACGCGACCGCGCTCGTCGAGGAGGTCGAGCTCATCGTCCTCGCGGTGCCGGACGACGCGATCCCGCGGGTCGCCGGCGGGATCCACATGTACGGCGGCCAGGCGATGATCCACACGAGCGGGCTGCTCGGCGCCGAGGCGCTGTCACCGGCGATGGCGGCGGGGACGCAGGTGGGGTCGTTCCATCCGCTCGTCGCGTTCGCGGACCTCGAGCGCGCGGTGGCGGCGCTCCACGGCGCGACGATCGCGATCGAGGGCGACGACCAGCTCGTCGCCCTGCTCGCCCGGATGGCCGAGGTCCTCGGGGCGACGCCGGTGCGGCTCGCGCCAGGAGCCAAGCCCGCCTACCACGCGGCCGCGGTCCTGGCGGCCGGCGGCTTCGACGCCCTCCTCGACGCGATCGCCGAGCTCGGCCGGGTCGCCGGCCTCGACGAGGCCGGCTCGCTCGCGATCTACGCGCCGCTCATCGAGCAGACGCTCGGCAACGCACGGTCGCTCGGGATCGCGGCGGCGCTGACCGGGCCGATGACGCGCGGCGACGCCGGCACCGTCGCGGCTCACCTGGCTGCCCTGCGGGCACACGCCCCCCGGGTCGAGGCCCTCTACCGGGCGCTCGCCGAGCGCGAGATCGCCCTTGCGGAGACCCGTGGCGCGCTGACACCGGAACGGGCCGCGGAGCTCCGCTCGACGCTTGCCGGGACCCTTGCAACGACCGTTTGACGCGGTACCATTGCCGCCCATGGAGCGCAGCATCGCCGCACGGTATGCGGCCCGCCCGACCGCGCGATTCGTGACGTCGTCGAGCCGGGCGCGCGAGCGGCGGCTCGGGCTCCGGGGCGCCGGATCGTTCCGTCCGGCCAGCGCCCGGATGACCGTCCTGCGGCGGCCATCCGACAGCATCCTCGCCCGGCTCCGCGGCGACTGGCGCGCCATCCGACCCGCCCGCCCGCGCCGGACCGACGGCCGGCCGCGACCCTCGGTCGCGATGAACTGGACCGGATCGTCCTTCGCCGGATCGGCCCGTCGCTCCAGCGCCGCCACGGCGCCGTGGCGCGCCTGAGGACCGGCTCCGCCACATCGGCCGGTGGCATCGTCGTCCGCTTCGACGACGGCATCCCGTCTCTCGTCATCGGGGCCCGGCGGCGCGACCGCGACGTGTACACGTGGACGCTCCCGAAGGGAACGCCGAACCCTGGCGAGACCCGCGAGCAGACGGCGCTCCGCGAGGTCGCCGAGGAGACCGGGCTGGAGGTCCGGATCACGGACGTCCTCGACTCCATCGAGTACTGGTTCATCCAGCGTGGGACGCGGATCCACAAGACGGTTCACTACTTCCTGATGGAGCCGGTCGGCGGCGACCTGGCCCAGCACGACCGCGAGTTCGACGACGTCCGCTGGGTCCGGTTCGACGAGGCGCCCCTCTTCCTGACCTTCGAGACGGAGCGTGCCCTCGTCGCGCGGGCCGGCGAGATCGTCGATCCGCCTTCGGCGCACCTGTCGGGGGTCGCCTCAGCGCCCGTCGGCGGGGCGTCGGTCGGCGGCGCCTGACCCGTGGCCGACACGATCGAGCCGACCCTCCACGAGACGCCGCTGCGCGACCGCCACATCGCCCTCGGCGCGAAGATGATCGACTTCGCGGGCTGGCTGATGCCGGTGCAGTACGCCGGGATCCTGGAGGAGCATCGGGCGGTCCGCGAACGGGCCGGACTGTTCGACCTCTCGCACATGGGCGAGCTGTTCGTGGAAGGGGAGGGGGCCGGGGACGGTCTCGCCCACGCCCTCGTCACGGACCCCCCGTCGCTCGCCGTGGGCCGCGCGCAGTACTCGATGATCGTCGCGCCGGACGGCGGGATCATCGACGACCTGATCGTCTACCGGGTCACCGAGAACCGCTACCTCGTCGTGGCGAACGCGAGCAACGCGAAGGTCGTGAGCGATGCCCTCGCCGAGCGGCTCGAGGGGTTCAAGGCGGTCCTCGACGATCGGTCCCTGGCGACCGCGCTCGTCGCGATCCAGGGACCCCGGTCGGTCGACATCCTCCGGCCGCTCACGGACGTGGACCTCGATGCCCTGCGCTACTACGCGATCGCCGAGGGCTCGGTGGCCGGGGTGCCCGCCCTCGTCGCGCGGACGGGCTACACCGGCGAGGACGGCTTCGAGGTGTTCGTCGACACGAACCGGGCCACGGACGTCTGGGACGCGCTCATGGAGGGCGGCCGCGACGCCGGGATCGCGCCGATCGGGCTCGGCGCGCGCGACACGCTCCGGCTCGAGGCCGGGATGCCGCTCTACGGCAACGAGCTCGACCGCTCGACCAACCCGTTCGAGGCGAACCTCGGGCGCGTCGTCAAGCTCGGGAAGGCGAACGACTTCGTCGGGCGGAGCGCGCTCGAGAAGGTCGCCCGGGACGGCGTCGATCGGAAGCTGGTGGGCATCGTCATGCGCGGCCGGGGGATCGCCCGCCACGGCTATCCCGTCTGGTCGGGCGACCACCGGACGGGCGTCGTGACGAGCGGCACCCAGTCGCCGTCGCTCGGCGAGGCCATCGGGATGGCCCTGGTCGCCACGGTCGATGCCCAGCCGGGTACGATGGTCGACGTCGAGATCCGCGGACAGCGGGTCGCCGCCGAGGTCGTGGCCCTTCCGTTCTACCAGCGGGAGCGCTGACCGCCGCCCGCCTCGAGGAGGAGCATCTGTGACGGTCCCTGCCGATCTGCGCTACACGAAGGACCACGAATGGGTCCGCGTGTCCGGTGACGAGGCGACGGTCGGGATCACCGAGTACGCCGCGGGCCAGCTCGGTGACATCGTCTTCGTGGAGCTCCCCGAGGTCGGTCGCTCGCTCGCCCAGTTCGCCGCGTTCGGGGTCGTCGAGTCGGTGAAGGCGGTCAGCGACCTGTTCGCCCCGCTGACCGGGGAGGTCACCGCCGCGAACGACGGTCTGACCGGCTCGCCGGAGCAGGTCAACAGCGACCCGTACGGCGAGGGCTGGATGATCAAGGTCCGCCTCGCCGACGCCGGCGAGGTCGACGAGCTCCTCGACGCGGACGCGTACGACGCGCTGATCGCGGCCGGCTGAGCGGATGCCGTACGGACCACACACCGCGGGCGACCGCGAGCGGATGCTCGAGGCGCTCGGGATCGACACCGTCGACGCGCTCTTCGACGACATCCCGGCGGACCTCCGTGCGAGCGGCCTGAACCTCCCGCCACCCGAGCCGGAGCTCGAGCTGGCCGCGCGGCTGGGGGCGCTGGCGGGTCGCAACCGCACCGATCTCGCATCGTTCCTGGGCGCCGGCGTCTACCGCCACTGGACGCCGCCCAACGTCGACCAGCTGCTCCTCCGCGGCGAGTGGTACACGGCCTACACGCCCTACCAGCCGGAGATCAGCCAGGGGACGCTCCAGAGCATCTACGAATACGAGTCGCTGCTCGCGGAGCTGGTCGATCTCGACGTCGTCTCCGCGTCGCACTACGACGGGGCGGCCGCGACGGCCGAGGCCGGGTTGATGACCTGCCGGGCGACCCGCCGCGAGCGCGTCCTCGTCTCGAAGGGCGTCCATCCGCATTACCGCCAGACGCTCGCCGCGTACTTCGGCGGCGGCCTCCAGCTCGACGACGTGCCGCTCGTCGCGGACGGTGATGCGGCGGGCACGATCGACCTCGAGGCGCTCGAGCGGATGCTCGCCGACGACGGCCGGCCCGTCGCCGGCGTCATCGCCGCGCAGCCGAACTTCCTCGGGCTCCTCGAGCCGATGGACGAGATCGGGCGGCTCGCCCACGCGGCGGGCGCGCTGTTCGTGAGCGTGATCGAGCCCGTGTCGCTGGCGGTCCTCGCCCCGCCCGGCGCGTACGGTGCCGACATCGCGGCCGGGGAGGGCCAGCCGCTCGGGATCGCGCCGCAGTACGGCGGGCCGTACCTCGGGATCCTCGCCTCGACCGATGCCCTCGTCCGGCAGATCCCGGGCCGGCTCGTCGGGATGACGACCGACGTGGACGGCAAGCGCGCGTACGTGATGACGCTCCGCGCCCGCGAGCAGGACATCCGGCGCGACAAGGCGGCGAGCAACATCTGCACGAACCAGGCGCTCCTCGCGCTCGCGGCCTCGATCTACCTCGCGACGATCGGGCCGCACGGGCTGCGGGACGTCGCCGCGCAGGGGGCAGCGCGTGCCGCGCGGCTCGAGGCGGCCCTCGCGGATGCCGGAGCGCCGCGCCTCCATCCGGGTCCCTACCTGAACGAGTTCGCGATCCGCGTGCCCGACGCGCGCGCCGTGCATCGCCGGCTCCTCGATCGCGGCGTCCTCGCCGGCCTCGTCCTGGCCGACGCCGTCCCGGACGAGCCGTCGCTCGCGGAAGGCCTCCTCGTGTGCGCGACCGAGGTGACGACCGACGACGAGATCGCGGCGTTCGCCTCTGCCCTGGCGGCCGAGCTTCCGGCCGTCGCCGCAGTGTCTGCGCCGGCGGCCGAGGTCGCCTGATGGGCGTCGTCGGCGATCCCCTCCAGCCCACGCTCTTCGAGCGGTCGCGGCCGGGCCGTGGCGGCGACAAGATCCCGCATCCGCCCAAGGACGCCCTCGACCGGATCCCCGCGTCGGCGCGGCGGGACACGCCGCCGGCGCTGCCCGAGATCAACGAGCCGGAGGTCGTCCGCCACTTCGTCAACCTGTCCCAGCTGAACTACGCGGTCGACACCGGGTTCTATCCGCTGGGCTCGTGCACGATGAAGTTCAACCCGAAGCTGAACGAGTGGGCCGCGAGGTTGCCCGGGTTCGCGACGCTCCATCCGATGGCCCCCGACGAGGTCGCGCAGGGCACGCTCCAGCTCCTGTTCGAGCTGGAGGAGTGGCTGGCCGAGATCAGCGGCATGCGCGCCGTCACGCTCCAGCCCGCCGCCGGCGCGCAGGGCGAGCTGACGGGGATCCTGATGATCCGGGCATACCACCGGAGCCGTGGCGACACCGGGCGCGACGAGGTCCTCGTGCCCGACAGCTCGCACGGCACCAATCCCGCCACCGCCTCGATGGCCGGCTTCAGGACGATCACGATCCCGTCCGCGCCCGACGGCGGCGTGGACGTCGACGCGTTCGAGGCGGCGCTCGGGCCGAAGACCGCGGCGGTGATGATCACGAACCCGTCGACGCTCGGCCTGTTCGAGAAGCGGATCGGCCACCTCCTGGAGGTCGTCCATGCGGCCGGCGCGCTCGCCTACATGGACGGCGCGAACCTCAACGCGATCCTCGGCCGGTTCAAACCGGGCGAGGCCGGCTTCGACGTCATGCACTTCAACGTCCACAAGACGTTCTCCACGCCGCACGGCGGCGGCGGGCCGGGGGCCGGGCCCGTCGGGGTGGGCGAGAAGCTCGTCCCGTTCCTGCCCGCGCCGCGCGTCCTCCGTGCCGATGACGGCCGCTACCGGCTGGAGACGGTCGGCGAGCGGCCCACGTCGATCGGGCGGCTGCGGAGCTTCGTCGGCAACACCGGCGTGCTCGTGCGCGCGTACGCGTATCTCCGCGCCCACGGCGGGACGGGGCTCCGCCAGGTGAGCGACGACGCGGTCCTCGCCGCGAACTACCTCCGGAAGCGAGTCGGCGAGGCGTACGACATCCCGTTCGACCGCGCCTGCAAGCACGAGTTCGTCGCCTCGGCCGCCGGGATCAAGAAGCGGACCGGCGTGCGGACGCTCGACATCGCGAAGCGGCTGATCGACCACGGCTTCCACCCGCCGACGATCTACTTCCCGCTCACGGTCGAGGAGGGGATGCTCATCGAGCCGACCGAGACCGAATCGGTCGAGACGCTCGATGCGTTCGCGGACGCGCTGATCACGATCGCGCGCGAGGCCGAGTCCGATCCGGACCTCGTCACGAGCGCACCGCACGCCGCGCCGGTGGGCCGGCTGGACGAGGCGACCGCCGCTCGCCAGCCGAACCTCCGGTGGAGGCCGATGGCCGGCCGCGAGATGCCCTGCCCCGATTAGGGCGGTCGCGTCTGACGCCCGCTGGACGGCGTTGCCGCCTCCGGTCCGCGCTCAGGGCCGTTCCGTCGGCTGCGGCCCCGCCTCGCCTCGGAGTTGAAGCCCGCTCGCTTCCCGTCCTCGGCTCCGCCTTGCCAGCGGTCGCCATGCGCGACGAACCCAGGTGCGTGCGCCCTTCGGGCGGTGGCTCCGTGCGCCCGTCCACGGGACTTGAACCTTTCCCGGAGAGTGCGCGTATCTTTCCGACAACAGACGGCCTTCGGGCCTCCTCGCCTGCACGGAGACCACACGACGAACGACGCTGCGGGAGGCGCCACGTCGCGGACGAGTCAGGCCATGGACGCGGAGCTGCTGCGCCGTGTCCAGGCCGACGACCTTGACGCCTTCGAGGAGTTCTTCGCGCGCTACCGCTCCTCGATCTACCGGACGGCGTATGGCCTGACCGGCGATCGACAGGCAGCGGAGGAGGTCCTCCAGGACACGTTCGCGCGCGCCTACCAGCGACGCCACACGCTCCACACCGACGTGTCGCCGCTGCCGTGGCTCCACCGCGTGTCGCTGAACCTGTGCTACTCGCGGCTGTCCCGCCGCCGCGTGGCGACGAACCCGATCGACGAATCGACCGAGGCGACCCGGGCCGACGACGGGCCGCTCCCCGCCGACCAGGCCGAGCAGGCCGAGCTCCGGCGGATCGTTCGCGACGGGATCGCGGCGCTCCCCGACAAGCATCGCAGCGTCGTTGTCCTGTACTACCTCCAGCGCCTCTCGCTCCAGGAGACCGCCGAGGTTCTCGGGATCCAGCTCGGAACCGTGAAGTCACGGCTCCACTACGCGCTCCGCAACCTGCGCGGCCACCTCGAGCGCGATCGCCGCTTCGGCGGCGCCTACCTCGCTCCGACCGACGAGGTCGAGGCGAACGCCTCATGATCGATCTGACCCGCGCCTGCTCCCGGCATCGGCCGGTGCTGATCGACTTCGTCGACCGCGGCGAGGTCCGGCCCGAGACCGGCGCCGCCCTCGCCCACCTCGACCGGTGCACGCGCTGCACCGAGATCGTCGAGGGGACGATGCTCACGATCACCGCCCTCCGCCGGCTGGGTGACGACGCCGCGGCGGCCGAGCCGCCGGCCGACGCGTGGCCCCGCCTCCGGATCCGGATCGAGGGATGGCGCCGCCGCCCCGCGATCATGTCGCCGCTTGCCGGCGTCGCGATGAGCTTCGCGATCGTGGCCGTCCTCGTCCTGCCGGTGCGGCTGGGCGGGACCGGCGTCGTGGATCCGACGATCGCCACCTCGTTCAGCCGCGACACCTCGGTGAGCGCTGCGGAGCGGGCGAACGAGAACGCCTTCCTCGCTCGCCAGCGCGCGCGGTCGGCGTCGGGCGACCGCGACGACGGCGCGAATCCGACGGGTTCGATCTACCCGATCCGATACCCCGACAACATCAAGCCGAAGCAGAAGGAGGTGGACCCGGCACAGTCGACCGGACGCCCGACCCAGGCAATTTGACAGGGTCTGGCGCGGTGGCGATAGTTCCCGGAGCGTAGGAGCCGCACGCTCACCGTGTGCACACGCGTCCCTTCTGATCGACCGGCCCGCCCGGCAGTGCCCGGACGGGGATGACGACGAAGATGACGCCGGCCACGACCCTGCGGCGGTCTGCGACCAGCAGTGTGGGGAGACACACTCAGTGGGAGGAGTCTTGATGCGGAAACGTCTCGTTGGCTTGCTCGCGACCACGATGGTCGTGTTCGCGGCATGCCAGGGTGCGGCGAGCCCCTCGCCGAGCACGGCATCGCCGTCGACGGCCGCTCCGGCCAGCCAGGCGGCGTCCGGGTCGGCCCCGGCCGAGTCGGCGTCCGGCGGTGGTGAGATCAACCTGACCGGCACGTCCTACAAGCCGGAAGACGGCAAGGACGGCGGGTCGCTGATCATCGGCGACTGGCAGGAAGCCAACCAGTTCAATCCGTACTACCTCGGCCAGGTGACCGAGGCCAACGTCGCGTCCGCGGCCTGGTCGACCCTCGTCGTCCTGACCCACGACTACAAGTACGCCCCTGACCTCGCCAAGGACGTCCCGACGACGACCAACGGCGGCGTCAAGGTGCCCGGCGACGGCGGCGACGCGATGACCGTGACCTGGACGCTCCGCGACGGCCTGAAGTGGTCGGACGGTCAGCCGCTGACCTGCGACGACTTCAAGTACGCGTGGGAGTGGGTCCTCGACAAGGACAACGTCGGCGTCATCACCGCCGGCTACGAGGACATCAAGAACTTCGAGTGCAAGTCGGACACCGAGATGGTGTGGCACTTCGACAAGATCTATGAGGGTTACATCACCCTCATGGTCGCGCCGCTGCCCCGCCACTTCCTCTCGAAGATCCCGATCAAGGACCAGGTCGCCGGCAAGGGCTTCCGCGCGGCGGAAGTCGCCAACACCCCGGTCAGCGGTGCGTTCAGCTTCGAATCGGTCGCGGCCGGCAGCGAGCTGCGCCTGAAGAAGAACCCGAACTACACGAGCTTCTCGACCGGCAAGCCGGCTCACCTCGACAACCTGATCTGGAAGTGGTACGGCGACGCTGACGCGATGATCGCCGGCTTCAAGGCAGGCGAGGTCGACTTCGCCACCGACCTCCAGGACTCGGATGTTCCGAAGGTCCAGGATCTCGGCGACCAGGTCTCGGCGATCCCGTCGCTGACCTACGAGTTCCTCCGCCCGAACTGGTCGGCGGACTCGTGCTCGAAGAACCCGACCGTCCAGGATCGTGGCACGGGCTGCCCGATGTCCGACCCGGCCATGCGCCAGGCGATCGCCTACGCGGTCGACAAGAACGAGATCAACAACCGGCTCCTGGGCGGCACCGTCCAGGTGGCCAACACGAATATCGCCCCGGGTGCCTGGTTCTTCGCGGACCAGCCGCCGGCGACGTTCGATCCCGAGAAGGCCAAGCAGATCCTCGAGGACGCCGGCTGGAAGGCCGGGGCTGACGGGATCCGCGAGAAGGGCGGCCTCAAGGCCAAGATCGAGCTCTGCACCACCACCCGCCAGGTCCGCCAGGACACGCTCGCGCTCATCGCGGGCTGGCTGAAGGACGTTGGCATCGAGGGCGTGCCGAACCCGGTCGACGCTTCGAACATCTTCGCCGACTACAACGAGGCGACCGCGGACACCCCGTGCGCCCTGTCGCGGAGCAACTTCGACCTCGCGGAGCACGCCTTCTCGAGCTCGATCGATCCGCTCGGCAACTACTTCAGCTACCACAGCAGCCAGTTCGAGCCGGACGGCGCGAACGACGCCCAGGTGAAGGACACCGCCATCGACGCCTCGATGGACGCCGTCAAGAACTCCGTTGACTTCAAGGTCATCAAGGACGCCATGGCGGAATTCCAGAAGGTCTACGTCGAGAAGACGGTCGAGATCCCGCTGTACTACCGCAAGAACGTCGACCTCGCGTCGCCGAAGGTGGGCAACTTCTTCGCCAACCCGACGCAGGCAGGCCCGACGTGGAACGCCGTCGACTGGTTCGTCGCCGGCTGACCTGAACCCGCGACCCTCCGGGTCCGGTATCAGGAACTGACCACACTCGGGGCGCCCGCATGGGCGCCCCGAGTGGCATCCGCCTCGTCAACCGTGTACCGTGTCGGGACCGATGCGGCTCGGGACGCGGCCCAGCTGAAGGATCCGTGGTCTCTCTACCAACCTCCACACGCCAGGTGGTGAGCCGATGACGAAATACGTGATCCGCCGAATCGCTCAGGCGATCCCGGTCCTCTTCGGCATCAGCATCGCCGTGTATGCGGTCCTCCTCTCCGCGCCGGGCGGCCCAACCAGCAAGTTCGCCCAGAACCCGCGGATGACCCTCGAGGCCAAGGAGAAGTTCAAGCACGCCTGGGGCCTCGACCAGCCGATCCCGGTCCAGTACTGCCGCTGGATGGGGATCTGCAACCCCGACCACGAAGGCACGTTCCTCGGGATCTTCCCGGAGCCGGCGGCGTTCATCGGGGATACCGGCTGGCCGAACTTCCTGCCGGAGGCCCTGTCGGGCTCCACGAACGGCGTCTTCCATGGCGACTTCGGGTACTCGATCGACTCCGGTGAGCCGGTCATGAGCCGGATCGCCACGGCCGCCCTGCCGACGTTCATCCTGGCCACGTTCGCGCTGATCATCTGGCTGACGTTCGCGATCATCATCGGCGTGACCGCGGCCGTGAAGCGCTACTCCTGGTTCGACCAGCTGGCGACGATCTTCGCGTACGTCGGCTTCGCCATGCCCACGTTCTGGCTGGGGATCATGCTGATCTACCTGTTCAGCGGGCCCGGCCTGAACATCCTGCCGGCGAGCGGGATCAACGACATCCGCCAGTCGTCCGCCTTCGGGACGCCGGCCTACTGGCAGTACTTCGGCGGGCATCCGATCCCCGCGATCGTCGACCTCGCTCGACACCTGATCCTGCCGGTCTTCACGCTCGTCGTCGTGAATGTCGCGGGCGACAGCCGGTTCGTCCGGGCGAGCATGCTCGAGGCGTTGAGCCAGGACTACGTCCGGACCGCGAAGGCGAAGGGGCTGTCGGGCCGGGCGGTGACCTTCAAGCACGCGCTCCGCAACGCGATGCTCCCGGTGCTCACGAACATCGGGCTCGAGATCCCGTTCCTGTTCAGCGGAGCCCTCGTGACCGAGTCGATCTTCAGCTGGCCGGGCATCGGCAAGCTGACCCTCGAGGCGACCCAGAAGTTCGACTACCCGATCCTCATGGGCATCCTGATGATCACGGCCGCGCTCGTGGTCCTCGCGAACCTCCTGGCCGACATCGCGTACGCGTTCGTCGACCCGCGGATCAAGTACTAACCCCGACACCGAGGGACCGAGCACCCCGATGACACAGGACATCAGCGGCGCCGTCACCGCATCCGAGGTGGAGGCCGCGCCCGGGCCGGGCGGCCCCGGCACCGACTACGAGGTCGGCCTCGAATCGCTCAGCCAGTGGCAGCTCGCCTGGCGCAAGTTCAAGAAGCATCGGCTGGCCCTGATCGGGCTCGGGATCCTCGGCTTCTTCGTGATCGTCGCGATCGTCGGGCCGCTCTTCGCGCCGTTCAACTTCAACAACACCGCGCGGCCCGACGTGATCGTCAACCAGGGCCGCGGCCCGTCGCTCAAGCACCTGTTCGGCGAGACCGGCGGCCTCCAGCGGGACGTCCTCCTCCTCGTCATCAACGGCGCCCGGTGGTCGCTCCTGATCGGGTTCTCGAGCATGATCATCGGGGTGATCATCGGGACGATCGTCGGATCGATCGCCGGCTATCTCGGCGGCTTCATCGACAACCTCCTGATGCGGCTCGTCGACGTGATGCTCAGCCTGCCCCTGTTGTTCGTCATCCTCGTCGCGGCGCGGTTCTTCGCGGGCGCCCGCGACAACGTCTGGACGATCATCATCATCTTCGGGCTGTTCGGCTGGATGGGGGTGGCCCGGCTCGTCCGGAGCCTCTTCCTGTCCATCCGCGAGCGGGAGTTCGTGGAAGCCGCCAAGGCGGTCGGCGTGCGCGACCGGCGGATCATCTTCAAGCACATCCTCCCGAACGCGCTGAGCCCGATCGTCGTGTCGGCGTCCCTGATCGTGGCCGGGAACATCATCGGCGAGGCGTTCGTGAGCTTCCTCGGCTTCGGGGTGAACCCGATCACGCCGACCTGGGGGAACATCCTGTCGAGCGCGTTGACGTTCATCCCGCTCGGCAACTGGTGGTGGCCGTTCTTCCCCGGCCTCGCGATCATCCTGACCGTCCTCGCGGTGAACTTCATCGGCGACGGTCTCCGCGACGCGTTCGATCCGCGGTCGCGGGCATGACCGAGGTGGTCGATACCGAGGTGATCGACGCGCCGACGCCCAAGGGGGCGCCGCCGCCGTCCGACGTCCTCCTCGACGTCCGGAACCTGAAGACGTACTTCAAGGTCCTCGACGGGATCGTCCCCGCCGTCGACGGCGTGTCGTACAGCCTGAAGCGCGGCAAGTCGCTCGGCATCGTCGGCGAGTCCGGCTCCGGCAAGAGCGTGTCGGCGCTCACGATGATGCGCCTGATCGACATCCCGCCGGCGGAGATCCGCGACGGCGAGATCTGGTTCGACGGCCGCGAGATCCTCGGCCTGCACATGGACGAGATGCGGAAGATCCGCGGCAACGACATGGCGATGATCTTCCAGGAGCCGCTGACGAGCCTGAACCCCGTCTTCACCGTCGGCGACCAGATCGCCGAGCAGGTCGAGCGCCACAAGAAGGTCTCGCGCAAGGCGGCCTGGGACCGCGCGATCGAGTCGCTCCAGCTCGTCGGGATCCCATCGCCCGAGCGCCGCGTGAAGCAGTACCCGCACGAGATGTCGGGCGGCATGCGCCAGCGCGTGATGATCGCGATGGCCCTGTCGTGCGAGCCCAAGCTCCTCATCGCCGACGAGCCCACGACCGCGCTCGACGTGACGATCCAGGCCCAGATCCTGGAGCTCCTCAAGACGATCCAGGACAAGACCGACTCCGCGCTGATGCTGATCACGCACGACCTCGGCGTCGTCGCCGAGATGGTCGACGACGTGATCGTCATGTACGCCGGCCAGGTCGTGGAGCACGGCACCGTCGACGAGGTCCTCGTGAACCCGCGCGCCCCGTACACGATGGGCCTCCTCGAGTCGATCCCGACCGTCGACAAGCGCGGCGGCCGGCTGTCGGCGATCAAGGGCACCGTCCCGAACCCGTTCAACATGCCGCCGGCGTGCCGCTTCGAGCCACGCTGCCCGTACGCCTGGGACCTCTGTCGCGAGGTGGGTCCCGAGCTCTACCCCGTGGGCCGGACGGGGCAGCGCGCTCGCTGTCACCTGCACACCGCGGCCGGAGCGGCGCGGCTGCCGGACGCGATCGCGGACCACGAGCGCAAGATGAACGTCGGCGAGGGGATCGCCTGAGGTGGAGGACGAGATCAGGCCGATGGAATCGACGAGCGCGCCGACGAGGACCGACGCCGCCTCCGCACCGCCGGCGCCGGCCGCTCCTCCGCAGACGGCCGCCGAGATCATCGAGGGCTCGGCGGACGCGCTCGACGAGATGGATCCCCTGACGATCCAGCGCGTGGAGGAGGGCCAGGCGCTCCTGAAGGTCCGCGGCCTGAAGAAGCACTTCCCGATCATCGGCGGCCTCCTCAAGCGCCAGATCGGGACGGTCTACGCCGTCGACGGCGTCGACTTCGACGTGCGGGCCGGCGAGACGTTCAGCCTCGTGGGCGAGTCCGGCTGCGGGAAGACGACGCTCGGCCGGTCGGTCCTCCGCCTGATCGAGCCGACGGCAGGGACGATCGAGTTCGCGGGCCGGGACATCACGAAGATCAGCGCCGACGAGCTCCGTCCGCTCCGGCGCAAGATGCAGATCATCTTCCAGGACCCCTTCGGGTCGCTGAACCCGCGGATGCCGGTGAGCGACATCATCGGTGAGGGGCTGTTCGCGCAGGGGATGAAGGACCGCAAGGCGCGCGACAAGAAGGTCGAGGACTCGCTCGAGCTGGTCGGGCTGCGGCGCGAGTACACGCGGCGCTACCCGCACGAGTTCTCCGGCGGCCAGCGCCAGCGGATCGGGATCGCCCGGGCCCTCGCCCTGGGTCCGGACATCGTCGTCTGCGACGAGCCCGTATCGGCGCTCGACGTGTCGATCCAGAGCCAGGTCCTCAACCTGCTCCTCGACCTCCGCCGTGACCTGAACCTGACCTACATCTTCATCAGCCACAACCTGTCGGTCATCCAGTACTTCAGCGATCGCGTCGGGGTCATGTACCTCGGGCGGATCGCCGAGCTCGGCTCGGTCGAGCAGCTCTACACCGACCCGCGCCACCCGTACACGGTCGCGCTCCTGTCGGCGATCCCCGACCCGAACCCGCGACGCCGCAAGAAGCGCCTCGTCCTCAAGGGCGACGTCCCGTCGCCGGCCGCGCCGCCGTCCGGCTGCCGGTTCCACACCCGCTGCTGGCTCCGCGAGAAGCTCGGCAACCCCGAGCGGTGCTCGACCGAGGAGCCGCAGCTCCGGGACCTCGGCGGCGGGCACCAGACCGCGTGCCACTACGCCGAGCAGATCAGCACCGAGACGGTGTCGTCCGCCGTCGAGACGCAGTCGGTCGTGGAGACCGCGGTCGCCGATCCGGCATGACCCCGGAACGGGCGGCGGGTCCGGGCCCACGGACCGTCGCTCAGCAGCGCGAGGGCCGTCGCGTGCGGCTGCGCGCCGCGCCGGCCGCCGTCGCCGCTGCCTTCGCGCTCGCGGTCCTGGCCGTCGGCTGCGGCTCGGGCCCCGGCCCGAGCGGCAACGCCGGTCCCGTCGCGAGCGCCTCGGGGGCTGCCCAGGGTCCCGTCGCGAGCGGAGCGTCGGGCGCGCCGGCCGGGTCGCCCGGTGCCGGGGGCTCGCTGGGTCCGGGAGACTCGATCGTTCGCTGGCCCGGCACGACGGTCCTCGCGACGATCGCGCTCGGCGCCGCCGACGGCGAGATCCAGAAGGCCGGGAACGACCTCCAGGCCGCGGCCGCGAGCGAGGACCTCAAGGCGATGTGGGGCGCCGCCGACGGGCTCGCGAAGATGATCGACGGGCTGACCCCGAACATCGCCCGGCTGGAGATCTACCCGCTGACCCAGCCCGCGGCGGCGATCTACCGGAAGGCCTTCCCCGAGCTGGCGAGCGGGGCGAAGCAGCTCCGCGACGCGATCACCGCCGGCGACGCGAACGGGATCGTGGCCGGAAGCAAGCTCATCGAGCAGGGTCTCGTCGACTACCAGCCCGTCCGCGAGATCATCGCCGGCCTCGTCGAGCAGGCGATCGTCCAGCAGCGGCTGCTGCTCCAGTAGCCGCGCGCCCGGCGGTCGGGCGGCTCAGGTGGCGTCCTCTGCGCCCGTGAGCCGGCGGTAGCGGAAGTCGTACTCGATCGACCACGACGCGCCCTCGTCATCCGAGCCTTCCGACAGCTGACGGAACGCGTCCGGGCCCTCGTCGAAGAACGTCAGCCTGCGCCACGACCCGTCGGCCGCGACGGCCCGGAACGCGACGCGACCGTCGTCGGCCACGCCGTCGACGAACTCGGTGACGTCGCCCTGATCGTCGACCCAGGTCTGGCGCCACCTGCCGGTGTGCCGGTCGAGGCGGTTCAGCGACATCCCGGTGTAGCCGGCGGCACCGGTCCAGCGCTCCACGATCGCCGCGCCGCCCAGGACGACCTCGATCCGGTTGCGACCCTGGAGGACCCCGTCCTCCGTGCGGGCCTCCCAGTCGCCCACCCAGAAGTCGAACGCCCGGAACGCCGGGTCGTCGGCGGTGGCGCGACCGTTCCGGTCGATCCGCCCGCGGATCGCAACGAAGCGAGCGCGGCTCCGGAGCCGCTCGAACGCGGGCTCCGTGTCGACGCCCATCGCGAGCCGCGCGCCCGCGGCCGCCGCGGCGTCGAGCGCGTCGAGCGCTCCGTCCAGGTCGCCGGATCCGGCACGGGCCGCCGCGAGGCGGACGCGCAGGAACGGCTGCTGCGGGTGCGCCGCGGCGAGCGGCTCGAGGAGCTCGAGCGCGTCGGCGTACCGCCCGAGCGCCAGGAGGCACGCGGCCACGCGCGTCCGCGGCCGGACCGCGTCCGGGTCGGCGGCGGCGACCGTCCGCCACGCGTCGAGGGCCTCGCCGAACCGGCCGGCTTCGAAGAGCGCCTCCGGCTCGGGCGTGGCGATCGCGGGTGTCGTCATCGGTCCATCGTCGCCGGGCAGCGGTCCGGTGGACAGGCACGCTCGGCGGGTCGCCGATGGGAATGCTCGGACGCGCGAACCCGTGCAACGTCAGGCGATCGCGCGCCGCGGCCGCTCCGTCGCCGCGCGCGCCAGACGCTCCACGCCGGTCCGGATCTCGTCCGGCCGCAGCCGGCCGTAGTGCATGAGGAACTCGCGGTCCGGGATCGGGTGATGGGCGGACAGGGCGAGCGGCTCGATGGCGACGTCGTGGACGAGCGCGCGGCGGGCCAGCTCGGTCGCCGTCATCCGGCCGTCCTCGATCCGGACGACGAGATGGCTCCCGCCGGGCGCCGTCGTCGTCGAGACCACCCGACCGAGCTCGTGCGACAGTGCGGCGACCAGCGCCGCCTGCCGCTCGGCGAACGCCGCCCTGAGCCGCCCGAGGTGGCGCTCGAACTGGCCCTCGGCGATGAAGAGCGCGAGGGCCCGCTGCTCGATCGCGCCGGGGCCGCGGGCCGACGCCTCCTGTTGGGCGACGAACACCGGCACCGCGGCGACGGGGACGACCGCGAAGCCCGTCCGCAGGCCGGGATAGAGGACCTTGCTGAACGTGCCGACGTAGAGCACGCGTCCGTCGTCGTCGAGCCCCTGCAGCGACGGCAGCGAGTGGCCCTCGTAGCGGAGCTCGCTGTCGCAGTCGTCCTCGATGACGAGGGCACCGCGCTCGGCGGCCCAATCGAGCAGCTGGAGGCGGCGGGCGATCGGCATCGTGCCGCCGCTGGGGTACTGCCACGAGGGCGTGACCATCACCGCCGAGACGTCGTCCGGAAGACGGTCCACGGGCAGGCCGCGGTCGTCGACCGGCACGTGCTCGAGCTCGATCCCGAGCGCCGTGAACGTCCGCTGGAGGTAGGGGCTGCCGGGGTCCTCGACCGCGAGCCGCCGCCCGTCGCCGAGCCAGAGCCGGCCCGCGACCCCGAGCGCACCCTGCGCGCCGGACGTGATGACGACCTGGTCCGGCTCCGCGCGGACGGCCCGCGACCGGGCCAGGTACGCCGCGAGCTCGCGCCGGAGGAGCTCGTCGCCCTCGGGCTCGGCGTACGACGTCGCCGTCCCGCGTCCCGCGGCGAGATCGCGCCACGCGGCCCCGAGCAGCCGCTCCCAGACGCGGGCGGGGAAGACGTCGAGACGGGTCGCGCCCGTCCGGAAGTCGTACCGGGCGGCCGGCCAGCCGCCCGCGAAGAACGGGCGGATCGGGCCGCGTGCCGTCGGCGGCGGCAGGACCGGTGGCGACGGCGTGGGGTCGGCGCCTGACGCCCCCTCCGGCGTCGCGGCCCGGCGACGCCGCGTCCCGGCGAACCGCTGCATCGCGGGGATGTCGGCCGACACGAGCGTCCCTCGCCCCGGACGCGGCTCGAGGTAGCCCTCGGCCGCCAGCTGGTCGTACGCGGTGATGACCGTGATCGCCGCGACGCCCAGCTCGCGGGCGAACGCCCGGATCCCGGGGAGTGCGGTGCCGGGCCGGAGCCGGCGCTCGAGGATCGCCTCGCGGAGCTGGAGCTCGATCTGCCGGTAGAGCGGCGTCGCGGACGCGCGGTCGAGGACGATCGGTGGGCTGGACAGGAACCGTTCCTCCGCTCCTCCGGGCGTTGCCGCCGTCAGGACCCGATACCCGGCGCAGCGGTCGGCGGTTCATCGCGAGCCCCGCCGACGCGTGGCGCGCGACAGGCGGACGGGTCCGCGACCGGACCTCGACGGGAGCGTTCCCATCTGCCGCTCCGGTGTCACGGGAACGCTCCACCGCGATCGGACGGGAGTGTCCCTTGCTCGCCGGTCGTGCGCCCGGAGGATGGAGCTCGGCCCGGGTCCACCGGACCACCGAACGCGGCCCCGCGCCCGTGACCTACCGCATCGGTTCACGGTCGCGGGGTCGCCGCGCCCGCGGTGACCGCGTCCGGCCCAGCCGGAGCGGGACGCTCGGGGCGGGAGAGATGGAGGATCGCGAGTGAGACGGAACGGACTGCGCAGGATCCTGTCGATGGCAGGCGTCCTCGTCCTGACCGCCTGCCAGGGGACCGTGTCGGGAACGCCGACCCCGGTCGCCTCGAGCGGCGGCACCCCGGCATCGGCGCCACCGTCGGCGGCCGGCTCGAAAGCGAACATCGAGGACGACCTGTTCGGCACGAACTACAAGGCCGAGGATGGGACCGACGGCGGGTCGATCATCATCGGCGACTGGCAGGAAGCGAACGAGTTCAACCCGTACTACGCCGGCCAGGTCACGGAGGCGAATGTCGCCTCGGCCGCCTGGTCGACGCTCGTCGTCCTGACCCCGGACTACAAGTACGCGCCGGACCTCGCCAAGGACATCCCGACCGTCGGCAACGGCGGCGTCAAGGCGCCCGGCGACAACGGCGACGCGATGACCGTCAAGTGGACGCTCCGCGACGGCCTGAAATGGTCCGATGGCCAGGCCTTGACGTGCGACGACTTCAAGTACGCCTGGCAGTGGGTCACCGACAAGGACAATGTCGGCGTCGTGGTCGCCGGGTTCGAGGACATCACCGCCTGGGATTGCCCGTCGGCGACCGAGATGGTCCTCCACTTCGGCAAGGTCTACGAGGGCTACCTGACCCTGATCACGGCGCCGCTGCCGCGGCACTATCTCGAGCCGATCCCGATCAAGGACCAGGTCGCCCACAAGGGCTTCCGCGCCGCCGAGATCGCCAACGTGCCCACGAGTGGCGCGTTCAAGTTCGAGTCGGTCGCGGCCGGCAGCGAGCTGCGGCTCGCGAAGAACCCGAACTACACCTCGCCGTTCACGGGCAAGCCGGCTCACCTCGACAACGTCATCTGGAAGTGGTACGGCGACGCGGACGCGATGATCGCGGGCTACAAGGCCGGCGAGGTCGACTTCGCGACGGACCTCCAGGATTCGGACATCCCGAAGGTCAGCGACCTCGGCGACGCCGTCTCCGCGATCCCCGCGCTGACCTACGAGTTCCTCCGGCCGAACTGGTCGGACGTCGGCGACCGCGACGACACGAAGGGCACCGGCGGCTGCTCGCGCAACCCGACCGTCCAGGACCGCGGCAAGGGCTGCCCGATGGCCGATCCGGCCATGCGCCAGGCCGTCGCGTACGCCATCGACAAGAACGAGATCAACAACCGGCTCCTCGGTGGGACGGTCCAGGTCGCGAACACGCTCGTGACCCCCGATGCCTGGTTCTTCGCGGACCAGACGCCGGCGACGTTCGACCAGGCGAAGGCCAAGCAGATCCTCGAGGACGCCGGCTGGAAGGACACCGACGGCGACGGCATCCGCGAGAAGAACGGGCTGAAGGCGAAGATCGAGCTGTGCACGACGACGCGCCAGGTCCGCCAGGACACCCTGGCCCTGATCGCGGGCTGGCTCAAGGACGTCGGGATCGAGGGCGTTCCGAACCCCGTCGACTCGACGAACATCTTCGCCTCGTACAACGAGTCCACGGTCGACACGCCGTGCGCGCTGTCCCGGTCGAACTTCGACCTGGCCGAGCACGCCTTCTCGAGCTCGATCGATCCCCTCGGTAACTACTTCAACTACCACAGCAGCCAGTTCGAGCCGCAGGGCGTCAACGACGCCCAGGTGAAGGACACGGCGATCGACGCCTCGCTCGACGCGGTGAAGAACTCCGTGGACTTCCAGGTGATCAAGGACGCGATGGGCGAGTTCCAGAAGGTCTACGTGGAGAAGACCGTCGAGATCCCGCTGTACTACCGCAAGCAGGTCGACCTGCATTCCGCGAAGCTCGGCAACTTCGTCGCCAACCCGACGCAGAACGGGCCCACCTGGAACGTCGTCGACTGGTACGTCAAGGGCTAGACCGATCGTTCGGGGGGCGCGCGCCGCCGGCCGCGCCCCGCCCGATCTCTCGACCCACCGTCCCGGGCTGACGATCTCCCGCCGTCATGCCCTTCCGCGGGGCGCTCGACCATCGAGCGCCCCGCGTTTCCGTCCGTCCTACGTCGGTTTGGCCGTCTCCGCCGCCGCGCCCCGGAAGTGGCACGCGACGAGGTGGTCGCCACCGGCATCGAGGAGCGGCGGCTCGGCCGTCGCGCAGATCGCGGGTCCGCCGAGCTCGGCCCGGAGCTGGCAACGCGGGTTGAAGTGGCAGCCCGACGGCGGATTGACCGGCGAGGGGACGTCGCCGCGGAGGATGATCCGCTTCCGGCGGAGCTCCGGGTCGGGGATGGGGATGGCCGACATCAGCGCCTGCGTGTACGGGTGCTCCGGTGCGCGGAACATCTCGCGGCGGTCGGCGAGCTCGGCGATCTTGCCGAGGTACATCACGGCGACCCGGTCGCTGATGTGCTCGACGACGCCCATGTTGTGGGCGATGAAGAGGTACGTCAGCCCGAGCTCGCGCTGGAGGCCCTTGAGCTCGTTGAGGACCTGAGCCTGGATGGACACGTCGAGCGCCGAGACCGGCTCGTCGCAGACGACGAGGTCGGGCTCGAGCACGAGCGCCCGCGCGATCCCGATCCGCTGCCGCTGACCGCCGGAGAACTCGTGCGGGTAGCGCCGCGCGTGGTACGGCGCGAGCCCGACGAGGTCCATGATCCGCTTCACCTTGGCCCGCCGCTCGGCGGCCGTTCCGAGCCCGTGGATCCGCAGCCCTTCGCCGATGCTGTCGCCGATCGGCGTCCGCGGATCGAGCGATGCGTACGGGTCCTGGAAGATGATCTGCATCCGCCGTCGGTACGGGCGGAGCGCCGAGCCGGACAGCGCGGCGATGTCCTTACCGTCGAACCGGATCGAGCCGGACGTCGGATCGATGAGGCGGAGCAGGAGGCGGCCGACCGTCGTCTTCCCGCAGCCCGACTCCCCGACCAGCCCGAGCGTCTCGCCGCGGAAGATGTCGAAGCTCACGCCGTCGACGGCCTGGACCGACGCGACGGTTCGCTGGAACACGCCGCCGCGGATCGGGAAGTGCTTGACGAGGTCGCGGACCTCGACGAGCGGGGTCGGGGAGGGCGCCCCGCCCGCGATCGGGCTCCGCGCGTCGCCGGGCCGCGCGTCGCCGGGCCGCGCCTTGATCAGCGTCACGTGCCCGCGCCCCCGGCGACGACCTCGCCGGCCGCGGCCGCACCGCCGTCCGCCGCCGCGCCGGTCGCGAGGACCTCGGCCGCGGACACGTCGGTGCGCGGCACCCAGCCCGGCGGCCGCGGGATCAACCGGCCGTTCGCGTCGTGGTAGAGCCAGCATCGGACGTCGTGGCCCGGCTCCAGGGCGTGGAGGCCGGGATGGACGTCGATCGCCATCGCGTTGTCCTCGGCGACGCGCGATGCGCAGCGTGGCGCGAACCGGCAGCCCTTCGGGACGTCGATGAGGTTCGGGACGTTGCCGGGGATGACGCTCAGCTCCTCGCGGACGTCGCCGACGACCGGGATCGAGCCGATCAGCCCGCGGGTGTACGGGTGGCGCGGCAGCCCGAACAGCCGCTCGACCTCGGTCTGCTCCACGATCTCGCCGGCATACATCACCGCGACCCGATCGCACATCTCGGCGACGACGCCCAGGTCGTGGGTGATCAGGATGATCGCCGTCCCGGTCTGGTCGCGGAGATTCCGCATCAGGTCGAGGATCTGCGCCTGGATCGTCACGTCGAGGGCCGTGGTCGGCTCGTCGGCGATCAGGAGCTCGGGCTCGCAGGCAAGCGCCATCGCGATCATCACGCGCTGCGCCATGCCGCCCGACATCTCGTGGGGGTACGCCTTGAGCCGGCGCTCCGGATCGGGGATCCCGACCATGCGGAGCAGCTCGAGCGCCCGCTGGCGCGCCGGCCCACGCTTCATCCCGCGGTGCAGCTCGAGCGCCTCGCCGATCTGGCGGCCGACGTCCCAGACCGGGTTCAGCGACGACTGCGGCTGCTGGAAGATCATGCTCAGCTGGTTGCCGCGGAGCTTCCGCATCTGGTCCGGCTTCAGCTTGAGCAGATCCGTGCCGTCGAACAGGATCTCGCCGGCCTCGACTCGGCCGGGCCGCCCCACCAGGCCCATGATCGACAGCGACGTCACGCTCTTGCCGCACCCCGACTCGCCGACGAGGCCCATGATCTCGCCGCGATCCACGTGGAAGTCGATGCCGTCGACCGCACGGACGACGCCATCGCGCGTGTGGAACGACGTCCGGAGCCCGCGGACCTCGAGGAGCGGCCGCTCGCCGCGTTCCTTGCGCGGCTTGCGGGCCGAGGACGGGACGAGCTCTTCGACGACCGTGGTCGAGAGGTCCGCCAGCGTGCCCGGCGGTGGAGCCTCGGTCACGATCGTCGGCGCGTCGTCGCCGGTCCTCGGGGTCTCGTCCGTCATCGGTTGAGCCGCGGGTCGAGCGCGTCGCGGAGGCCGTCGCCGAGCAGGTTGAACCCGAGCACCGTCAGCGTGATCGCGAGACCGGGCACGAGGATCACGTGCGGCGCGTTGAACAGCTGCTGCGATTCGAGGCTGATCATCGAGCCCCACTCGGGTACGTCCAGCGAGCCGGCCACGCCGACGAACGTCAGCGCCGCGATCTCGAGCACGGCGCCGCCGATCCCGAGCGTGCCCTGGACGACGATCGGGGTCAGCGAGTTCGGCAGGACCCGCCGGAGGAGGATGCCGACGCCCGATTCGCCGAGCGCCCGCGATGCCGTCACGAAGTCGGACTCCCGGAGGGACAGCACCGAGGACCGCATGATCCGGGCGTAGACCGGGATCGCGACGATGCCGATCGCGAGCAGGGCGTTGAAGAGGTTCCGTCCCAGCGTCGCGACGATCGCGATCGCGAGCAGGAGCGAGGGGAACGCGAGGATCACGTCCATCAGGCGCATGAGGATGTTGTCGGTCCAGCCGCCGACATAGCCGGCGATCGCCCCGATGAGCGTCCCGACGATGATCGCGAGGAACACCGAGGCGAACCCCACCCCGAGCGAGACCCGTGCGCCGTACACGACGCGGCTGTAGACGTCCCGGAAGTTGCCGTCGAGCCCGAAGATGTGCTCCGGCTTGTCGGCCGCGCAGCCGAGCGCGTGGATGCACGGCGGCGACCGCTTGACGGCACCCTGCTCGTGCGCCTGGAGCATCGACTGGTTCGGGTCATGCGTCGCGATGACCGGCGCGAACACCGCGGTCAGGACGAGGACCGACAGGATCAGGAGGCCGATCACCGCCGAGCGCTGGCGGAGGATGTTCGAGAGCGTGTCGCGCCAGAGGCTGCTCGGTCGCGACCGCGCGAGCGGGTCGTCGACGACGGCCGGGATCGATGCGCCCGGCGTGCCGGCCGGCATCGCACCGCCGCTCAGCGGCTCGGTCGTCGCGCTCATCGCAGCCGGATCCGCGGGTCGAGGTAGCCGTACGACACGTCGACGATCAGGTTGACGACGACGTAGGCGACCGCGACCACCAGGATGAACCCCTGGATGACGACGTAATCCCGGCCGATGATCGCCTCGTACAACGTTCGGCCGACGCCGGCCAGGTTGAACGTCGACTCGGTGAGGACGGCGCCCGCGAACAGCAGCCCGAGCTGGAGGCCGATGACCGTGACGACCGGCAGGAGGGCGTTGCGCGTCGCATGGCGGATGACCACGGCCCGCTCGCGGAGACCCTTCGCCCGAGCGGTCCGGACGTAGTCCTGGCCGAGGACCTCAAGGAGGCTCGAGCGGGTGATCCGGGCGATGATCGCGAGCGGGATCGTTCCCAGGGCGACCGCCGGAAGGATCAGGTGCCGGGCGGCGTCGGCCCACGCGCCCCACTGCCCGGTGATCGCGGCGCTGAACGTGTAGATCCCGGACACGAAGTCGAGGACCCCGCGGACGATCCCGGTCGTGCCGGTCATGCCCCAGACCTCGACGAGTGGCCGGACCTCCACGCCGGCGCTCAGGCGCCCGGATGGCGGCAGCGACAGGAACGTGTTCTTCAGCAGCAACGCGAAGATGAACTGCAGGAACAGCCCCAGCACGAAGACCGGCATCGACACGCCGAGGTTCGCGATGACCATCGCCCCGACGTCGACCGGCGAGTTCCGTCGGATCGCCGAGATGATCCCGAGCGGGACGCCGACGACGATCGCGAAGAGGAGCGCCCAGATCGTCAGCTCGACCGTGGTCGGCAGGCGCTCGATGAGGAGCTCGGTCACCGGTCGCGAGAACTTCAGCGACGTCCCGAGATCGCCCTGCGCGAGCTGCCCGAGGTAGAGGCCGAACTGGACCGGGATCGGCTGGTCGAGCCCGACCCGGTGGATGTAGTCGGCACAGACCGCGTCGGTCGCCTTCTCGCCGAGGATCGCGCGGCACGGATCGTGGGTGACGACCCGCGACAGGAAGAAGACGAGGAACACCAGCCCGAACAGGACGGGGATCGTCAGCAGCAGCCGGCGGAGGATGAAGCGCGTCACGTCCGGGCCGTCGCTCCGTGGAGATCAGGTCGGGCCGGGAGATCCCGGCGGGTGGTGCTCGTGATGATGAACGAACGGGGCGTCGCCTGCGCGACGCCCCGTTCGGAGTCGGTCCGGAGCCGGAGGCTCAGGAGGCCGGAGGTGGCGGGTTGAGGTAGCCGCCGAACAGGCCGGGGAAGTACTCGAACGCACCGGACCGGCCGATGTGGTTCTTGTTCTTCGTGTCCCACTGCGCGGCGTACGTGGCAACGACGTCGTTCGCATCGAACGCGGACCCGTCCTGGAACGTGACGCCCGTGCGGAGCTTGCACGTCCAGGTCGTCAGGTCGGCGCTCGGGGTGCACTCGGTGGCGAGGGACGGGATCGCCTTCGTCCCACCGGTCTCGTAGGCATAGAGCGACTCGTAGATCGCCTCGCACGCGCGGAGCGTCTCGCCGTCGGTCTCGTCGCCGCAGTACAGGCTCAGCGGCTCGCCGTTCTGCATCCAGACCAGCGTGTCGCGGTCGCCCGCCTTCATCACCGACATGACCTCGTTCCCGAGCGGGGACGAGTGGGCGCCTTCGACGTCGGCCTTGAAGACCGTGCCGGAGCCGCCGTGGGCGACGATGACCGCGGGGACGTGCTGCTTGAGCAGGTTGTTGGCATCGGTGTACGCCGCCTTGCGGGTGGCGTCATCGGCCGACTGGGCGCCCTTCGTCAGAGCCGCGGCGATGTCGTCGAACGGCTTGCCGAACTTCTTGCCCGAGCCCGAGCCGAAGTGGTAGTCGAGGAAGTTCGTGGCGTCGGGATAGTCGGCGCCCCAGCCGAGGAGGTACAGGCCGTCGAGCTCGCCGGCAGCGGCGGCATCGAGGAAGTGGCCCGACTCCTGGAGGTCGAGGGTCGTCTTGATCCCGAGGTTCGCCTCGAGCTGGTTCTTGATCTCGGTCGCGATCTGCGGCGGATCCGGGAGGTAGCCGCGGACTTCCTTCCGGAACGAGATCTTGTACGTCTTGCTGAAGTCGAAGTTCGCGTCCTGGAGCATCTGCTTCGCGGTCGCCGCGTCGAAGCCCCAGGTGTCCTCACCCTCGCATCCGAAGGGGATGGCGCACGGGGTGAAGTGGGTCGCGACCTCGGAGCCGGCCGGATAGAAGTTCTTGACGATCTGCTCGCGGTCGATGCCCATGGCGATCGCCTGGCGAACCTTCTCGTTGTCCCACGGCTTGTCGAGGACGTTCATCCCGATGTAGAGCGTGTTCAGGCCTTCGCGCTCGTAGAACTTCACGTTGCTGTCGGCCTGGATCGCGGCGATGTCGTCGGTGCCGGGGTGGTCGATGCCGTCGACGTTGCCGGACTGGAGCTCGAGCCAGCGCTGGGCGGCCTGGTCGCTCCACCGGAACTCGAGGTTCGGCGTGAGCGCCTTCGTGCCCCAGTAGGTCGGGTTGGCCGTGAACGTGATCCGCTGACCCTTCTCCCAGCTCTTCAGGCTGTACGGACCGGTGCCGTTCGCCGTCTGGAGGTAGGACTTGTCGGCGGCGTGGGTGTCGAGCCAGGCACTGTCCTGGATCCCGAACGCGCTGAACGCGATCTTCGAGAGGAACGCGACGTCCGGAGCGCACAGGTCGAACTCGACCGTGTTCGCATCGAGCGCCTTGATCCGCTTGAACTCGCTCGTGTTCGAGGCGTCGCCGCACTTGGCGTCGGCGTCCGCGGGATAGGAGGCCGCGGTGAACGGCTCGGTGCTTGCCGGCTGGCTCGCCGGCGCGGTGCTGGGCGAGGTGCCCTGCGACGCGCTCGGCGACGGCGAGGCCGCGGTGTTACACGCGGCGAAGACGATCGCCAGCGAGCCGATGACGGCAAGCGGCGACCACCTCGAGGTACGGGACATGCACTCCTCCTCAAACGGCCCCTTGCCCCGACGCGTCGCATCCGTGTCCGGGCTGGAGCGTCCGATCCGCGCGCGATCGGCCCTCGGGCCGCAGGTCGCGGGTGCCGGGTAGCCTAGCACGGGGGCATGGCCGTGACCATGCTCCTCACGCTCGCCTGAACGTACGCGGCGAGCCGCGGTGCGGGTTCATCGGCCGCCGGGCGCGGACGGCGCGCACCGCCTCCGCGCGGCGCGGTCGCGCGCGGGCGAGCGGCTATGCTCGCGCGGTGCAGACGCTCCGTGTGGCTCTCGCCCAGATCGCGCCCCGGCTCGGCCAGCTCGAGCCGAACCTCGCCCGCCACCACGAGCTGATCGACGAGGCCCGCGAGAAGGGTGCCGGGCTCGTCGTCTTCCCCGAGCTGGGCCTGACCGGGTACCTGCTCCAGGATCTCGCCGCGGAGGTCGCGATGCGGGTCGACGATCCGCGCCTGGCGGGGCTCGCGGCCGCCACCGAGGACCTCTCGGCGGTCGTCTCGTTCGTCGAGGAGTCGGCGGACCACCGGCTCTTCATCGCGGCGGCGCTCCTCGAGGACGGCCGGATCAGGCACGTCCACCGGAAGCTGTTCCTCCCCACGTACGGCCTGTTCGACGAGCGCCGGTTCTTCGCCGCGGGCGATCTCCTGCGGGCGACGCCGTCGCGGGTCGGGGTCGGGATGGGCATCGCCGTCTGCGAGGACTTCTGGCACCTGTCCGTGCCGCAGCTCCTCGCGCTCGACGGGGCGCAGATCCTCGTGAACGTCTCCTCGTCGCCGGGCCGCGACCTGGCAGCGACGAACGAGGTCGGGCTGGGGACGGCGACGTCGTGGCGGAACCTGATGCGGACGTACGCCCAGCTCACGACGTCCGTCGCGATCTTCTGCAACCGGGTGGGGGTCGACGAGTCGATCTCGTTCTGGGGCGGATCGGAGATCATCGCGCCGAGCGGCCAGGCGATCTTCAGCGCGCCGATGTTCGAGGAGGGCCTGTTCACCGCCGACGTGCCACTCGCCGATCTCCGCCGCGAGCGGGTCGGGCTGCCGCTCCTCCGCGACGAGCGGCTGGAGCTCCACGCCCGGGAGATCACGCGGATCATCGGCGAGCGGGCGGGGCTGGCCGTCGATTCGACGTCCGATCCCCTCGCCGAGCCGGGGCTCGACGTCGCGCCCGGCGATCCCGTCCGCGAGCCGATCGGCTTCCGCGAGGACGAGGCGATCCCGGCGAAGGTGCACCGATGACGGACGTGACCGTACCCCCGGCTGAGCCGCTCTTCGAGCTGCCGGCCGAGCTCGCGATCGACACCGACGTCGCCCGCCGGGTCATCGGCCAGTTCATCCGCGGCCAGCTGCGCCAGGCGGGCTTCGAGCGGGCCGTGCTCGGGCTCTCGGGAGGCATCGATTCGGCGCTCGTCGCCTACCTCGTCGCCGAGGCCATCGGCGCCGAGCGGCTGCTGTGCGTGTCGATGCCGTATCGGACGTCGTCGGACGCGTCGCGGACGGACGCGGCCTCGGTCGTCGCCGCGCTCGGCTGCGCGTCCGAGACGGTCGAGATCAGCCCGATGGTGGATGGGTTCTTCGCCTCGCAGCCCGACGCGACGCCGCTCCGGCGCGGCAACTTCATGGCTCGCCAGCGGATGGCCGTCCTGTACGACCGGTCGGTCACGTGGGGCGGGCTCGTCGTCGGGACGGGCAACAAGACGGAGTCGCTCATCGGCTACACGACCCTGTTCGGCGACAACGCCTGTGCGTTCAACCCGATCGGCGACCTGTACAAGAGCCAGGTCCGCCAGGTCTCGGCGGCGATCGGCGTGCCCGAGGCGATCATCCGGAAGGCGCCCTCGGCCGACCTGTGGCCCGGCCAGACGGACGAGTCGGAGGCCGGCTTCTCGTACCCGGTCCTCGACCGGCTCCTCTTCTGGCGGGTCGACAAGCGGCGTTCGGACGAGGAGATGGCCGAGCTCGGGTTCGACCCCGCCCTCGTCGCCCGCGTCGATCGGATGATCGCGTCGTCGGAGTTCAAGCGGCAGGTCCCGCCGATCGCGAAGCTCGGCCCGCGGACCGCGGGCGTCGACTACCTCTATCCGCGGCGGCGGCCCGGCTCGTCCCGCGAGTGAGCGGAGGCGGCACGGCCGCCGGCCGTACGTCCGGTGGCCGCCTGTTCGTCGTCGCGACGCCGATCGGCAACCTCGCGGACACCACGTTCCGCGCGGTGGAGGTGCTGCGGGACGTCCCGCTGATCGCCGCCGAGGACACGCGGCTCACGAAGCGGCTGCTCGACCGCCACGAGATCCGGACGCGGACCGTGTCGTTCCACGCCCGGTCCGGGCCCGGCCGCCTCGAGGAGCTGCTGGCGCATCTCCGATCGGGTCACGATCTTGCGGTGGTCACCGACGCCGGCACGCCCGGCGTGAGCGATCCGGGCGAGGAGCTCGTGCGCGCGTGGGCGGACGAGGGCGGCGTCGTCGTGCCGATCCCCGGGGCGTCGGCGGTCCTCGCCGCCGTCGCGGCGGCCGGAGTTGCCGGGCCGCGCTGGGCATTCGAGGGATTCCTCCCCCGTTCCGGGCGCGAGCGACGCGAGCGACTGTCACGGATCGCGGGCGACGATCGCGGGACGGTGCTGTACGAGGCGCCCGGGCGAGTCGCCGCGACGCTGGCCGACCTCGCCACGGCCTGCGGTCCGGACCGCCCGGCTGCCGTGGCGCGCGAGCTGACGAAGGTCCACGAGCAGATCGTTCGCGGACCGCTGGGCGAGCTGGCGGATCGGGCACGGAGCGGGGAGCTGACGCTCCGCGGTGAGTTCGCGATCGTCGTCGGGTCGTGGACCGGGCACGCGGCGCGGGAACCGTCCACGGCGACCTCCGCGGCGGATGCGCTCGCAGAGGTCGAGCGACGCGTCGCCGCGGGGACGCCACGCGGTGAGGCGGTCCGGGCGGTCGCGGCCGAGACCGGTCTGCCGCGGCGCCAGCTGTATCGCGTGGACGGCGCACGCCGATGACCGATCCGGCGCCGATCCTCGTGGTCGGCAGCCTGAACGTCGACCTGGTCGCCTACGCCGATCGACTGCCGGAGCCCGGGGAGACGCTGTCCGGCACGCGGTTCCTGCAGGGATTCGGCGGGAAGGGCGCGAACCAGGCCGTGATGGCGGCGCGGTTCGGCGTCCCGGTCGCATTCGTCGGCGCGGTCGGCGATGACCCCAATGGCCGCGCGACGCTGGAGAACCTGCGTCGGGAGGCGATCGACATCGCGGACGTCGCCACTGCCGATGCGACCACCGGCGTGGCCTCGATCTGGGTCGACGGCTCGGGGATGAACCGGATCGTGATCGTCGAAGGGGCGAACGGCCGGGTCGAGCCCGACCGCGCGGCAGCGACCGTCCGCCGCGTCCAGCCGTCCGTCGTCGTCGGCCAGTTCGAGGTCCCGCAGGCCGTGACCGCCGCGGCATTCGCCGCCGCCCGCGAGATCGGCGCGACGACGATCCTGAATCCGGCGCCGGGCGCCCCGATCGGTGCCGCGCTCCTCGCGTCGAGCGATTGGGTCGTTCCGAACGAGACCGAGTTCGTCGCGATCGGCGGGCGCCCGGCTGCCGGCGACCTGGCCGAGTCCTCGATCCACGAGCTCGGCGATCGGCTGGCCGCCGGGCTGATCGTCACCCTCGGCGAGCGCGGCGCGATCGTCCGGACCGTCGACGGACGCATCACGACGGTGCCGTCGCCCCCGGCGAACGCGATCGACACGACCGGAGCCGGCGACGCGTTCGTCGGCGCGTTCTCGGCCGGCCTCGCCCTGGGCTGGACGCCGGAAGACGCCGTCCGGCTCGGCTGCGCGACGGCGTCGGACAGCGTCACGAGGCACGGAACGCAGGCGTCGTTCGCGCCGCCCGACCAGGCACGGGCGATCCTCGCTACCCTGCGGAGAGGATGACCGCCCGCCCCGCGCCCACGGGCTCCGGCCTGCCGATCGTCGGCGGCCTGTCGCCGATCGCCCGAACGGCCTTCCTGATCGTCGTCGGGCTGTCCGTCGCGACGATCGTCCTCGACGTCGTCGTGGGCGGCCTGCCGCCGCTGCTCGTCTTCGGTCTGTCGGCGCTGTCGATCCTCGGGCTGGCCTGGCTGATCGGTCAGGCGACCGAGCGGATCGGCGCGATCACCGGACCCCAGATCGGCGGGATCCTCAATGCGACGTTCGGGAACATCGCCGAGCTGATCATCGCGTTCTTCGCGCTCCAGGAAGGTCTCGTCGACGTCGTCAAGGCGAGCCTCACCGGGTCGATCATCGGCAACCTGCTCCTCGTCCTGGGGCTGAGCGTCCTGCTTGGCGGCTGGAAGCACGGAACCCAGACGTTCAGCCGCGAGATCGCCGGCTCGAACGCGGCCCTGCTCGTGCTCGCCGCGATCGGGTTGTTCGTGCCGGCCGTGTTCCGGGCGAGCAGCGGCCAGGGCGAGGGCAGCGTCGTGGAGGACTCCACCCTCATCGCCGTGCTCCTGATCGCCGGCTACGTCCTGTCCCTGATCTACCAGTTCACGAACCCGACCCGAACGCTCGGCGGCCACGAGCCGCGCGACGCGCACGAGGGTCCGGGCTGGACCGGGCGAACGGCCGGGATCGTCCTCGTCGGGGCCGCGGTCCTCCTCGCGATCCTGTCCGAGATCCTCGTCGGCGCGATCGACCCGGTGATCGAGACCGTCGGCCTGACGCCCCTCTTCGTCGGCGTCGTCCTCCTCCCGATCATCGGCAACCTCGCCGAGCAGCTCGTCGCCGTCCAGCTGGCCTGGAAGAACCGGATGGAGTTCTCGATGGCGGTGTCGTACGGCGCGAGCCTCCAGGTCGCGCTGTTCGTCGCGCCGGTCCTCGTGCTGCTGGGCGTCGTGACGGGGCACCCCATGGACCTCGCGTTCGTGCCCCTCGAGGTCGTCGCGGTCGGCGCCGCGGTCGGGATCAGCGCGCTGATCGCCCTCGACGGCGAGTCGAACTGGCTCGAGGGCGCCCTCCTGGTCCTCGTCTACCTGATCCTCGCGGCGACGTTCTTCGAGCTCAGGCCGACGTAGCGGGACCGACGGCGGGAGGGGGAGCCGCCGCCGGTCCGCTGGGGCGTTCCTTCGGTTCCGAGCCGTCGTCAGGCGGCCGCGACCTCCTCCTCGCCTTCGGCGAGCGGCTCGGCCGCGGCCGCGATCGCGGCAGCCTCGGCGTCGGCCTCCGCGTCGTCATCGTCACCGTAGGCGGCCGCCTGGGCGGCGAGGCCGTTCGCGGCGTTCTCGGCCGCGTAGTCCTTCTTCCGCCGGCCGCTGAGCATCTCGACGTGGCTGGCGACGATCTCGGTCTTCCAGTGCCGCTGGCCGCGGTCGTCGTCCCAGGATCGGGTCTGGATCCGGCCCTCGATCGCGACCTGCTGGCCCTTGCCGAGGAACTCGCCGCACGTCTGGGCCAGGCGGTCCCACGTGACGATGTTGTGGTACTCGGCCTTCTCCTTGCCCTGGCCGATGTACTCGTTCGTGGCCACGCTGAATTGCGTGACCGCCTTGCCCGAGGCGAGGCTGCGCATCTCCGGGTCGCGGGTCAGGCGCCCGGTCAAGAGGACCTTGTTCACGGTCCGCGTTCTCCTTCTCGGTCGATCGACAGCGTCGACGACCCTGCGTTCAAACATCGACCGCGTTCTGCGGCCGATCGGCGGCACGACAGCATCGACCGCGCGGGCGGCCGATCGGCGGCACTCGGCGGCTGCAGGAAAAGCGCCGGCCCCGGCGGTCGGGCCATCGGCGGACCCTTTCGGGCGTCGGCGGACCATCGTGGTCCGACCACGTCTGGTCGGACCGGGACGTACGGTCGGCGGAGCCGGCTGGTGCCTGGCGGGCAAGGACGACCGTAGCAGGCGGCCCTTTGCCGCCCCTTATCGCGCGATCACCGCTCGGTCACCCGGCCGGCGCCGACCGAGGGCAACCGGATTCTCTCTACGAAGAACGACGTAGGAACGAAAGGCGCGGTCGTTCGTTGTCACCGGTGAGGTCCCGGGTTCGCGTGCATCGTTCCCCCGGCGGTGAACCGCCCGGGGCCTCGCAGCCCGCGCCACGTCGCGAGCCCCCGGATCAGCTCGCGGCCGACCCCGTCTCGTCCGTCGCCGCGGGCGCCCGCCTCCGCCGCCGCCGCGCGGGGCCGTGCCGGTGCTGAACCCCACTCGTGCCGGCCGTCATCGCCGCGACCGTCGGATCGGGCGACGGGGCGTGGGTGGCGAACAGGTCGCAGAACAGGGAGACGAGGTCGGGATCGAACTGCGTCCCGGCGTGTCGCCGCAGCTCC
>DASSMI010000075.1:0-6642 GCA_035688935.1 Candidatus Limnocylindrales bacterium | reverse complement strand
TCAGTTGTTCGGGTTGTCGAAGAACTGGCTGTAGACCGTCTTGCCGGCCTGGGTGATCGTCAGGGTCGCGCCGGTGATCCCGTTCGAGACGGGATCGACACCGAGCCAGTTGCCGTTCGGGCAACCCGCGACCTTGCCGCTGACCGCGGCCTGCGGCGTGAAGCTGACGGTGAAGTTGAACACGCCTCGGCCGTTGTGATCGGCGTTCCCGAGATCCGCGGACCCGCTCGAGGTCTCCGGGACCGGGTTCCGGCCGGGAGCGGCATTGCCGCCCTTGTTCACGCAGGTGTACTGGACGGTTGCCTGGACCGTGAGGGTGGCCACGGCGGGCTGGTTCCCGAACCCGCTGCCGTCGCCGCTCGCGGTCGCGGACGTGTCGCCGGTGAAGGTGACGGTCGGACCGGAGTGCCAGGTCACGGCTGCGAGCACGGCTCCGGCCGACAGCGCGACCAGGAGCAACCCGACCAGGACGGCCGACGACACTCGGCCAAGGAGATGGACTCGTCGCATCGTTTCGATCTCTCCCCCCGGGCGCCATCGTTCGGACGCCCGGCAACAAGTCCCCGGTATGACGGAGCGCGTTACGTGGGTTCCGGCATAGGCGCACCCTCATCCGCGACCCGGGCGCCCTGAACGGCCGGCCATCCACTCGGGCGAGATCGACCTGGGAATCCCGACGTCCGAGCGGCTTCCTCGTCGAGGCCCCGCGCTTGCCCCTGACCGCGGCCAACCTCGACCCCTCGGAGTGTCGTAGCCCAAAGGTCCTCCGTCAAGATGGTCCGAAGGTCCTGGACGCCGACCTGGCCGCGCATCGACGTCACGGCAGAGTTCCGTGATCTCCCGGATACTCCGGCCGTGTCGAGCGCGTCCCTGACCGATCGCTTCCGATTGCCCCTGGGCGGCCGCCGGATCCCGCCGGTGGCCGTCCTTGCGCTCGTCGTCGTCCTCGCGGTCGGCGCCGTCGTCGCCTGGCGGATCGGCCTGCGACTGACGCACGTGACCCGGCTCGAGGCGGTGCCGCCGAACTCGACCCTGCCGGTCCCCGCCGAGTCGCCTATCGTCGTCGTCATGCTCGAGAACAAGACCGAGGCCCAGATCCACGACGCCGCCGACGCGCCGTACCTCCAGCACCTCCTCGCGAGCGGCGCCGAGATGACGGACTACCAGGGCGTCGCTCACCCGAGCCAGCCGAACTACCTCGCGCTCTTCAGCGGCTCGACCCAGGGCGTGTTCGACGACCACGTCCACGACGTCGACGCCCCAACCCTCGCCGACCAGCTCGAGGCGGCCGGCAAGACGTGGCGGATCTTCGCCGAGAACTACCCCGGCGGCTGCTTCACGGGCGCGTCCGCGACGGGCGGCCCGGACGGCGACGGAACGTACGTCCGCAAGCACGTCCCGGCGATCAGCTTCCGCTCGATCGCGGGCTCTCCTACGCGCTGCGCGAACATCCAGCCGCTCGCGTCGTTCGAGCCGGACGCCGCGGACTTCATGTGGATCGTCCCGAACCTCTGCCACGACATGCACGACTGCCCGATCGCGAGCGGCGACCGCTGGCTCGCCTCGTTCGTGCCGCGCATCCTCGATTCGCCGGCCTTCCGGCCGGGCGGCCATGGGCTCCTGATCGTCACCTTCGATGAGCGCGACGGCAACGACCACAACGGCGAGATCGTGACGGTCCTGGTCGGGCCGGACGTCCGGGCGGGGACCACCTCAGGGATCGCCCACTCGCACTACTCGCTGCTCCGGACGATCGAGACGAGCCTCGGCCTGCCGTGCCTCGCCGACGCGTGCGAGGCGAACACCCTCGGCGAAGCGTTCGGCCGCTGACCTCAGCCCAGCGCGCTCGCGAGCGACGGCGCGACGGCACCCGCGACGAGGACGATCACGTACCCGGCGAGGAGCAGCAGCCCGGCGTACAGGTGGACCTTCACGTTGACGCCCATGACCGCCATCAGGCCGTAGGGGTTGTCGTAGTTCGGCTCGAGGCCGCGTGAGACGCGGAGGGCGAGCGGCACGGTGAGGAGGGCAAGGAGCGCAGGAATGGGCAGGACCCGGGCCACCACCGCGCCGACCAGGATCGCGTAGGCCGCAACCGCCGCCACGCGGTAGCCGGTGATGACCGCGGCCTTGGACCAGCGGACCGGGAGCGTCCGCTTCCCGACCCGCGCGTCGCCGCGCCGGTCGGGGATCTCGTTGACGTACAGGATCAGCGCGACGAGGAGCGCGATCGGCAGCGACGCGATCACGGGCTCCCAGTCGAGGCTCCCGCCGCTCTGGACGACGTATGCGCCCAGGAGCATCAGCGGCCCGAACCCGAGCGCGACCGCGATCTCGCCGAGTCCGCGATAGACGAGCTTCAGCGGGGGCGCGGTGTAGCCGATCGAGACGATGAACCCGGCGATGCCAATGACGAGCAGGGCAGCCGACGGCCGCAGCGCCAGGAGCACCAACCCGATCACGCCGGCGGCGACGTAGAACGCGGTCGCGAGGCCGGCCATCTGACGGAAGGTCACGAGCCCGTACTGGATGACGCGCGAGCCGCCGCTGAACTGCGTCGGCGTGACGTTCGCGTCGTCGGCGCCCTGGACGCTGTCGAAGACGTCGTTGGCGACGTTCAGCCCGAGCTGGACGAACGCGGCTCCGATGACTGTGAGGACCGCGGTCAGGAGATCGAACGTGCCCTGGCGGGCCGCGATCGCGATCCCGAGGACGACCGGAACGATCGTCGCCGAGAGGAACGGCAGGCGCGTCGTCCGCAACGCCAGCCATCCCGCCGAGAGGCGTGGCTTGACCGGCGTGCCGCGCTCCGCGGACAGCGCGTCGAAGTACCTGCGCGACTGCGCGAGTGAGCGTTCGGAGTACTCGAAGAACGGGACCTCGGCTTCGTCCCAGCCCCACGCGCGCGCGGCGGCGAACGTGACCCGGTCACCGGCCGTGACCGCGCGGCCCCAGACCGTGACGTGACGCCGCTCGTCGTAGCCGTAGCCGGGCTGCGGCCGGATGTGCGATCCGGTCAGGCTGACGTCGACGCCGGCCGGTACCGTAAGTCCGGCCGGCGCGGCGAACGAGGCCGTGCCCGTCGGGGCGTCGATCGACGCCGCGACCGCGACGCTGACGGGGTATCCGTCCGCATCGACGAAGGTGAGGACCTGGAACGGATACGTCTCCAGCTTCGCCAGGCCGGCCTCGGACGTGAGAGCCGGGACGCGCGGGGTGGACACCGGGGAGTTCATCAGGCCGCCGTCCTGTCGGCGTCGATCACGACCGGAGCGCTCGCCGCGCTCCCATCGGCCCAGTACAGGGCGCGGCGCGGCGTGATCTCGATGAGCGAGCGCTCGAAGAACAGCGGCAGGGCGACCCGCGCCTTCAGGAACGCGACGATCGCGGGCTCCTTCGCCTCCCAGATCGGGAGGAGCCGCTCCCAGCCGGCATGCGGGTCCTCGTCGATCACGCGGGCGTCGCCCTGGATGGTCGCGCGGTCCGTCCGGCCCCCCACGGCGACGGGATCGGTGATCGAGAGCGCGACCTTGGGGTTCGCCTTGATGTGCTCGAGCTTGCGCGAGAACAGGGTCGACGAGGTCAGGTAGATCCGCGAGCCGTCGTAGAGCGGGATGAGCGGGTACGTGACCGGATGCCCGGTCGCGTCGACGACCGTCAGCTCACCGACGAGGGCCGCCCGCAGGAGCGCCTCGACAGGCTCGGGAAGGGTTGACATGGCGCGAGGCTCCTTGGCCGATGTTTGTGCTACTTGAAACTAGCATGTTTCGCTGCGGACGGCAAGAGCCGCATGCGTCCGATGGTGCCGGAGAACCCATCCGGGCCATTGCCATGCCCGCCGGATCGTGGGCAGAATGAACCCCGTGCGCTCGGTTGGGGTCCGGGCCGCTCCGCCGGAGGGACATCCGTCATGTCACCCCGCACGCTCCGCGTCGTCACGTTCCAGGCTCTCGGGCCGGATTCTGCCGTCGACGCCGTGCTGCGCAGCGTTGTCCTGCCACGACTCCTGGCGTGCCCCGATGTCCTCGATGCCTGGCAGGGCCGGCGCGGATCGGCGGATGGGAACCACGTCCTCGCCTCGACCTGGTCCGACGCCCCGCAGCCCGGCTACGGGGATCCACCCGACGTCGCGATGCTCCACGACCCGGAGCTCCTGTCCCTCGGCGGCACCGACATCGTCTCCGTCGAGGAGGCCGAGGTCGCCGTCCATGCCCGGTTCCAGCGGGCCGAGCCGGCACGCGTCCTCCGGGTGTTCCATGGGACCGCCCGACCGGGCGAGCTGGACGACTACATCGACGAGGCCCGAGCCGGGATGGCCGCCGACGCCCGGATCAACGACGGCCTCGTGTCGTTCGTCCTCGGGCGCGACCGCGACGAGACGTTCGTGAGCGTGTCGACCTGGACCGGCTGGGCGGCGATCGAGTCGGCGACGGGCGGCGACACGCGGCACCCGTTCGCGACGCGCAACAGCCGTCGACTCGCCGGCTACCGGATCGCGCACCTCGAGCTGCTGCCGGAGGCCCCGGTCGGGCGCTCGGCGAGTCTCGACGCGCGCCTCGAGCCGGCCTGAGGCTCGACCGCCCGGCGCCGCCCCGGCGCCTCGACGAATGGACGTGCGGCGGCCCGTGGACCTGACAGCTCCTGACAGGACCGTCGGGTACCATCTCGACCCCATGACCGACCGTGCCCCTGCCTCCGATTCCTCGCTGATCCGTGCCCGCGGGCTGACGAAGCGGTTCGGCTCGTTCACTGCGGTCGACGCGATCGATTTCGACGTCGCCCCCGGCGAGTCGTTCGGGTTCCTCGGGCCGAACGGCGCGGGGAAGACCTCGACGATGCGGATGATCGGGTGCGTCTCGCCGGTGTCCGCGGGCGTCCTCGAGGTCCTCGGCCGCGACCCCGGCAGCGACGGTCCGCGGATCCGGAGCCGGATCGGCGTCGTGCCCCAGCAGGACACGCTCGACACCGAGCTCACCGTCCGCGAGAACCTCGTGATCTACGGCCGCTACTTCGGGCTCTCGCGGGCCGAGTGCGGCCGGCGCGCCGACGAGCTCCTCGAGTTCGCCCAGCTGACCGAGCGCGCCAACGACCAGGTCGAGCCGCTGTCCGGCGGGATGAAGCGCCGGCTGACGATCGCCCGCGCCCTGATCAACGAGCCGGATCTCCTGCTGCTCGACGAGCCCACGACCGGCCTCGATCCGCAGGCCCGGCATCTCCTCTGGGATCGCCTGTACCGCCTCAAGCAGCGCGGCGTCACGCTCGTCCTGACGACGCACTACATGGACGAGGCCGAGCAGCTCTGCGACCGGCTCGTCGTCATGGACAAGGCACGGATCGTCGCCGAGGGCTCGCCGCGCGACCTCATCGCCCGCTACTCCACGCGCGAGGTCACCGAGCTGCGGTTCCCGGCCGGCGTCCAGGAGACGCTCGACGGGCAGCTCGACGGCCTGGCCGAGCGCGTCGAGCTCCTTCCGGACCGGGTCCTGCTCTACGCCGACGACGGCGAGGCGGCCGTGGAGGCCGCGCATCGTCGCGGTCTCGAGCCCGAGACGGTCCTCGTCCGCCGGTCGAGCCTGGAGGACGTCTTCCTCCGGCTGACCGGCCGGTCGCTCATCGAGTAGCGGCGATGACCGTGATGGCCCGGGTCGTCGAGACGCGGGCGATGCAGTACCGGCGGACGTTCCGCGCGTCGATCTTCACGTCCTTCCTCAACCCGGTCCTGTTCCTCCTCGCGATGGGCGTGGGGCTGGGCACCTACGTGGACCGCTCGGGGACCGCGACCCAGGCGCTCGGCGGCCTGACCTACCTGCAGTTCCTCGCCCCGGGGCTCCTCGCCGCGACCACGATGCAGTCCGCGGCCTTCGAGGCGACGTTCCCGATCATGGGCGGACTCACCTGGCAGAAGACGTTCCACGCGATGTATGCGACGCCGATCACGCCTGCCGCGATCGTCCTCGGCAACCTCGTCTGGATCGCGTTCCGGCTGGCGATGATCGCGACCGTGTTCACGATCGTGATGGTGGTCTTCGGCGCCGCCGCGTCGCCGCTCATCGTCCTTGCGATCCCGGCCGCCGTCCTGACCGGGCTGGCGTTCGCGTCCCCGATCGCCGCGTTCTCGGCGACGCAACGGACGCCCGAGAAGTTCAACGCGGTCTTCCGGTGGGGGATCACGCCGCTCTTCCTGTTCTCGGGCACGTTCTTCCCGATCTCGAACCTGCCGGCCGCGATCCAGCCGATCGCCTGGCTGTCGCCGCTCTGGCACGGCGTGGAGCTGAGCCGCGGGCTCGCGCTCGGGACGATCGGATCGAATCCCGGGCTGGCCCTCGTCCACGTCGCCGTCCTCAGCGCGATCTTCGTCCTGGGGGTGCGGTGGGCGAACCGGACGGTCGAGGCGAGGCTCGTCCGCGGATGACGAGCACGGCGTTCCCGCTCACCGGGTTGTTCACGCTCGGCAGCCGCCGGGCGCGGCACCTGGTCGAGCGGAACATCTACGTCTACCGGCACGGCTGGATCGTCATCCTGTCGGGCTTCTTCGAGCCGCTCTTCTACCTCGGCTCGATCGGGTTCGGGCTCGGCGCCCTGGTCGGACAGGTCAATGGACCCGGCGGCGCGCCGATCTCGTACCAGCTGTTCGTCGCGCCG
>DASSMI010000074.1:0-7953 GCA_035688935.1 Candidatus Limnocylindrales bacterium | reverse complement strand
CACGGCCACGTGGGCGAGCATCTGCTTCCGCGTCCAGGCGTGCTCGCCGAGCTTCTGCTCGAGCTGCTGCGCGGGCAACGCCAGGACCGCGTGGATGAACTCGTTCCAGCCCGCGTCGACGCGGGCAATGGTCTGCTTGACGCTGGGCTGCTCGGTCGCGAGGTTCATCGGCTCCCCCTGTGTCCGGCGCCGGCGACCTCGGCGCTCCCCGAAGCGGCGTTCCGCTACTGCGTGGGCGTCCGCCGCTCGAGGTGGCTGTAGAACTCGGCTCGCGTCCGGTCCCGGCTCCGGAAGAGCCCGAGGACCGCGGCCGTGGTCATGATCGTGCCGGGCTTGCGGATCCCGCGCATCACGGCGCAGAGATGGGTCGCCTCGATGACGACGCCCACGCCCTGCGGCGCCAGGTGCTCGTCGAGGAAGTCCGCGATCTGCTGGGTCAGGCGCTCCTGGACCTGGAGCCGCCGCGCGTACATCTCGACGACGCGCGGGATCTTGGACAGCCCGATGACCCGGCCGCGGGGGATGTAGGCGACGGCCGCCGTCCCGAAGAACGGCAGGAGATGGTGCTCGCACAGCGAGTAGAACGGGATGTCCTTCACGACGACCATCTCGCTGTAGCGGACGTCGAAGATCGCGCCGTTGATCAGCCGCTCCGGGTCGACGTGGTAGCCGGCCGTCAGCTCCGTGTACATGCGATGGACGCGCTCCGGAGTCCCCTGCAGCCCCTGGCGTGCGGGGTCCTCGCCGATCTCCGTGAGGATCTGGTGGACGGCCGCCTCGACCTTGCCGTTGCCGGCATGCGCGCCGACGCCCTCGATCAGGACCTCGGCGCCGCGCGGCTCCTCGCCGATCTCGGTCTCGATCTCGTCGACGATCGCGCGGACGTGGGGCGGGAGGTTCGTGCTTGAGGTCATCGTGCGGGATGGTACGCGCGGATCCGCGAGCGCGGTTCGCGAGCGGGCCTCAGCGGTCCGAGCCGCCCTCGCCGAATCCCGACGCCGGCAGCGGCTCGTACGGTCGCCCCTCGGCCCCCCGCAGCCACGCGCGCGCGTTCGCGCCGAGCGACGGCCGGTGGTACCCGCCCTCCTGAAGGATCACGAGCTTCCGGCCCAGCGCCGCCGTCCGCCGTCCGCACTCGTGGTAGACCGCGGTCGTCAGCGCGAAGTCGCCGATCGGGTCGTGGCCGTACGTGTCGAACCCGAGCGAGACGACGATGACGTCGCCCGGCGTCGCAGCGATCGCCTCGAATCCGCGATCCAGAGCCGCGAGGTACGCGCCGTCGTCCGTGCCCGCGGGAAGCGGGACGTTGAGGTTCGCACCCCTTCCCTCCCCCTCGCCGACCTCGTCCGCCCGGCCCAGGAAGAAGGGGTACTGCCGCTCCGGATCCGCGTGGAGCGAGACGTACAGGACGTCGCCCCGGCGCCAGAAGATCTGCTGCGTCCCGTTGCCGTGGTGGTAGTCGACGTCGAGGATCGCGACGCGCCCGCCGGTCGACCGGACGATCGCCTCGGCCGCTATCGCGGCGTTGTTCAAGAAGCAGTACCCGCCGGCCATCGAGCGCGCGGCATGGTGGCCGGGCGGCCGGCACAGGCCGTACGCGACCGCCTCGCCGCCGAGCACGACGTCCACGGTCGTAAGCGCGACGTCGACTGCGGCGGCTGCGGCCACGGCCGTCCCGGCCACGAGCGGGTTCGCGGTGTCGAGACCCCACCAGCCGGCCCGGCCGCCCGGGTGGCGCGGCTCGGCCCGCGACGCCACGAACTCGGGGCTCATGCCCTCGAACATCCGGAACGTCGGATAGGTGTCGGCGATGAGGTTCGGCCGGCCGATGTTCGCGGCGCGCGCCTCGCGCCATGCCTCGTCGATGAACCGCACGAGGCCCGGGTCGTGCACCGCCAGGATCGGCTCGGTCCCGTGCTCGGTCGGGGGCATGACCGTGAACCCACCGTCCGCCTCGAGCGCCGCCCGGATCCGCTCGGCTCGCTCCGCGACCTCGTTCGCCGGGATGACGGCGCCCATGACGGTCTCGGTGACGACGTCGTGGGCCAGGTGCAGCGGGCTGTAGACGACGCGCATCGCGGACGATCCTCCACCTCCGCGCGGCGACCTCCGCGCCGGCGTCCCGCGAAGCCTACCGACCGAGGATCGCCGCCGTGACGTCGTCGGGGCGATACCGGGGCAGGTTGTGCCCCGGCGCGGCGACCTCGACGACGTCGATGCCGGGCGGCGCGGCCGCCCCCGCGAGCGTCGCCGTCTCGTCGCCCGGAGTGATCCGCCGGACTGCGACGATCGGCGCGGCGACGCGTCCCAGAGCATCGGCGGGGTCGTACCCGAACATCGCCCGGACCGCGGCCTCGAGCGCATGCGGGCGGGTCGCCGACACGAGCCGTCCCGCCGGCGTCTCGACGACGACGGCCCGCGCGGCACGCTCCTGATCGGGATCCCAGGATCCCGGATCCCAGCTCCGCCGGTCGGCGAGGTAGCCCGCCATCGATGCCATCACCTCGGGCGGCTCATCGAGGCCCCGGAGGAACTCGTCGGCATCGAGACCGGTCGCGTCCTCGAGCCGATCGAGGCCGCCGTCGACGAGCACGAGCCGGGCGCATCGGTCGCCGAGCTGCCCCGCCGCCTCGGCGGCGACGATCGCGCCGAAGCCGTGGCCCGCGACGACGACCGCCTCGCCTTCCGTGAGGAGGCCGGAGCCCTCCGCGACCGCGACGACGTCGGATCCGAGCACGTCCAGGTCGTAGGCACCCGGCTCCGTCGGAGCGTCCGACAGGCCATGACCCCGGAGATCGAGCGCGACGGTGTGCCGTGCGGCGGTCAGCCGGCGCGCGACCGGCGCCCACGTCCAGCTGCTCGCCGCGAGCCCGTGGACGAGGACGACGCCCGGCTCGCCGCGTCCGCCCCAGTCCTGGAAGTGGATCCGATCGCCGGGCTCGACGAGGACGACGAAGCCCGGCGGATCGGTCGGGTCGGGCGGTTGAGGCGGCGGCACGATCGCTACGATAGGCCGCCATGCCGAAGCACCGCCGCGGGTCGCGGACCGCCCCTCGACGCCCGAGCGGGGGCCACGTGCCGTTCGAGGAGCTCGTCGAACGCGCCCTCGCCGGAATCCCGGACCCGTTCCGTGCCGCCCTCGACGAGGTCGCGATCGTCATCGACGACGACCTCTCGCCGCAGCAGCGGACGGACAACGGACTGCGGCCCGGCGAGGACCTCTACGGCCTGTACGAGGGCGTCCCCCGGACGGAATACGCGGCCGATTGGGGTCCGGCCCCGAACCGGATCACGCTCTTCCGCCTGCCGCTCGAGGAGGACTTCGCCGACCCGCTCGACCTGGCCGAAGAGGTCCGGATCACGGTCATCCACGAGCTGGCCCACCACCTGGGGATCGACGACGACCGACTCGACGAGCTCGGCGTCTGACGACCGCCGCCGGCCTGTCCGACCTCAGACGAGCTGGGCGATCGCCAGGACGGACAGGATGAGCTCCGCGACGAGCGCGATCTTCATCGAGCGCGAGACGAGCGGCTCGATCCGCCGTGTCGCGAACGGGTTGTCCGGGTCGCGCAGGGCGTCCAGCCCGCTCGCGTCGCCGGTCACGCGGAGGAACGCCACGACACCCGGGCCGGCCGTGAGCGCCGCGATCGTCATCACGAGCGAGCCGGCTGCGGCGATGCCCAGACCGATCGCGACCGCGAGGGGCGCCAGGCCCAGCCCGGTCCCGTTCGCTAGGCCCAGTGCGTCGACGATCCGGAAGAGGACGTCGCCGGCCGAGCCCAGGGCGAACAGGGCGACCGTCTGGAAGAGCGTGTTCACGATCGCGATCACGACCGCCAGCGACGGCCGCGTCCGGGCCAGCCGCCACGACCGGCGCACCGATTCGCGGGCGCCGACCTGACCGAGCACGATCCACGTCGCGACATAGGCGAAGGGGATCGAGAGGATGATCCCGACGATCGTCAGGACGACGAACTGCGACTCGCGCACGACGCCGCCGGGCGCGACGACCTGCTCGAAGGCCCAGCGCGGCAGGAACAGGATCACCCCGATGAGGACGTTCGCCCGGGCGAGACGCCAGAACCGGATCCGCGCGATCTCGAGCGATGACCGCAGGTCGAACGGGCGGCCGGTCGCGCGCCGGGCGATCACGTCGACCGCGAGGAGCTGGCTGTCGATCGACAGGGCGACGATCGCGCCGAGCCCGATGATCAGGACGAGGACCATCAGGCCGCGCAGCCCCTGCAGGGCGATCGCCGCCTCGACGTCGAGCCGGGCGTTCGCGTCGACGACCCGGTTGGAGAATGCGAGGAGCACCGCCGCGACCGGACCGCCCGCGGCGAGGCTCAGGAGGCCGACGAGGATCGATGCCTCCCGGACGTCGCGCGACGCGGCGAGATTGAGATCCAGGCCTCGCCAGAGGATGTCCCGTGCCCCGACGGGCCCGGCGACGGATGGCTCGTCCGCGGCTGGTTCCGGGGCTGGTGGCGCGGGCGTCGGAGCGTCAACCTCGGGCCGGTCGCCGGGCGCGTCCGCCTCCGTCACGCGCCGGCGCCGGGCAGCGGGGCGGCCGCCGCGAGGAGCTCGCCGGCACGCGCGAGATCCAGGTTCCCGCCCGACGCGACGACCGCCACCCGCTCTCCGTCGCGGATCGGGATCCGACCGTGGAGGACGGCCGCGAGGGCTGCGGCGCCGGCCGGCTCGAGCGCCTGCTTCAGCCGCTCCATCGCGAAGCGCACGCCGCTGAGGATCTCGGCGTCGTCCAGGAGGACGATCTCGTCGAGGTAGCGCCGGCACATCGGCAGGGTGAGCTCGCCCGCAAACGGCGCGGCAAGCCCGTCCGCGACCGTCCGCGGCGCGATCGTCACCGGCGCTCCGGCCGCGAACGCCTCGGTCATGGCCGCCGCGTCCCGCGGTTCCACGCCGTAGACGCGGACGCTTGGCCGCTGCTCCTTCACGGCCGCGGCGATCCCCGAGATGAGCCCGCCGCCTCCGATCCCGACGACGACGACGTCGACGTCGGGCAGATCCTCGACGAGCTCGAGACCGGCGCTGCCGTGGCCGGCGATGACGGCGGCGTCGTCGAACGGATGGACGTACGTCAGCCCCCTCTCGTCGCGGATCCGCTCCAGGGCGAGGAGCGCCTCGCCGACATGCTCGCCCTCGAGCGCGACCTCTGCCCCGTACCCCCGGCAGGCCGCGACCTTCGTGGGGTTCGCCGCTGCCGGCATGACGACCGTGACCGGCACGCCCGCCTCGCGGCCTGCCCACGCGTACGCCTGACCCGCGTTCCCCGCGGACAGGGTGATCGCGCCGCGGGCACGCTGATCGGGATCCAGCGTGGCGATCCGGTTCGTCATCCCGCGCGCCTTGAACGAGCCCGTCTTCTGGAGATGCTCGGCCTTCACGTACAGCCGGTCGTCGGCGAGCCGTGGCCCGCCAGCGGCGACGACGAATCGCGCCCCGGTCGCCGACGAGAGCAGCGGCGTCCGGTGGACCCGTCCGGCGATGCGATCCCGGGCAGCGAGGATGTCGTCGAGGCCGACGAGCGTCGAGGTCGTCACGCTCGGGAGTATGGCGCGGCGCGGCGCAGCCGCACCTGCCGGCAGCGAAACCGATACTTGCGAATTTGCGCAAGCAATGACATGATGGACGCGATGTTGGACACGGCCCCTGCGGCCACGACCTCGAGCGAGTTCGATCGGCAGCGCTATGCCGCTGTCGGCCGGGCGCTCGCCGACCCCAAGCGCCTGTGCGTCCTCGAGTCGCTCGCCACCGGCGAGATGTCCGTGGGCGACCTGTCGACCCGGGTCGGCTGCCAGGTCCCGAACATGAGCCAGCATCTCGCGGTCCTGCGAAGCGCCGGGCTCGTCCAGAGCCGACGTGACGGGTCCACGGTCCTCTACCGCCTCGCGGACTCGCGCGTCCTCGAGGCGTATCGCCTCATCCAGAGCCTCGCCGGTCAGGGCGCCTGACGCCACCGTCGCCCCAAGGCGGGCGTGCGACTGAACGAAGCACCCGTGCCATCCGCGGGAAGAAAGGAACCCACTCCATGGCCATCCAGCACGCGACCGACGAGACGTTCGAGCAGCTGGTTCTCAAGAACGAGAAGCCCGTCGTCGTCGACTTCTGGGCCGTCTGGTGCGGGCCCTGCAAGATGGTCGCTCCCGAGATGGAGAAGATCGCCCAGAAGTACGAGGGCGCCGTGGATGTCGTCAAGGTCGACGTCGACGCGAACCCCCGGATCTCGCAGGCGTTCAACATCATGAGCATCCCCACGATCGCCTTCTTCCAGCCCGGCAAGCAGCCCATGGGCCGGGCCGGCGCGATGCCGATGGAGATGATCGAGGCGGCCTTCGGGCTCCAGCAGTTCGCCCCGGAGACCTCCTCCGCCGAGGCCTGAGCTCCGCCTCAGCCGATCGCGCCGCCCGGGCGACCGGGCGGCGTTTCGATTCCGCGCGGGTGCGGCTCCGCCAGCCGCCCGGGACGCGGGGTCAGCAAGCTCGTCGCCGGGCGCGGGTCGAGGCTATGGCGAGCGCGTCGCCCGCCGGTGGGCGCTCAGGAACCACGCCTCCGCGCGATCCACGGCGCCCTCGTCGAGGACGGATGGGGCGAACGCGACCCAGTCCGGGCCGCGCGGCGACGCCGCGGTGTCGGGCGTTCGGAGCGCGGCCCGCGCGACGAGCGGATCGAGCCGGAACTCGGCCCGATCGCCGGCGAGCGTGGCGAAGGCGAGGTCACCGATGGACCACGTGATCACGCCGTCGAACGTCCGCGACTGGATCCCCGCCAGGTCCTCCGCGGCCGAATGGAGGACGTCCGTGAGGCCGACGTCCTCCTCGGGCTCGTCGGTCATCCGATCCCGGAAGCGTCGAGGATCGCCCGGAGGTCGGCGGCGTGGTCGTCGTAGTGCTCGATGGTCTCCTCGAAGAAGAACCTCTGCATGTCCGCGTCCTTCACCCAGCGCGTCTCGGGCACGACCGTGAGGAACCCGCGCAGCTCGCCGGCCGTGCTCGCGAACGCCTCGCGCACCTCGCCGATCGGCTTCGCCCGCCAGAGCGCGTCGACCTCGGCATTCACCGCGACGTCACCGCGGAGCTCGAAGTCCTCGTCGGCCGCGACCTTCTTCGCGGAGTGCTCCCCGACCGCGAGCTCCTTCGCGACGTCGAGCGCGAGGATCTGCCAATGGACGAGGTGACCCATGAGGTCGCGGCCGGACCAGCCATGGGCGGCCTCCACGGGCCGCGCGAGCTCGTCGTCCGAGAGCTGGCTCAGCGCCTCGAATGGGCGCCAGGCGTCGCGCTCGTCCTCGAGGAACGACAGGGCATCGGTGTACATCGGCCGATCGTAGCGGGGGCCGCTCCTCAGACGAGGACCGGTTCCCGGTACTCCCCGAAGACGCCGCGCAGGACGCCGCACTGCTCGCCGAGCGTCGCGTAGGCGGCGGCGCACCGGATGAAGTGCGGCATCAGGTTCGTCTCGCTGGTCCCCGGCCGCGACGCCGCGTCGCGAAGCCCGGCGAGGGCGCTCTCGACCTCGGAGGCGTCTCGATCGCGCCGCGTCCGCTCCAGCCGCGCGAGCTGGCCCTCGAACGATCCCGGCGGCACCGACAGGACGGGGATCGGGGTGTCCTCGGCGTCGTCGACGTAGGCGTTCACCCCGACGATCCGCCGCTCGCCCGCGTCGAACTCGCGCTGGAAGCGATAGGCCGCATCCGCGATCTCGTGCTGCGGATAGCCCTCCGCGATCGCCGCGACCATCCCGCCGCGCCGGTCGATCTCGTCCAGGTACCTCCAGACCTCCCGCTCGGTCTCGTTCGTCAGCGCCTCGACGAACCACGATCCGCCCAGGGGATCGATCGTGTTGGCGACGCCCGTCTCCTCGGCGAGGATCTGCTGCTGGCGCAGGGCGAGGAGGGCGGCCTCGGCGGTCGGCACGGCGAGCGCCTCG
>DASSMI010000073.1:0-11439 GCA_035688935.1 Candidatus Limnocylindrales bacterium | reverse complement strand
CGCTCGGAGGCGAGCCTCCGCTTCGAGAAGGGCCAGGAGACGCGGCTCGCGCGGATCGGGGCCGATCGTGCGGCACGCCTGATCGCGGAGTGGGCAGGGGGCTCGGTGGCGAGCGGTCGCGTCGACACGAACCCGTCCGAGCCCGCCGAGGGACGCGTCCCGTTCCGGCCGGCTCGGGTCAACCGGCTCCTCGGGACGGACCTCGACGTCGCGACCCAGCGCGCGACGCTCCAGCGGGTCGGCGTCGCGACCGAGCCGGCCGCCACGGGGCGGAACGCGGACTCGACGATCGCCATCGCGGGCGCGCCGCAGCCGCTCACCGTCGATGCGGCCGCCGACGACGCGATCGTCGCGATCGTCCCCACCTGGCGGCGGGACATCGCGATCGAGGCCGACGTGACCGAGGAGATCGCCCGGATCGTCGGCTACGAGGAGATCCCGCCGACCCTGCCCGACACCGCGATGCCGGCGTTCCGGCCGTCGCCGCTCGAGGTCCGCGACGCCGTCCGCGAGGCGCTCGCGGGCGCCGGCCTCACGGAGACCGTGAGCCATGCCCTGGTCTCACCGCGCCTCGCCGAACGCTTCGACTGGACGGTCGAGCTGCCGATCGTCGCCGGCGGCACGCCGGCGGTCGGCCGGCCGATCACGGTGACGAACCCGCTCTCGGCGGATCACTCGGTTCTCCGCCGGTCGGTCGCCAGCAGTCTCGTCGAGATCGTCTCCGCGAACCTCCGCCACGGCCGCGCGGACGTTGCCGTCTTCGAGATCGGCCAGGGCTACGGGCACGACGGCGGTGTCACGCACGAGTGGACGCGACTCGCGATCGCGCTCACCGGTGCCCTCGAGCCGCCGTCCTGGAACCGGCCTCGCCGAGCCGCGGACCTGGACGACGCGAAAGGCGTGATCGAGCTGGTGGCTCGCCGGCTCGGGTTCGATGAGCCGGAATACCGGGCCGAAGGAGGCGAGCCGCTGCTGCACCCGGGTCGGGCTGCACGGGTCGTGGCCCGGCGGCGGGGTGAGACGGTCCTGAGCGGCATGGTGGGGGAGCTCCATCCGGCCGTCGCGGAGGAGGCCGAGATCCGCGGAGCCCGCGTCGTCATCGCGGAGGTGGAGATCAGCGGCCTCGCCCAAGGGCGCCTGAGCGACGTCCGAGCGAGCGCGCCATCACGCCACCCGGCATCCGAGCGGGATCTCGCGATCGTCGTGGCCGAGACGGTCCCCGCCGCGACCGTCCGCGACGCGATCCGGGCCGCGGGCGGCGGCGAGCTGCGATCGGTCGCGCTGTTCGACATCTATCGCGGCACGCCGCTCGCGGCGGACGAGAAGAGCCTCGCGTGGCGGCTCGTGTTCCAGGCCGACGACCGGACGCTGACCGAGGCCGAGCTCGAATCCTCGATCGGGGCGATCACGGACGCGGTCCGGCAGATCGGCGGCCGAATCAGGACCTGAGTCCTGTTGCCCGCCCGGATTCGACCTTGCTACCCTTCCGGCGGCCCCTCACCCAGCGTGATCGGCCGGGGGATCCCGTTCTGAGGAGCGTCCGTGAACATCGGGGAAGTCCTGGGCTCGATCAACCGGTTCGACCTGCTGTTCATCCTGTTCGTGTTCGGGATGTTCGTCCTCGGGTTCGCCCAGGGAACGATCCGGCGGGTCCTCGGGATCGCGTCGATGCTGTTCTCGTTCCTGTTCGCGGCGAACCTGCGCGGTCCGTTCGGCGGCTACCTCGCCCAGAACTGGAACGACTTCCCGGACGAGTACGCGGTCATGCTCGGCTTCGGGATCGTGTTCGTCGCCGCGACGATCGCGTTCACGGCGATCATCCAGGGCTTCTATCACAAGCAGGCGCTGTTCCAGAAGAACACGTTCGTCGACGAGATCATCGGCGGGATCCTGGGCGTCGTCCAGGCGTTCCTGTTCGTGGGCTTCGTGATCATCATCCTCGACTCGTTCTTCCACGATCCCGCGATCCCGAAGTCCGACAACGAGTTCGGCTGGATCCGGGACCTGTACAACATGACGGCCACCGATTCGGTCGTCGGCGACCTGTTCCGAACCCGGCTGATCCCGGGCTTCGTGACGATCTTCGGGCTGCTCATCCCGACCGACATCCGCGCGATCTACGTCTCCGTCAACGTCAGCTGACCGCGCCGCGGGCGCGCCGGCGCCGGTGAACGGCGCGTCGACGGCCCGGGACCTCTTCGCGCGGCCCACGCTCGAGATCGCGGAGCGCCTGCTCGGCTGGCGGCTCGTCCGCGTCGACGCCGACGGGACCGCGCGCGTCGGACGGATCGTCGAGCTCGAGGCGTACATCGGGGAGCACGACCGGGCGAGTCACGCCCGGTTCGGACGGACGGATCGCAACCGGGTCATGTACGGGCCTCCCGGACGCGCCTACGTGTACCTTGTCTACGGGATGCACGACTGCCTGAACATCGTCACCGAACCCGAGGGATCGCCTGCGGCCCTCCTGGTCCGCGCGGTCGATCCCCTCGACGGCGTCGCCGCGATGCGCGACGCGCGGGAGCGGCGGCTCCGGACGCGCTCGCGCCGCGCGGGCACGGCCGGGCCGCCGGCGCGGGAGCCGGCGCCGGTCCACCGGCTCGCGTCGGGCCCAGGCCTCGTCTGCGCCGCGTTCGACCTCGACCGGACCTTGACCGGCGCCGACCTGCTCGATCCCGGGTCGCCCGTCCACCTCGAGCCGCCGCCACCGGACGAGGCGACGCCGGACGTCGTGCGCGGTCCGCGCGTGGGCGTCGGCTACGCCGGCGATCGCTGGGCCACCGTTCCGTGGCGGTTCGCCGTCGCGGGCGACCCGTCGGTGTCGCGACCGGCCGTCACGCGCTGAGCGGGGCCATGGACACCCGATCGATCGCGCTCCTCGAGTTCCCGCTCGTCCGTGAGCGGCTCGCGGACAAGACCTCGTTCCCGCCGTCGCGCCGGCTCGCCGAGGCGCTCCTGCCATCGAGCGACCCGGTGATCGTCGCGCGGACGCTCGACGAGACCGACCAGACGCGCGATCTCCTGAGCGAGCGGCCCGGCGTCGGCGTCGGTGCGGCGCACGACATCGGCCCGGCGATCGAACGGGCGGCGCGGCTCGGTCGCCTCGACCCGCAGCAGTTCCTCGAGCTCGCCGACACCCTCGACGCGACGGCGCGGCTGCAGACCGCGCTCGCGGACGACCGCCGGACGCTCCTGCACGCGCTTGCGCGCGAGCTCCATCCACTGCCGGCGATCCGCTCGACCCTCGCGAGGAGCTTCGACCCCTCGGGCGAGCTCCTCGACACCGCGTCGCCGCGGCTCGGCGGGCTGCGGGCCGCCGTCCGCGTCGCGTACGACCGGCTCCGCCGGCGGCTGGATGCACTCGTCGGCTCGGAGCTGGGCGGCGCGCTCCAGGACCCGATCGTGACCCTTCGGAACGGACGCTACGTCGTCCCGGTCAAGGCCGAGGCCCGCTCGCGCGTCAAGGGGATCGTCCACGACTCGTCGGGGAGCGGCGCCACGCTCTTCATCGAGCCGCTCGTCGCCGTGGAGCTGGGCAATGCCTGGCGCGAGGCGCAGGTCGCCGAGCAGGAGGAGATCGAGCGGATCCTCGACGAGCTGTCCGCGCTCGTCGCCGCGAACGCGGCGGACCTGCGCGAGACGCTCGGTGCGCTGGCGCGCTTCGACCTCTGGGCAGCCAAGGCCGGCCTCGCCGCGGACCTCGACGGCGTCCGCGCGGAGACGGCGGCACGCCCCGACGTCGTGCTCCTGAGCGCCCGGCATCCCGGGCTGACGGGCCGCGTGATCCCGATCGACATCCGGCTGGGCGACGGCTACACGGCGCTCGTCGTCACCGGCCCGAACACGGGTGGCAAGACCGTCACCCTCCGGACGCTCGGGCTGCTGTCGATCATGCACCAGGCCGGCCTCCATGTCCCGGCGGCCGCGGGCTCGCGCCTCCCGATCTTCCGGGATGTCTTCGCCGACATCGGCGACGAGCAGTCGATCGCCCAGAGCCTGTCGACGTTCTCCGGCCACCTCCGATCGATCACCCGGATCGTCGAGGCGGCCGGGCCCGGGACGCTGGTCCTCCTCGACGAGCTCGGCGCCGGGACCGATCCGACCGAGGGCTCGGCGCTCGCGCAAGCCCTCCTCGACCACTTCATCCGGGCCGGCGCGCTCGTCGCGGCGACGACCCACTACGCCGAGCTCAAGGCGTACGCCCACACGACCGAGGGCGCTCGGAACGCGTCGGTCGAGTTCGATCTGGAGACGCTGTCCCCGACGTACCGCCTGACGATCGGCCTCCCCGGGGGCAGCCAGGCATTCGCGATCGCCGAGCGGCTGGGGCTCGATCCGGGCATCGTCGCCGACGCGCGATCCCGGCTGTCCGAGAACCAGCGTGCGTTCGAGGAGACGCTCGCGCGGATCCGCGAGACCGAGGGCGAGACGAGCGAAGCGCTCGATCGAGCACGGGCGGCCGAGGAGCGGGCGGCCGCCGCGCTCCGGATCGCCGACGACGAGCGGCGCCGGGCACGCCGGGAGCGGGACGAGGCGGTCCGGGCCGCGCGGGCCGAGGCGGAGAAGCTCGTCGAGGGACTCCGCGACGAGGTCCAGGCGACGCGCCGGGCGCTCGAGCGCGAGACGGTGACCGCGCCGTCGCTCGATGCCGCCGTGGCGCGCGCCGAAGCGCAGCTCTCGAGGCTGCCCGAGGAGACCGAGCCGGAGCCCGAGCCGCCGCCGGTGCCGCACGAGTGGCGGCTGGGCGAGGCGGCGCGGAGCCGATCCGGTGGCTGGGAGGGCCGGATCGCCGCGCTCGAGAAGAACGGGACCCGGGCGACGCTCGAGTCGAACGGGATGCGGATCTCGGTGCCGACCGACGATCTCGAGCTGGTCGCGGCCGCGCCGCGCGAGGACCACGACCGGACGATCGGTGCGAACGCCCGGATCCGGCGATCGGGGCGGCCCGACGGGGGGAGTGGGATCGGGACGCTCCAGCTCGGGCGGGCGCGGACGGTCGCGTCGTCGCTCGATCTCCGCGGAGCCCGCGTGGAGGAGGCGCTCGAGGCCCTCGACCGCTACCTGGACGACGCCGGGCTGGCGGGGCTCGGGCAGGTGACGATCATCCACGGCCTCGGCACGGGGGCGCTGCGCGACGCGGTCCGGACGCGAGCCGGCGGCCATCCGCTCGTCACGAAGACCCGGCCGGGCGAGCGCGGAGAAGGCGGCGACGGGGCGACGATCGTCTCGCTGTAGCGCCCGCGCCGGCGGCCGTCCGCACGGCGACGATTACGGCTTCGGCGACTTGCCGGGCGGCCCGCCGGGTGGCGTCGGGGTGGGCTCGCCGGACGGCGGCGGGCAGAACAGGCCGAACGGGTTGTCGCAGGGTGGCTCGGTCGGCGGCGGGGCGAGCGGGCAGAGCTTCGTGGGCGCGAACTTCCCGCCCCACGACATCCCGAACGGGAAGAACCCGGAGCCGTAGAAGTACGAGGTGCGGGTGCCCTTCGGACCGCCGCCCACGCCCTGGCCGCGGGCCGCGCGCTTGAGCCAGCCGTTGTCGTACTTCTGCCAGGTCGGCTCGTTCGCCTCGACCCGGCTGTAGTCGAGGACGCCGATCGTCTTCATCGGGCCGACGCAGCCGTCCTGCCAGAGCAGGCCGCTCGCAGAGTCGATGTCGACCGAGCGATGGAAGTCGTCGGTCTCGGTGGGTTGTGTTCCCGCGATGAACAGCTCGTTGACCCGCTTCGTCGTGTACGGACCGGGCCTGTAGCCCGTGAACGCGTCGATCTGCTCGGTCACGAGGCCCTTCGGCGGCTTGAACTGGGCGATCGGCTGGCCCCGGCTGACGTCCGTGAGGATCCGCGACCAGAGCGGCGCCGACGACCCGAGCGAGAGCGTGTCGGTGTCGGGTGAGTTGTCGCTGTTGCCCATCCAGACGCCGACGACGAGACCGGCCGCCTTCGGGTCCTTGGGCGGCGCCAGGAAGCCGTAGGCGTGGACGTCGCGGTTGTCGTTCGTCGTGCCGGTCTTGTAGGCGGCGGGCCGGCGGACGCTCTTGTCGTAGATCGCCCACTCGCCCCAGAACGGGTTCGTCTTCGTCTGCGTGTTGCCGGCCAGGATGTCCGTGATGATGTAGGCCGCCTGCGGGCTGATCACCGTCGACGCCTTCGGTTTCTTCGTCCCCGCATCCGGCCAGACCGGGTTCCCGGCGGCGTCGGTGATCTTCAGGATCATCGTCCGCGGCATGAGCTTGCCGCCGTTGGCGATCGCGCCGTAGGCGCTGACCATGTCGATCGGGTGGACCTCGATCGTCCCGATCCCCATCGACTTCACCGGGACCGACTTGGGCACCCAGTGGATCCCGAAGTCCTCCGCCCGCCGGTAGAAGCGGTCGAGGCCGTTGAGCAGGCTCGCCTTGATCGATGGGATGTTCAGCGAGAACTGGAGCGCCGAGCGGAGCCGGACGGGCCCCCGCTCGCGATCGTCGGCCTGGGTCGGGACGAACTTGTTCCCGAAGTCGGTCGTGACGTCCATGAAGAGCGTCGCCGCGGTCATCGTCTTGTCCTCGATCCCGATCGCGTAGTTGATCGGCTTGATCGACGATCCGGGCTGGCGCCAGCCGTCGGACAGGACGTCGAACTTCGGCTGGAACCGCCTCGTTCCCTTCGCGTTGTAGCTCGCCGAACCGGCGTACGCGAGGACCTGGCCCGTTCGGTAGTCCATGACGGCCGCCGCGCCGTTGTTCAGGTTCTTGCCTCGGAGGTTGGTGATCCAGCCCCAGTCGCGCGACGGGATCTTCAGGTTCTGGAGCTGGCTCCTCGCCACCGAGCTGTCCTTGGTCGTGTTCGGCACGCGTGCGGTCGCGTAGAGCCAGCGCTCGACCTTCGTCTGCATCGTCCAGTCGAGCGTCGTGGTGACTCGGTAGCCGCCGGTGTCGATGTCGCTGCACTCGTCGATGGGCTTGTCGGGGCACAGGATGTTCGCGAGCTGCTGGCGGACCTGCCACACGAACTGCGCCGCCTTCCAGGCCGAGCCCAGCTGCGGCGCGAGGATCACCGGCTCGGCCTTGGCCGCTTCGTACTCGTCGACCGTGTGCCGCGAGCCGGACAACGGGCTGCGCGTCTTCATCTGGTCGAGGACGTAGTTCCGGCGCTGGACGATCTCGCTCGTCGCCGGGACCACGAGCTGGAGCTTGCCGTCCGGGCAGTCGTCGCCGGTCTTCACCGTGACCGCGCAGTCCTCCTCGGCGTTCTTCACGAGGTCGAACCGCGTGGGCGACTGGGGGATCGCGGCGAGGAGCGCGTCCTGGGCCAGCGTCAGCTGGGACAGGTCCTTGCGGAAGTAGGTGTGGGCCGCCGCCTTGATCCCGTACGACTGGTTGCCGTAGAAGTTCTGGTTCAGGTAGGCGGTGATGATCTCCTGCTTGCCCGCCTCGCCCGGGTAGGCCTCGGTGAGCCGCAGCGACTGGATGATCTCGCGGATCTTGCGCTCCTCGCGGCTCCCCTGGAACGCGCTCTCCGGGAGGAGTCGGGCCCGGACGAGCTGCTGGGTAATCGTCGAGCCGCCGCGCGGATGACCGGTCAGCGTGTCGAGCGTCGCGGACACGAACCCGATGGCGTCGAACCCGGGGTTCGACCAGAAGTCCTTGTCCTCGATCGCGGTCGTGGCGTCGAGCATCTCGGGCGGGATGTCCTTGAACGCGACGATCTCGCGCTTGAACTCGCCGAGCTTCGCCAGCTCGACCTTCCCAGCCCGATCCAGGATGACCGTCTGCTGCGAGAAGGTCAGGTTGTTCAGCGTGTCCTTGGGGTCGGGCAGGCCCTGGCTGTAGTAGGTGTAGGCGGCGGCAACGCCCACGAGCCCGGCCAGCCCCACGAACAGGAACACCGAGAAGAGGATGATCGGGATCGCGATCGCGACCCTCCGGACGGCGGAGGATCCACGAGGCCGCCCCCGGGGGGCAACGCGCCGATGGCGCTGCCTCCGAGCGAGGCTGGTCTGCATGACGGGCCGCACGATAGCATAGGGGCCGTGGTGGCCCCCCTCTGTCGGTCGGTCGAGACGACTCGGCCGATCGTCCTGTGACGGCCTCGTCGGGCGCCTCCACGACCGGCGTCCGACCGCTCGGCGGCCTCCTCGACGAGCTCGAGTGGCGCGGCATCCTCCACGCGACGACGCCCGGGCTTCCAGCGCGTCTGACGGCCGGCCGGACGATCGCCGGCTACAACGGGTTCGACCCGTCCGGGCCGTCGCTCCACATCGGCCATCTCGTCCCGATCATGGGCCTCCTCCGGTTCCAGCAGCACGGCGGACGGCCCGTGGCGCTGCTCGGCGGGGGGACGGGGATGATCGGCGACCCGTCCGGGACGTCCGCCGAGCGGAACCTCCTCGACCGCGAGACGCTCGAGGCGAACGTCGCGTCGATCCGGGCGCAGATGGAGCGGTTCCTGGACTTCACGCCGTCCGCCGGCGAGCGCGGCGCGGTGCTCGTGAACAACCTCGACTGGCTCGCCGAGATCGGGCTGATCGAATGGCTCCGCGATGTCGGGAAGCACTTCACGGTCCCGTACATGCTCGCCAAGGACTCGGTCCAGACGCGGCTCGACCGCGGGCTGTCGTTCACCGAGTTCAGCTACATGCTCATCCAGGCGACGGACTACGAGCACCTCTACCGGACGATGGGCGTCGAGCTCCAGATGGGCGGCGCGGACCAGTGGGGCAACATCACCGCCGGCCTGGAGCTGATCCGGCGACGGGCCGGCCTGAGCGGGGACGCCGAGAGCGCCGACGAGGCGCCGGCGCATGCGCTCGCGTACCGGCTCCTGCTCTCGCCCTCCGGCGCGAAGTTCGGCAAGACGGCGGACGGCACGTCGGTCTGGCTCGATGCCGCGCGCACGAGCCCGTTCGCGTTCTACCAGCACTGGCTGAACGTCGACGACCGCGACGCCGGCACGTACCTGCGGTGGTTCACGCTCCTGGATCGCTCCGAGATCGAGGCGCTCGACGCCGCCACGGCGTCGCATCCCGAGGCGCGAGAGGCCCAGCGTGCGCTCGCCCGCGACGTGACGGCACGGACGCACGGCGCCGACGCGGCGGCGCACGCCGAGCGCGTGAGCGCGGCCGCGTTCTCGCGGGAGCCGATCCGCGACGCCGCCGTCCTCGGCACGCTCCACGAGAGCGTCGACGGGTTCACGTTCACCGATGCGGACATCGCCGGCGGCCCGATCGCGGTGGCGCTCGCGTCGGGGCTGTTCGCATCGACCGGCGAGGCCCGTCGCGCGCTCCAGCAGGGTGGCCTGACGATCAACGACGAGCGCCCGGCCACTGCTGACGGCCCGGTCCCGGCGCCGATCGCCGGGGAGTGGCTGGTCGTCCGCTTCGGGAAGCGCCGGCTCGCCGTGGGGCGGCGCGCCCGCTAGGTCCCTACCGCGCGTGGCGGTCGCGCAGGACGTCGATGGCGCCGGCAGGGCTCATGCCCCGCTCGGCGAGCAGCACCAGGGCGTGGTACAGCAGGTCCGCGGTCTCGCCGGCGAGCGCCTCGGCGGTCGCCGTCCGATCCGCGCCATGGCGCTCCGCCTCGGCGTCATCGCGCGCCGCGATCAGGACCTCGGTCGCCTCCTCGGTGACCTTGCGGCCGACGCCGTCGACGCCGGCCTCGAGCAGCGCCGTCGTATACGAGCCGTCCGGCCGCGATGCCGCGCGGTCGGCGATCGTCGCCCACAGCTCCTCGAGCCAGGCGAAGCCCTGTGGCGGCCGGTCGATCCGCGCGTCGGGCTCGTCGAAGCAGCTCCGGGTGTCGCGGTGACACGTCGGCCCGATCGGATCGACCGAGACGAGGATCGCGTCGGCGTCGCAGTCGAGCGCGATGTCGCGGACGACCAGCTCGTGCCCGGAGCTCTCGCCCTTCCGCCAGAGCCGATCGCGCGTCCGCGAATGGAAGTGGACCTTGCCGGTGTCCTGCGTGACGCGCCACGCCTCGTCGTCCATCCAGCCGAGCATGAGCACGCGTCCATCACGCGCGTCCTGGACGATCGCCGGCGCCAGGCCGTTGGGTCCCCAGAGCGGTGCGGTCCGTCGCGGTGCGGCCGGCGCGGTCATGCGGCGACTCGGGCGAGCCGGACGGGAAGCCCCGCGGCGGCCATCGCGGCCTTGACCGCGCCGATCGAATGGACCCGCCGATGGAAGACGGACGCGGCCAGGACGGCATCGGCGCCGCCCTCGCGCACGGCCGCGACGAAGTCGTCCGGGCCCGCTGCGCCGCCGGACGCGATCACGGGGACGTCGACACGATCGGTGATCGCACGGAGGAGCGCCGTGTCGTAGCCGGCCTGGGTGCCATCGCGATCGACCGAGGTCACGAGGAGCTCGCCGGCGCCCCGGGCGACCGCGTCCTCGGCCCACCGCACGGCGTCGAGTCCGGCGGTCTCGCGGCCGCCCCTGACGAGCACCTCCCACGCGTCATCTCGTCCGGTGAGCGCCCGAGCGTCGATCGCGACGACGACGGCCTGCGAGCCGAAACGCCGGGCGCAGCGCTCGATCACGCTCGGGTCCGCGACCGCGGCCGTGTTGAGCGACACCTTGTCGGCGCCGGCGCGGAGGACGTCGCGCATCTCGTCGACGGATCGCACCCCGCCGCCGACGGTCAGCGGGATGAACGCCCGGCGTGCGGTGCGCTCGACGATCTCGAGGAGCGTCCCGCGGCCTTCAGGTGCGGCCGTGATGTCGAGGAACACGAGCTCGTCGGCGCCCTCGCGGGCATAACGGGCGGCGAGCTCGGGCGGATCGCCTTCGTCGACGAGATCGACGAAGCGCGTGCCCTTCACGACGCGGCCGGCCGCGACGTCGAGGCAGGGGATGACCCGGCGGCGGAGCATCAGGCTGGAACCGCCACGCGACCGTTGACCGCCTTCGCCATCGCCACGACGTTGCCCAGCAGGCGGAGCCCGTCGTCGCCGCTCCGCTCGGGATGGAACTGGACGCCGACGAGATTCCCGCGGGCGACCGCGCTGACGAACGGGGCCCCGTGCGTCGTCGTGGCAAGCGTCGGGTCGCCGGACGTCTCCGCCGGCATGCCCGCGTACGAGTGGACGAAGTAGAAGTCGGCACCGGGTGCGATCCCGGCGAAGATCGGATGCTCGCGCGTCCGCTCGACCTGGTTCCAGCCGATGTGCGGGAGCGTCGGCGCGCCGGCCAGCCGAACGGTGCGGCCCGCGATGACGCCCAGGGTCTCCGCGCCGTCCTCCTCGCTGGCGTCGAAGAGCAGTTGGAGTCCCAGGCAGATGCCGAGGAACGGACGATCCGCGGCGATCCAATCGCGGATCGGGCTGACGAGGTCCTGTGCTCGGAGCCGGTCCATCGCCGGCGCCGCCGCCCCGACACCCGGCACGACCAGGACGTCGGCGCCCGCGAAGTCGCGCGGTCCGCGTGCGATCGTCACCGTCGCTCCGACACGCGTCAGCG
>DASSMI010000072.1:0-8694 GCA_035688935.1 Candidatus Limnocylindrales bacterium | reverse complement strand
GCCGTCCACGCGATCGGGCTGGGGCTCTCGGTCGCGGTGTCGCACACGCTCGGGATCCTGGCGCTCGCGCTGCTGATCGTCGGCGCCGGAAGCGCGCTGCCGCCCGACATCGTGTACCGGGTGACGCCGGTGATCGCGGGCGGGTCGATCGTCGCCATCGGCGCGTGGATGCTCGTCGCCGAGGTGCGCCGCCGGACCGCGCCGGCGGTCGTCGCGCATGCGCACGTTCACGCGGCTGCGGGCTCGCACGAACACCGCCACGAACCCGAACACGAGCACGAGCACGCGCGCTCGCACCGCGACGACCACGCCGGCATCCATCACCACGGCGGTGTGCCCCACAGCCATCTCCCGCCCGCGGGCCGAACGCTGACGTGGCGGAGCCTGTTCGTCCTCGGGCTCGCGGGGGGCCTGATCCCGTCGACGTCCGCGCTGATCATCCTGTTCGGCTCGATCGCGGCGGGGCGGCCGGCGTTCGGGCTCGTCCTGGTCATCGCATTCGGAATCGGGATGGCAGCCGTGATGACGGGCGTCGGCCTGGTGATGATCGCGGCGCGGGCTCGGCTCGATCGGATGCCCAGCCGGTCGAGCCTCGGGAGGCTCGCCGCGGCGGCGCCGCTCGTCGCCAGCGTCGCGGTCTTCGGGCTCGGGATCTATCTGACCTGGCAGGCGCTGGCCGGCTCGCCGGTCCTCTGAGCGGCAGCGACGATCGGCGCTCGCCGGAGAGACGCTGGCGCAGGCCGGGACAACCCTCGGGGCCGAGTCGATCCGAGGAACCCGGGATAGGGCGTTCGCCCGAGCCTCGCGTCGCCGCCTCCCCTGTTACGCTCGGCCCCCCAATGCGTGACCTCACCGATCGAGCCCTCGATACGGCCGTCCATCTCGGCGCCTCGTACGCGGATACGCGGGTCGTCCATCGCCGTGAAGAATCCATCGCGGTGAAGAGCGGCCGCGTCGAGGGGGTCGCGTCCGGCGAGAGCGAGGGCTTCGGCGTCCGCGTCATCGTCGACGGAGCGTGGGGCTTCGCGAGCAGCAGCCGGCTCACCGCAGACGAGGCCGATCGCGTCGCCGGCGACGCCGTCCGGATCGCGAAAGCGAGCGCGACCGCCCTTCGCGACCGGGTCGTCCTCGACGATCGGCCGCCGGCCCACGGAACGTACGAGACGCCGATCGAGGAGGACCCGTTCGCCGTCCCGCTCGAGACGAAGATCGGCGACCTGCTCGCCGCGGACGAGGCCGCGCGAACCGTCAAGGGCGTCGCGTTCACCGAGACCCGCTACGACGCCCAGCGCGAGACGCGGACATTCGGCGCGACCGACGGCAGCTGGACCGAGCAGACGCTCACGCATGTCGGCGCCGGCGTCGAGGCGAACGCGATCGAGGGCGACGAGCACCAGCGGCGGAGCTATCCCGACGCCGACGGCGGGCCGTTCCGGAGCGCCGGCTACGAGTACGTCCGCGGGCTCGATCTCGCCGGTCGCGCCGGCCCGCTCGCCGAGGAGGCGGTCGCGTTGCTCAGCGCCGAGCAGTGCCCCTCGGGGATCTTCACCGTGATCCTGGACCCGACCCAGCTCTACATGCAGATCCACGAGAGCTGCGGCCACCCGACCGAGCTCGACCGGGTGTTCGGGACCGAGGCCAGCTACGCGGGGACGAGCTTCCTCACGACCGACAAGCTCGACGAGGGCTTCCGCTACGGCAGCGACCTGGTGGACCTGGTCGCCGACGCGACGGCGCCCGGCGGGATGGGCACGTTCGGCTGGGACGACGAGGGCGTCGCCGCGCAGAAGGTCCCGCTCGTCCAGAACGGGATCTTCGTCGGGTACCTGTCGTCGCGTGAGACGGCGCCGCGGATCGGGCGGCAGAGCGGCGGCGCGATGCGGGCGGACGGCTGGAACCGGATCCCGCTCATCCGGATGACGAACATCAACCTGCTGCCGAAGCCGGGGATGAGCCTCGACGACATCGTGGCCGACACCGACGACGGGCTCTACCTCGCCTCGAACCGCTCGTGGTCGATCGACGACCGGCGGCTGAACTTCCAGTTCGCGACGGAGATCGCCTGGGAGGTCAAGGGCGGCAAGAAGGGCCGGCTCTTCAAGAACCCGACGTACACCGGGATCACGTACGAGTTCTGGCGCGGGCTCGACGCCGTCGGCGACGAGTCGAGCTTCGTGATGATGGGCACGCCGAACTGCGGCAAAGGCGAGCCCGGCCAGGGCGGACACGTGGGCCATGCGTGCTCGGGCGCCCGGTTCCGGAACGTCAAGGTCGGGGTCGGCAAGTGGTGAGTCGATCGTGATCGGCGACGGCGCCGAGGTCCTCGCGATCGCCGATCGAGCCGTGTCGTTGGCGATGGGCGCCGGTGCCTCGGAGGCCGAGGCGCTCGTCTCCGACGAGCGTGCCCAGCTGACGCGGTTCGCGAACAGCGAGATCCACCAGAACGTGGCCGAGACGAACGGCCAGCTCAACCTGCGGGTCGCGATCGGCAAGCGCGTCGGCGTCGCGTCGTCCAACCGGCTCGACGACGAAGGCCTGCGCCGGCTCGCCGAGACCGCGGTCGCGATCGCCCGCAACTCCGCCGAGCTCGAGGACTGGGGTGGCCTGCCGCAGCCGACCCCGGTCCAGCCCGTCGACGGATCGTGGTCCGAGGCGACCGCGGGAGCGACGCCGGAACAGCGTGCTGCAGGCGTCCGCGCGGTCATCGCGGCGGCGGACGAGGCGGGCGTCCGGGCCTTCGGGTCGTTCTCGACGTCCGCCGAGGACCTCGCCGTCGCGAACTCCAACGGCGTGCGAGCGGCGCAGCGGCGGACGAGCGCCCAGCTCCTCACGGTGACGACGGCGAGCGACGGCGGATCGGGCTACGGCGAGCAGGCGGGCGTGGACGTGTCGCAGATCGATGCCGCCGCCGTCGGCCGCGAGGCCGCCGAGAAGGCGCGGGCGACCGCGAATCCCGTCTCGGTCGATCCCGGCGATTGGACGGTCGTCCTCGAGGAGTACGCGGTCGTCGACCTCCTCTCGATGCTGGCGTACATGGGGTTCAGCGCGCTCGCCGTCCAGGAGGAGCGGTCGTTCTTCGAGGCGGGCAAGGTCATCGGCAGTGAGCTCGTGACGATCGTCGACGACGCGACCGATCCCGGCGCGATGCCGACCGCGTTCGACTACGAGGGCGTCGCCAAGCAGCGGGTCGTGCTGGTCGACCGCGGCGTGTGCGGCTCGGTGGTGTACGACCAGCAGACCGCGGCTCGTGCCGGTGTCGCCTCGACCGGTCACGGCCTGCCGGCACCGAATCCTTACGGCCCGTTCCCGCTGAACATGGTGATGAGCGCCGGCGTCACGCCGCGTGCCGCGATCACCGGGGAGCTGGAACGTGGCCTGCTCGTGACCCGCTTCCACTACACGAACCCCGTCCACCCGAAGCTCGCGATCGTGACCGGGATGACCCGCGACGGAACGTTCCTCGTGGAGGACGGTCGGATCGTCGGCCCGGTCCGCAACCTCCGCTTCACCCAGAGCTACCTCGCCGCGCTCGCCGGGACGGTGGCGGTCGGCGACCAGCGGCGGACGCTCAAGGGCGACTTCGGCGGCGTGCTGGTCCCCCCGGTCCGGATCGAGGGCTGGACGTTCACGGGAGCCACCGAGCACTGACACGGGGCGTGGTCCGGTCGGGATCCGGAGCCCGATGGATGTATAGGGTTTGTGTAAGGCCGATGTCGCTCCATCGCGGGACGTGTTGAGGCTGGGTCGAACGTCACGAGCTTGACCATCGCGAGGCACACATCCCATCAGCTGGAGGACCCGCGCATGCCCGACCCGACGACCCAGCAGTCCCGGACGACGAACGACCAGACCGAAGACGGCGACGTGAAGAGGTACGGCCGCGAGGCGATCCCCGAGATCGCCCAGTTGCTCCGCAAGATCGACACCTGCATGCTCGCCACGCGTGGCGACGACGGCGAGCTCCATGCGCGACCGATGTCGAACAACGGCCAGGTCGAATGGGACGGCGACTCGTGGTTCTTCGCGCCGGCCGATGGGCGCCTCGTCGCGGAGATCGAGCGGAATGCCGAGGCCGTGACGACGTATCGTGCCGACGACCGGTTCGCGTGGGTCGCCCTCAGCGGCCGGGCGGACGTGATCGACGACGCGGATCAGAAGCGCCGGCTGTGGCTCGAAGAGCTGGAGCGCTGGTTCCCGAATGGGCCGGACGATCCGAACGTGGCGCTGATCCGGGTCGCGTCGAGTGCGGCGCAGTGGTGGACGGACAAGGGCGACGGAATCGCGGATCTGAGCTGATCAGGAGGTGACGGTGGCGGGCCCGGAGACAACGATCCAGGCTCGGCTCGGGCGCGGGTTCGACCCGGCCGAGCTGCGTCGGATCAAGCGGCTCTGGGTCCGCCACTCGATCGCCGAGGACCGGCGCGACGTCGACGGCTTGATCGCGACCTTGAGCCCCGACTGCGTGTACGAGATCGTCCCGACCGGACAGCGCTGGGACGGCCACGATGGGGCCCGGGCCTTCTACACCGAGCTGTTCGCCGCGTTCCCCGACAACCGGTTCGCGCTGACGGACATCGTCGTCGGGCCACAGGGCGTCTTCGAGGTCGCGACGCTCACCGGCACGAACCAGGGCCCGTGGGGCGGTGCACCCGCGAGCGGCCTTCCGGTCTCGCTCCAGGTCCTCATCCTCTTTCCCTGGGACCCCACCACGGAGCGGTTCACCGGGGAGCGGATCTGGTTCGACCGAGGCGCGCTCAGCCGCTGAGCGCGCCTCGTGCTCCCGGACGCCTCGAATCCGGGCGGATCACCGGGCGATCGCGGACACCTCCAGTGAGGGCGGGCTGGCTCCCACGGCATTCGTCGCGACGATCCAGTAGTAGTACGTCACGCCGCTGGCCGCGCTCGTGTCCTTGTACGACGTCGTCGTTCCGACGGACACGAGGAATGCCTCATCGCCACTCACGGTGGCGCGGTAGATCTGGTAGCCGGTCGCGCCGGTCGAGGCCGACCACGAGATGGCGATGCCTCGAGGCTTCGCTTGGACGGCCTTCACGTTCAGCGGCGAGGGCGGAGCCGTCGCCTCCACCGGGATCGCCGAGACCTCGGCGGACTGAGCGCCGACGCCGACGCCGTTTTCGGCCGCGACTTTGTAGAAATACCGCGTCCCGTTCGTCAGGTTCGTGTCGACGAAGGTCGTCACGTTTCCGATCCGCGCGAGCTCCGTCTCCTGGCCGGTCGCCGTCGAGCGGTAGATGCGGTAGTTCGTGATCGCGCTGCCGCCATCGGATGCCGGATGCGCCCAGGTCAGGGTGACCTTGGCCGAGCCCGCGGCTGCCGAAACATTGACGGGCACACCGGGCGCGGTGGGATCGGGCGGCGGGGGCGGGGCCGAACCGCTCGGTCGCAGGGCGACGGCGGTGCCGATGTTGACGGCTGACTTCGTCGCCGTCGCGGTACGCGACCCGGTCGACCCGGCGCTCCCGAGGATCTGGTCCGCGACTTCGGTCGTGACCTTGTTCTTGCCGGAGCCGAGGCTGATCTCCCCGGCTTCGGACATGCCGTTCGCCGGTGCGATCGAGGCCGTCGTGACGATGCCCGAGATGGTCACGAGGACGGCCTTGTCGGCCGCCGTCACCGCCGGCGCTACGATCTGGGCGGAGCTCGCGTTCGCCTGATCGGCGCCCGCATCGAACGGGGTCGTTGGGTCGACACCGACATATGCGACCGCGATCGCGGTCGCCCCCTGGCTCGATCCCAAGCCGAACGAGTAGCTCGTGCCGTCCGACGCGCCGACAACGCGGACGAAGGCCGTCTGGCGTAGGCCCGTCGCGCTCCTCGACGTGACCTGCGTCCACCCGCTTGGCGCGGATGGGGTGCCGGTGCCCAGGTTGTCGATCCCGACGACGATCACATCGCCGGCTTGGGTCCCGGTGGGCTTCAGGACGGACAACGACGATCCGGTCCCCGTGGCCGTCGACGACGCCCGTGCCGCGACGGACCTCGGGACCGTGACATCGGTCCCGGTCGAGGGATTCCCGCTGGTGTCGACGGCCACGACCCGGTAGACCGGCGAACCGACGACCGGCGTGGCGTCCGAGTACGTCGACGTCGTCAGGAGCGATGGGGTCAGGAGGGTGAAGGCTCCGCCGGACGCCGCGGCACGATAGACGCGGTAACCGGCGAGGTCCGTCTCGGTGTTGTCGGACCAGTCGAGCGCGATCGAGCGCGTGCTCGTCGCAGCAGTCGGCGCCGACGGCGCCGCGGGGGCAGTCGTGTCCGCGGCCACCGTCGTACTTGTCGATGCCGACGTGCCGTTCGCGGTCCCGTCGTTTGGCGTGACCCGAACCGCGACGGTGTCGCCGGGGTCGCCGTTCCCGGCGGTCGCCAAGTTGAACGTGTCGCTCGTGGATGCGGTCGTCACGCTCCGCCTCACGACTCCGTTCACGGTCCACACGTACGTCAGCGAGACGGTGTCGCGGTCCGCGTCGGTCGGTGAAGCGTTCGCATTCACGACGTCGTTCGTCTGGGGCGACGTCGGGGTGAGCGACACCGTCGTCGTCGGCGGCGTGTTCGAGACGGTCAACGGGCTCGAGGTTGCCGAGCCGGTGGCACCGCCATCGGAAGCGATCGCGCGGACGCGGATCGCATCGCCCTTGTCACCGTTGCCGGATGCCGACAGGTCAAGCGTCGCGTCGGTGGCGCCGGCGATGTCGACGCCGTTCCTCGACCACTGCCACGTCACGGTGACGGTGTCGCCATCAGCGTCAGTGGACGTGGCTGTTGCATGGAGGAGCGTTGTCGTCGTTGCCGACGATTCCGTGATCGCGACCGTCGTCACGACCGGAGCGGCGTTCGCGACGGTCGCGCCGGCGGTCGCCGCGACGCCGGTCGCCGTTCCATCGTCCGGGACGACGGACACCGAGATCGCGTCGTCCTTGTTGCCGTTGCCGGCGGTCGAGAGGTCGAGGGTGTCGGTCAGGGCGGTCGTGGGACCGGTCGTCTTGACGACGGTCGCCCCGTTCTTCCAGATGAACGTGAGCTGAACCGGGTCGCCGTCACGATCGGCCTTCGTCGCCGTAGCCGTCAGCGTCTGATCCGTCGTTGGCGAAGCCGGCGCGAGCCCAACTGTCGCCGTCGGCGCCGAGTTGAGGACGGTCACCGCTGACGACGTCGACGGGTCGCTCGTCGCCAGGCCATCGGACGCCGTGACCCGGACCGAGATCGCGTCGCCGTGGTCGCCGTTGCCGGCGACGGCCAGATCGAGGGTCGAGGATGTCGCACCATTGATCGCCACGCCGTTCTTGAGCCACTGGTAGGCGAGCGTGATCGGATTGCCGTCCGGATCCGAGGCTGAGACTGACGTCGTCAGGGCGGAGTCCGTGACCGGGCTCGTGGGGCTCACCGTGACCGAGGTGATGGCGGGCGTCCGATTCGGGCTGCCGTGCACGGGCGCTGATCCGGTGTCAGTGAAGGTCTGACCGTCGATCGGCAGGAACACCCAGTCGTAGCTCGTCGCGTGCAGCGTGAGCTTCAGGACGCCGAACGTGGCCACGGGCGCCCGGACCTCGCTCGTTGCCCTGATCGTGCTGAAGGTGTGCTCGTCAGCCCCGCCCGTGCCGACGGTGAACTGGCGGACGCCGTTCGCGTCCGCGGCCCCGGTCGGACCGGCCGGCGCGAGGCGCTCGTAGATGTGGTCGTGCCCGACGAGGACCATCTCGGCGCCGTACTGGTAGGCGAGGTCCCAGAACGCCTGCAGCTCGGTGAGGTTCGTCGCGCCTGAGCTGTAGCGGGGCTTGTGCCAGAGGACGATCAGGTTGTCGTCGAGATGCGCGTTCAGATCGGCGCGAGCCCATTGGATCTGGGTCGACGTCGACGAGCAGCCACCCGCGACCCGCGCGCACTCACTGTCGAGGACCAGGATGTGCCACGACGGGCCGACGTCGTAGCTGTAATAGCTCCGGCCGGTTGCCGGATCCCCTGCGTTCGTCCCGAAGTAGCCGAAGTACCCGTTCAGGTTGCCGGTGTTCCAGTCGTGGTTCCCGGGTGTCGGACGCGTCCGCGAGCGCTCGAGCCCCCAGGCAGGGTCGTAGCAGTTGGCGAACTCGGTGGCCGTCCCGTTGACGTAGACGTTGTCGCCGGTGGTCCAGACGGTACCCGCGACACCGTTGAGGACTTCGCCGGACGCCTCGTCCTGCGTCCGATCGCATGCGGCGATGTCGCCGGCGCCGACGAACACCGGATCGGCGCCGGGCGCGGTGTCGAACGTCCACGTCGGGCTGGTAGTGGTCTTTCCACCATCGGAAACGACCGCGTACCACTCGAAGCGCTGGCCGTCTCCAAGGTCCGCCCAGGAGACGGAGGCCGGTCCGCCGGCATCGATGACATCGGAACCGACGACGGCGAACACGCCGCTCCGGTATGGCCGCCCATAGAACGTGACGGTGAGCGACGCGGAATCGCCGTCGTCGCCGATTGCACTCAACGTCTGGGTCGGGCTCACGTCGCTTGCGCCGTTCGACGGCGAAGTCAGCGAGATGCTGGGTGCGGCGTTCGGCGCCGGTGTCACCGCGACCTCGGACGAAGGCGATCGGTTGCCGGAGCCGTCGACCGCGACGAGGGCATAGTGGTACTGGGTGCCGTTGGTCAGGCCGGTATCGGTGAACCCGGTGCCCTGGACGAGGTCGGTTCCGTTGA
>DASSMI010000071.1:0-4103 GCA_035688935.1 Candidatus Limnocylindrales bacterium | reverse complement strand
CGCGACCTCGCTGACCGAGGCCGGCTACGTCGGCGAGGACGTCGAGAACATCCTCCTCCGGCTCATCCAGGCCGCCGACTTCGACGTCGCCCGGGCGCAGCGCGGGATCATCTACATCGACGAGATCGACAAGATCGCCCGCAAGGCCGACAACCCCTCGATCACCCGCGACGTCTCGGGCGAGGGCGTCCAGCAGGCCCTGCTGAAGATCCTCGAGGGCACCGTCGCGAACGTTCCGCCCCAGGGTGGCCGGAAGCATCCCCACCAGGACTTCATCCAGATCGACACCACGAACGTGCTGTTCGTGTGTGGCGGGGCGTTCGATGGCCTCGAGAAGATCGTCGAGGAGCGGGTCGGGCGACGCTCGATCGGGTTCGGTTCCGACGCCGGCGTGTCGAGCGCCGAGCGGGGCAAGATCCTCGAGCGGCTGATGCCGGAGGATCTCCTGAAGTTCGGGCTGATCCCGGAGTTCATCGGCCGGCTACCGGTCATCGTCACGCTGACGGCCCTCACCGCCGACGACCTCGTCCGTGTCCTGACGGAGCCGAAGAACGCGGTGACGCGCCAGTTCCAGAAGTTCCTCGGCCTCGACAAGGTCGAGCTCGTCTTCACGAACGGCGCGCTCCAGGCCGCCGCGGACGTCGCGCTCGAACGGAAGACCGGCGCGCGCGCCCTCCGTTCGATCGTTGAGGAAGCCCTCCTCGAGGTGATGTACGACATCCCCGAACGCACCGACGTCCGGAAATGCATCATCACCGAGGAGACGATCCGCGAGGGCCGGCTCCCACTCCTCCTGACGAAGGCCGAGGTCGACAAGGGCGTCGACGAGACGAACTACGAGGAGTGGCTGGCCGCCCGCGGCGAGTCGGCATAGTCGTTCTCCCTGCCCGGCCCGGCGCCCTTCGTCGCGCGCCGCCCGGCCGCCGCGAGCTGCGCGAGCACCAGCCGGCCGCCGCGAGCTGCGCGAGCACCTGCCGGCCGCCGCGCTCGCCGGGTGTGCATTTCGCACCTGATCTGCCGGCAAGCCCGTCGAACATCGCCCGTGGTGCGGCCCTGTGCGCATGAGGTGAGCAACTGACCCCCGACGGCGCCGTGGCGCGACTCCGACGCCGCGTAAGTGCCCGTGAAGCGCCACGAACGAACATGTCGCGATCATGCCGGGCGTCAGACGACCGAACCTTGCGATCGACGCTGAACGTCGCGCTCGCGAACTCCGCGCTCGACTCGGCACGGACGTGAGGACGCTTCGCGAGCGACGGGGCCTGACCCGATCGGAGCTCGCTCGCAGGGCCGGGCTCGGCCGGATGGTCGAGAGCCGGATCGAACGCGGGGTCGGCAACCCGGACCTCGAGGCGCTCGGGCGAATCGCACTCGCGCTCGGTCGCCCGCTGGTCATCTCGTTCGGCGGGCGCGATCCGGATGAGCTACCGCGGGACGCGCCGCATCTATCGATCCAGGAGCTCGTCCTCCGGTCCGGGCGTCGCGCGGGGTATGACGGCCGCTTCGAGCTCGCGACCCGACCAGCGGAGCCATGGCGATCCGCGGACATCGGACTGATCGCGAACAGCGCTCGTCGGCTCGTCCACGTGGAGTGCTGGAACTCGATCGGCGACCTCGGCGCTGCGGCGCGAAGCAGTGCTCGAAAGCAGGCGGAGCTCGCCGAACTCGCCGTTGCCAGGTGGGGCGTTGGCGGCACGAGCAGCCTCGTCTGGGTCGTCCGAGCGATGGCGCGCAACCGGGCCCTCGTCGCGCGCTACCCCGAGATCTTCGCCAGCCGGTTCCCGGGGTCCTCCGCCCGCTGGCTCGCGGCGCTGACGACCGGATCGCCGCCGCCGGACGAACCCGGCCTCGTCTGGTGCGACGTCGGGGCGACCAGGCTGTTCGCCTGGAGACGCCGCATCGGATAGGCTCGGACGGTGGACCACCGCGATCACGTCGCCCTGATCCGCGACGGGGTCGTCGGCGGCGGGCCGCGCTGGATCGAGCTCGGGGCGGGAGACGGCGCCTTCACGTTGGCGCTTGCCGACCTGCTCGGCGAGCGCGGCGAGATCGTCGCGGTCGACCGCGATCCGCGGGCCCTGGCCACCCTCGGCGAGCGCCTCGCGGGCGCGTTCCCCGCCGTCTCGGTCCGGACCGTCGCCGCCGACTTCCGCGCGGGTCTTCCGCCGGGTCGGTTCGACGGCGTCCTCGCCGCCAACAGCCTCCACTTCGTCGACGATCCCGTTCCGGTCCTGCGCTCGGCGGCGGGTGCGCTCGCGCCGGGCGGGCGGGTCGTCGTCGTCGAGTACGACGCCGATCGCGGCAACCCGTGGGTGCCGCATCCCTTCTCGGCAGCGCGCTTCCCTGAGCTCGCGGCCGCTGCCGGCCTGCCCGCCGTCCAGCCGCTTGGCCGCGTCCCGAGCCGGTTCCTCGGGGCGATCTGGTCCGCGGCCGCCTGGCCCGAGCCCGGCGCGACGGGGAACGCCGGAGCGGCCGGAGCGGCCGGAGGAGCCGGAGAGCCCGCCGGGACCGGAGACGCCGGCACGACCGGAGAGCCCGGAGAGCCCGGCGGGACCGGAGACGCCGGCACGACCGGAGAGCCCGGAGAGCCCGTGGTACACTCCGCGCCTCACGGCGACGACCGAGAAGAGTAGGCCCGAACGGCCACGGAGCGAGCGCGGGATGGTGCGAGCCGCGCGGGCACGACGGGACCGAAGGTCGCTCGCGAGCCGTGCGGCCGGCGCCCGTTAGCGCGCCGAGAGGCGATCCGGATCCGGCGCCCGCGATGAGCGGACCGCCCCGGATGCGAACCAGCAGGTGGTACCACGACCCCGTTCGTCCGCTGGACGAGCGGGTCGTTCGATTCCCGGGACCGGAAGGGCGGGACGATGACCGACACAGCCGCGACACCGATGAGGACGGAGCTTCCGAAGGCCTATCGACCGACCGAGGTCGAGGGTCGGATCGCCGAGCGTTGGGCGGCCGCTGACGTCTTCGCGCCCGACGGCGCGGGCGCGCGGCCCGACCCCGACGCCGAGCCGTTCACGATCATCCAGCCGCCGCCGAACATCACGGGCTCGCTCCATCTCGGTCACGCGCAGCGTGGCGCGGTCGAGGACCTGATGATCCGGCACGCCCGGATGCGGGGTCATCCCACGCTGTTCCTGCCCGGTCTGGATCACGCATCCATCGCCGCACAGTTCGTCCTCGATCGGATCCTGGCGGGCGAGGGCGAATCGCGTGCGAGCCTGGGGCGCGAGCGGTACCTCGAGCGGATGGAGGACTTCGTCGAGCGGACGCGCCAGGTGATCCTCGGCCAGGAGCGGACCCTCGGCTGCTCGCTCGACTGGAGCCGGCTCCGGTACACGATGGACGAGGGCTCGGCGAAGGCCGTGCGGACCGCCTTCAAGACCCTCTACGACCGCGGGCTGGCGTATCGAACCGAGGCGCTCGTGAACTGGTGCCCCGGCTGCCGGACGAGCGTCAGCGACCTGGAGGTCATCTCCAGGCCCGAAGCCGGAACGCTCTGGACGGTGCGCTACCACCTGCTGGACCCGGCGACGGGCGAGCCGCTCCCGGACGAGGCGATCACCGTGGCGACGACGCGGCCGGAGACGATCCTCGGCGACACGGCGGTGGCGGTCCATCCCGCGGACGACCGCTATCGATCCCTCGTCGGCCGTCAGGTGCGCATCCCGTTCGTGGAGCGTGACGTGCCGATCATCGCCGACGATGTCGTCGATCCCGCCTTCGGGACCGGCGCGGTCAAGATCACGCCGGCCCACGACCACGACGACCACGAGACCGGGAAGCGGCACGGCCTCGCGATGCCGACGATCCTCGATGACGCGGCCGCCGTCGCGAACACGAACACCCGCTACGACGGACTCGACCGGTACGAGGCGCGCCGCGAGATCCTGGCCGACCTGGCAGCCCGCGGCGACCTCGCCGGGGAGCGGCCGCATGAGCTCGTCCTCGGCCGCTGTGACCGATCGAGCGACGTGATCGAGCCGCGCCTGAAGACGCAATGGTTCGTCCGAGCCGCGCCGCTCGCCGAGAAGGCCCTCGAGGCGACCCGGGGCGGCGCGGTCCGGATCGTGCCCGATCGCTTCGACCGCATCTGG
>DASSMI010000070.1:0-9764 GCA_035688935.1 Candidatus Limnocylindrales bacterium | reverse complement strand
GGCCGATCGTTGGGTCTTCGTGGATCTGGCGATGCGTCGCCCGCGCGCCGATCCGGAGCTCGTCGTCGGTCTCGACGATCGCGTCGAGGCCGGCCACATCGCGGAGATCGACCAGGAGGCCGGGCTGCGCGAGCCGGAGCTTGAGGAGCGGGATCAGGCTGTAGCCGCCGGAGAGGACCTTCGCCTCTCCCTCGCGCTCGGTCAGGATGCGGAGCGCTCCGGCGAGGTCCGACGGCCGGACGTAGTCGAAGGGTGCGGGGATCATGCGCGACCGTCCTCCTCCGCCCCGGTGCCGGGGCGACCACGGCCCGTCCGCTCGAGGCGATGACGGGCGCCTGCGTCGACGATCGGGCCGGCGGGAGGACCGCGGTGCACGGGACGCACGATCCGTCCGGGGGTCCGCTCGTGGAGTGTAACGCCGTTGAACAGCGACCGGATCTGGAATCCTTCCGGCGCCTCGCAACCGGGTCGTCCGGTCAGCCGCGCTCGATCCTGGCGAGGAACGCCGCGACGCTCCAGTCGCGCCCGAGGAGGCGCCGAAGGCCGTCCAGCGGGTCCTCCGTCCAGGGCACCTCGAGGACGTGCTCCCGATACGCCGCGCCGGCGTCCGGCGATGTGGGATCGGCCGCGAAGACCGTCCCGATGTCGTCCCGCAGCGCCTGGTCCCAGAGGAAGCCGTACGCGGCCGCATCGTAGCCGCCGACCAGGTGGAGGAAGCTCCCAACGAACGTCCCGCCCTCGACGTACGGGATGCCCTGCACCGCCCACGCCTCGCGATCGGCCTCCTCGATCGGGATCGGCTGTGGGCCGTGGAGGAGCTGATCGACGCGGGCCATCGCGAGGTAGCGCAAGGCGCGGAAGGCCGCGTTCAGGCGCGTCCGGCGCTCGAGGGCGGCGAACAGCTCGGGTGGCGGCGGCGCGCCCGTGTCGACGTGCCGCGCGAAGGTCGCAAGGACACGCGCGTCCTGCGACGCCCACAGGCCGAGGAAGAGCGACGGCGCTTCGACCCAGTCGAACGGGATCCAGTCCTCGCGGACGATGGCGTAGCGCGATCGGTCGAGCGCGAAGTCCAGGACGTGGCCGTACTCGTGGAACAGCTGGTCGACCTCGAGCAGCGAGAGCGTGGGCGGTCGCCCGCCCGCGACGGGCGGCGCGCTCGCGGCGAGGATGAAGGCCGGCGGACGCGGCTCGCCGATCCGGCCCGGATCGCCCGGATCGAGCGCGTCCATCCAGGCGCTCCCATCCTTGCCATCGCGCGCAAGCGGATCGATGAAGAGCTCTCCGAGGAGACGGCCGGAATCCCGATCGACGAGGTCGACGGCGCGGACGTCGGCGTCCCACGTCGGGCGCTCGGGTCGCGGCTCGAGGCGGACCCCGAAGACGGTGTCGCTGAGCCGGGCGAGGCCGTCGAGGACCGCGTCGAGCGGGAGATGCTCGCGGATGGCCTCCGCGTCCGCCCCGAGCGCCGCTCCCAGGCGCGCCTCGAGATAGCGCCAGTCCCACTGCTCGACGACCGCGTCGGGATCCCCGGTGTCGGCCACGAGCTCCGCGCGCATCGTCTCGAGCTCGGTCGCCGCGCGCGCCGTCAGGACGGGCTCGACCTCGGCCAGGAACCGTGCGACGGCACGCGGCCCGCCGGCGGCCAATCGTGCGCTCCGGAGCTCCGTCCACGACGCCGCGCCCAGCAGCGCCGCGATCTCGCGCCGGGCGGCCGCGAGCTCAGCAACGATTCGGGTGGTTTCCGGCTGGCCGCGGTGGAGCCAGGCTCGCGCGACCCGCTCGCGGAGGCCGCGGTCCGCCGCGGACTCCTGGATGGCGTTCACGATCGGGTCGCTCAGCGTGACGGTCCATCCCCCGGCCGTGTCGAGGCTCCCGAACCCGGCGACGATCGCGGCCGGAACACCGTCGATCTCCGCCGCCTGGATCCGCAGCGTCACGGGCGCCCACAACGCCGGGAAGTACCGGGACGGCGCGGTCAGGAGCTGATCGCGGAGCTCGGCGAGCCTGCGCTGGTCGGCCGGCGACAGACCCCCGCCCGACTCCCGTCGATCCAGCTCCCAGTGGGCGATCCAGGCGCGCTGCTCCGGGTCCAGCCCGCCCCGATCGCGTGCCACCCGCTCGACCACCGCCGCGAGGTCCGCCCGATCGGCGAGCCCGTGCGTCCATCGGTCGACGCGTTCGGATGCGACACCCGCCGCCTCGCGGACGGAGGGATCGTGATGGAACCGCCGCGGAGCGGCGAAGCGCCCGTAGGCCCGGCCGACGATCCGGTACGCGTGGTCGATCCGATCGACGACCTCGTCGAACGTGGCGCCGTTCGGCAAATGGACGGCCTCGGCGAGGACCGCCTCCGCCTCGGCGATGGCGGCGTCCAGGCCCGGCTCGATCTCGTCCGCGCGGACCGGCTCGGGCAGCGGGGTCCGGGGCATCTCGTGTCTCCATCCTGCGGCTGCGGCCGGCTGATCGTAGCCGCCGGCGTCGTTCGCGGGGCATCCGGCCGCTGTCGATTCCGAGCCGAGCCGTTCGTCGTTCGGGTGATGGGGCGCCTCGGAGGCCGCTCCCGAACTGAGGAGGTTCCGATGGGAGCCCAGGTCATCCACGTCGAGGTCACCGGCAAGGACGGGGCCAAGCTCCAGCAGTTCTTCAAGGATGTCTTCGGCTGGAGCATCGACACGAACAATCCCGGCGGCTACGGGATGTATCGCCAGGGCGACGGCCTCACCGGCGGCATCGGCGCCGCGAGCGACGGCCAGCCGGGCGGCGTGACGTTCTACGTCCACACGGACGACCCGAAGGGCACCCTCGCCAAGGCCGAGGCGGCCGGCGGCCGCGTGCTCATGCCGCTGACCGAGGTGGCGCCCGAGACGACGATCGCCCTCTTCGCCGATCCCGAGGGACACGTCATCGGGATCATGTAGTCGGCTCCGGCTCCGGCGCCGGCGCCGGCGTTCCGAGGCTGGGCTCCGATCGGGAGCCCGGCCTCCTCATGTGACCGCGCGTCCGGAGACCACTGTCCCGCGCCGCGGGAATTCCGACGCCTGGGCCGCCGGGTGCCCGCGGAATCCCGGCTGTGGCGCGTCCGGTGTCCCGCCGCCCGGGTCAGGCGACTGACGAAGCCCTCCTCGGCCGTCGGATTTCCCGCGCGGGGGGACGAGGACCTCCGGCTTCGCGGCCGGGTCCTCATGCCGCTCGCCGAGGTCGCACCTGAGACGACGATCGGCCTCTTCGCCGATCCCGAGGGACACGTCATCGGGATCAGGTAGAGCCGTTCGTTCGTCGGCGGCCGGCCCGTTGCCCCCTGAGCGGGCGGTACGACCGGCGGGACGCAGCCAACGGCCCGGATTCTCGTGGAATCCGGGCCTGCGTCGGTCGTTCTGCCCGGCCGGCGGGCGATCCGTCGTCCGAGCTCGTCTCCGGGCGTCGTCCTGCCCGGCCGGCGGGCACGTGGTCGGAGGTCGCCTCAGACGGCCGAGGCGGCCTCGGCCTCCCGGGTCATCAGCGGCTCGCCGGTCTCGAGGTAGGTCTTGAGCCCGGAGACGATGTACACGATCCCGCCGCCGAACTCGGCCTGGATGACCCCGCCTTCGCGGGCGCCGCTCGTCACCACCGTCAGCTTCGACACGCCATCGCCCGCCGGCTCGATCTCCCAGCTCATCCGGACCGGGCCCTCGGCCTCGATCTCGGGGCTCCAGCGCGGGTGGAAGGTCATCAGGACGCGCCGGCCGGGATCGAGCTCGAGGACCTCGCCGTCGGCGGCCACCGAGCCATCCGGGTAGGCGTAGACGATCCGGCCGCCGATCGACCAGTCCGAGTCGACGCGGGTGCCGTAGTAGTAGCGCTCCGTCTCGACACCGTCGGTGATCGCGCGCCAGATCCGGTCGGGCGTCGCCCGGATCATCACGGAGTAGACGTGGTCGGGTGCCAGCATCGCGGGTGCCTCCAGGTCGTGCTTGATCGCGGCCATCCGTCCGACCACGGGCTCGGCGAACTTGCCGATCCAGCGATCGGCGACGAGCCGGATCGGGACGGGGTTCAGGTAGTGGTGCTTCTCACGGCCGACCTTGCGGGTCTCGATCAGGCCGGCCGCCTCGAGAACGTCCAGGTGGCGCATCACCCCGAACCGGGTCATCTCCGGGAGTGCCGCCGCCAGCTCGCCGAGGGTCTGTCCGTCGCGATCGAACAGCCGGTCGAGGAGCATGCGCCGGCTGGGATCCCCGAGGGCTCGGAAGACCGCCGCCATGTCGTCCATCGCGGCCACGATATGTGACCTAATTGTCACATGTCAAGAGCGAGCCTGCTCAGGAGGGCGTCACGGTGACCGGAAGTCCCTCCTTCACCTCGAGGACGGCGCGCTGACCCAGCGGATTCGCGAGCTGCACGACGGCGGAGCGCTCGGCCCCGACGAGGCGGCAGGCAGCCGGGGCCGGGTTCCGGTGCTCGACGACGATCACGACGATGGCGAGGTCGGACTCGACCGCCTCCGCGGTGTAGTCGGCCCCACATGGCTCACTCGCCGGACCGGGAGCGCCCACGAAGGACACGGTCAGGCTCGCCTCCAGGGGGCGGCCGACGGCATGTTGGATCGAGATGCCCTCGGGCGCCTCCATCGGATCCCACGGCGGCGGCTGGGCCACGACCGGGTGCGCGAGCGCGACGCGGGTGACGATCACGCGGCTCCGCTGCACCGTGAACTGCCAGACGGGCACGATCGCCGGGCCGCGCGCGGTGTCGACCGGTCCATCGGCGAGTCGAGCCGACGTGAGCTCGAGGGCGCGGCAGCTCTCGCAGGTCTGGCCGGCCGGGACGGTGGCGATGGCGGCAGCGGCCTCCACCGCCGACAGGAGCGGGACCGTCGCGCTCGTCCCGTCGGGCCAGCGCACGGCACCGGGCGGTGGCGTCGCGCTCGGAAGATCGGTGGCAGCGCGCACGAATCCGGCCATCAGCGCCAGCTTGTTGTTCTCGCCGACCGGGAGCTCCCAGTCACCGAGCTGGCCGGTCAGCTCGCCGACGATCGCGACCTCGCCGCCAGAGCCCTTGGCAGCAGCCCAGCGATCCAATGCTGCGAGCGCCTGGGCATGGAGCCGATCCGCCGGCCGCTCGCCGGACGCGGGGCTCGTCGGCGACGGCGCGGCGTCGCAGGACAGCGCGAGCGCTGCGACCACCGCCAGGAGGCCCAGCCGCATCCCTCGTTCGCGCATCGGTTCTCCCCTCGGCCTACCGGCTCGGCTCAGGCCGCCTCGATCTCGAGCGGGACGGCGCGGCCGAATGAATGGCCTACCCGCCCGGGGTCCAGGTCATGACGCCGATCGAACCGACCGGGGGGTTCCGCAGCGTCCAGCCGTCGTCGTCGAGCTCGCGGGCCATCCCGGCGAGCGCGGTCCGGAACCGCTGCTCCTTCTCGCCATCCTCGGCGATCCAGAGCTGGCGCCGGACGAACGTCGCCAGGCCGTCGAACGAGTCGAACGTGCGGGGCGACCGCTCGACCCGCTCGATCTCGACCGTCCGACCCCGCGCTCGCATCAGCTCCGCGAGCTCCGGCAGGGCCGGCAGCGGGACGCGTTCCATGCCGTGGACGACGGGCCAGAACGGGTCCGCGACCGACGCCGGGCTCTGGTCGGTCATCACCGCGACGCACAGCCGCGACGCCGCCGCCTCCATCGCGTCGAGGAACGGCCCGATGTCCTCGATGTCGTAACCGACGTGGGCGATCAGGGCCACGTCGGCGACGGGCACCTCGCCGAGCTCGCCGAGCGCCGCCGGCCAGGCCGCCCCGACGATCGAGACGTTGTCGAGCCCGTGCTCGGCGCGGCCGGTGCGGAGCGCGTTCCGCATCGAGGCCGATGGTTCGACGGCGATCACCTCGCCGACTTTCAAGGCGAGTGGCAAGGCATAGCGACCGGCGCCGGCGCCGATGTCGAGCCAGCGCTCGTCCGGCTCGGCGATCGCGAGGAGCGCGTCCAGCGCCTCCTCGCCGGTCCGTCGCGGATCGGCGACGAACAGGGCCGAGACCGGCGCGTAGAAGTCGCGGTCGGGGACCTCGCGGACCTCGTCGACCTGGTTCCGGTTGTCCCGGACGCGCTCGGCCCATGCGGCCTCGAGCTGGGCGGCGGTGACGGTCGTCATCGCCTCACGATACGTCGGACGGCGGTCGATCGGTGCCGGACAGTCGTTCGAGGTCGGCCGGCGTGTCGATGTCCGGGTTCGTCCCGTCGACGTCGACGTAGCGGACGAGCTCGTCGTGGGTCGCCAGGAGCGGACCGAACCCGCGGTCACCGGCGAGCTCATCGGCCAGCCGCCACGTCGACCGCCTGGCGAGCACCGGGTTCGGCGAGCGGTCGCCGGCATGGCGGGCGACGAGGAACGGGACCCCCGGCGTCTCGGCCGCCGCCGCCAGGAGCGCGCGGATCGCCGACGCCCGGACGAGGGGCTGGTCGCCCTGGAGGAGGACCGCGCCATCGAGCGCGGGCGCCATCGCGTCCGCCTCGAGCGCCCGCAGTCCGAGCCGGACCGAGCTCGACAGACCCTCCTCCGGATGCTCGTTCACCACGACGACCGCCGGATCGATGTCCATGCCGGCCAGCCGGTCGTCGGGCGGGCCGACGACGATGATCGGATCGAGCCCGGCATCGGCGGCCGCATCGAGGACGTGGCGGAGGATCGGACGACCATGGAGCTGGGCGACGAGCTTGTGGCCGCCGAACCGCGACGCGGCGCCCGCAGCCAGGACGACGCCCCCGACCCTCATCCGGCGGCGACGGCCCCCACGCCCCCGGCCGCGCGTGACCGGTCGACGAGCGGCGTGCCGCTGCCGCCGTATCGCTCCGCGACGACCTCGGCGATGATCGCCAGCGCCGTCTCGGCCGGGTTGCGCCCGCCCAGGTCGAGGCCGACGGGGCCCCGCAGCCGGGCGAGCTGCTCGCGGGTCACGCCGGCGGCGAGCAGTCGCTCCCGGCGGTCGGCCTGCGTCTTCTTCGAGCCGACCGCGCCCACGTACCGGCACTCCCGGCGGAGTGCCTCGACGATCGCCGGCTCATCAAACTTCACGTCGTGGGTCAGGACCGTGACGGCGTCGTCCCGTCCGAGCCCGATCTCGTCGGCGATCTCGTCGGGCCAGCCGACGACGAGCCGATCCACGCGATCCGGTGGGAAGCGCTCCGGCGTCGCGAACGACGCCCGCCCGTCCACGACGACGACCTCGTAGCCGAGCTCATGGGCGTACACCGCGAGCGACCGGGCGACCTCGACGGCCCCGACGATCACCAGTCGCGGGCGCACCGGGAACGCCTCGACGAAGACTTGCACGTCGCCGATCGCCACCGTTCGCGAGGTCCCGCGCAGGAGCGCGTCGTGGGCGGCCGCGCCGAGCGCGGCGTCGGCGTCGGGGGACCCGAGCGACCCGTCGATCGATCCGTCCGCGGCGACGACGATCGGCGCCCGGCCCGGCGCCCCGTCGCCCGGCTCGTGGCGCCCGAACTCGGTCGGTGGCGCATCCGGCGGGAGCACCGTGGCGACGGCCGCGCCGCGATCGCGTGCCGCCCGGACGGTCGCGTCCGCGACCGCGGGCTGGATCAGGACGTCGATCGTCCCGCCGCAGGCGAGCCCGACGTCCCAGGCCTCCTCGTCGCTGATCCCGTAGCGGATCACCCGCTCGCGGCCGTCGGCGCGAGCCCGCTCGATCTCGCCGGCCGCGGCGCCCTCGACGCAGCCGCCGCTCACCGATCCCGCGATCCGGCCGTCGTCGGCGCGGAGAAGGACGGCGCCCTCGGGACGCGGCGCGCTGCCGAACGTTCGCACCACGACGGCGCGACCGACCGGCTGGCCCTCGGCCCCCCAGGCGTCGAGCGACTCGAGCAGCTCCTTCATCGGGTGGACCCTCCTCCCCCACCGCGGAGCGGACGGGCATCGGCCGGCGCTACCGAGCCCGCGCCGAGCGGGGCCGGCACGTCGACCATGCTGGCGACGATCGCCGAGTGGCGCTCCCCGGCGTCGGCGCTCGCCGCGGCCTCGCCGCCGCGCCGCGTGTCGCCCGAGCGGACGCCGGCGAGGATCTCCCCGAGCCGCTCGAGCGACGCGACCGTCCCCGCTGGCACGAAGTCGTCGATGTACGGGAGTGCGGCACGCATCCCGCCGGCGAGCGGCTCGTACCCGGGGGTCCCGGCGAGCGGGTTGAGCCAGACGAGCCGGTGGCAGTTCCGCCGCAGCCGCGCGGTCTCCGAAGCGACGAGGGCCGGATCGCCCCGGTCCCAGCCGTCCGAGACGACGATCACGACGCCCGACGTCCTCAGCGATCGCCGCGCCCAGTGGAGGTTGAAGTCCCGGAACGACTCGCCGATCCGGGTCCCGCCTGCCCAGTCGTTGACCGAGTCGGCGACGCGGGCGAGCGCGCGGTCGCGATCGCGGTCCTTGAGCAGCCGCGTGACGCGGGTCAGGCGCGTCCCGAAGACGAACGACTCGGTCTTCACGGTCGAAGCCGCCGCAAGGGCCTGGACGAACCGGAGGAGGAGCCGCGAGTGGCGCTCCATCGAGCCCGAGATGTCGCAGAGCACGACGATCTGGCGCGGCCGCTTCGTCGCCCGCCGCCAGACCCACTCGGTGAACTGGCCGCCGGTCGCGATGTTCCTCCGGAGCATCGTCCGCGGGGCGAGGAGCCGGCCGTGATGGTGGAGCTCGTAGCGGCGCGTCCGGCGCAGTTCGAGGCGCGGTTCGAGCAGGTCGACGAGCCGCTCGGCGTCGCGCAGCTCGGCCGCCGTCATCCGGTCGAAGTCGCGATGGCGGAGGAGCTCGGACGACGAGTACGCGGTTGGCGCGGCGATGACGCCGTCGAACTCCGCGCCGTCGTCCTCGTCGGCGCCGATCGGCATCGGGATCCCGTCGATCGTGTTGCTGTCGTCGCCGATCGTGCCCTCGTCACCCGTCGGCGTGGCGACGCCGGCTTCCTGGTCCTGGAGCGTCTCGTCGTCGGCCGCCGACGTGGGCTCGTCCGTCCGCGGGCGTTTCCGCTGTCGCCGGCGCCACCAGCGGGCGAAGACGCGGTCGTACACCTCGCGGTCGTCCCGCCGCCGCACGAACACCGCCTGGCCGGCCGCGCGGACGAACTCGCGCTCGCCCAGGTCGACGAGCGTGAGCGCCCGGGCGAAGTCGACCGCCGCGCCGAGATCCGTCGCGAGGCCGGCCGCACGGAGCGCCCGCCCGAACCCAACGCTCTCGGCGAGGAGCCGCCGCCCGTCGACCTCGGGCCCCCACGGCGCACGGACGATCGCCGGATCGTTCGGGTCGCGTGGGATCGTCATCGGCCGGCGCGTCGCTACGCCGTCGCCTCGGCGAGGTAGGCGCGGGCGGTCTCGCCCCGGATCCGGCGGATGTCCTCTTCGTACTTCAGGACGACGCCGAGCGTCTCGTCGACGACCTCGCCGGTCAGCTCGCGCGAACCGAGGCTCAGGAGCGCAGCCGCCCAGTCGAGCGTCTCGGCGATCCCGGGGACCTTCGTGAGGTCGGCCTCGCGCAGTCGATGGACGAACGCGACGACCTCGCGCGCGAGCTGCTCGGGTGCCGCGGGGACGCGCGCGAGGACGATCTCGAACTCCTTCTGCGCCGTCGGGTAGTCGATCCAGTGGTAGAGGCACCGCCGCTTCAGCGCGTCGTGGACCTCGCGGGTCCGGTTCGACGTGAGGATCACGCGCGGCGGCCGAGCGGCCTTGATCGTGCCGATCTCGGGGACCGTGACCTGGAAGTCCGACAGGATCTCGAGGAGGTACGCCTCGAAC
>DASSMI010000069.1:0-11588 GCA_035688935.1 Candidatus Limnocylindrales bacterium | reverse complement strand
CGACTCCGAGTGCCCAGGGCCCGACCTGATGCGGGACGAGGACGGTGACTGCATGTTCCGGGGTGAGCTCCTCGTGACGATCGACGATTCAGCAGGCGGGCCGACCCGGACCGATCTCGAGCGAGCGATCGCGCCGTACTCGGGCCGTCTCGACCGACGGGCGGAGGTCATCGGCGTCTACGCCGTGACGTTCCCCGGTGCGGACACCGTTGCCGAGCTCGGCGACATCGAGGCCGCGCTCGAGCGACTCGGGTTCCGGGTGTCCCGCTCGATACCGGGACAGCTCTTCACCTGACCGCCGAGCGACCTACGCCGGGCGAAGCGACCGCCACGTGTCGAGCGCCCACTTCCAGTCCTGGGGGTCGTCGATCTCGATCCGGATCGCCGCGCCCCGGCCGCGGATCGCCGTGTAGCCCTCGACCGTCGCGACCTCCACGCCGGAGCTCGCGTCGGAGGTGAGCCGGGCCCGGCCCCGGATCGGCCCGTCCTCGTGCTCGATCGCATCGTGGCCGAGATGGGTCGCGACCTGGCGGAGGAACTGCTCGGCCGACATCTCGGTCGGCGTCCCGGCCAGCGTGACCGTCCGGCCCGACTCGCCGCCGGTCCATTCCTCGTCGGTTCGCGTGCCCGTGAACGACCCGGGCAGCTCCAGCGCCCAGCCCTCGTGGACGATCGTCACCGGCCGCCGCCGATACCCGATCGCTCCCGCGGCCGTATCGCCGATGTGTGGCGCCGCCCGATCGATCAAGGTCAGCGTCGCCGGATCGGGCTGACCCCGGAGCGCGAGGAGCTCGCGCCACTCGGCCCACGGCCAGCCGAGCTCTGGCTCGAGCGGATACGCGCGGCGGAGGGTCTCCAGGACGTCGTCGACGAGGGCGGTCTCGTCGGGCCCGATGGGCGGTCGCCACCGGACGTGGAGCCACATCTGGACGAGCGCCCGGGCCAGGTGAAACCGGGCATCCATCGCGTCCGCCACCCAGGGCCAGACGTCGGCCGCCGTTCGCGGATCGCCGAGCGCACGCTCGAGCCACGCGTCGTCGCGCGGCCCGAGAACGGACACGACGGCGGCGTCGACCGTGTACCTGACCCCCGGAGGGGTGGCGAGGTGGAGACCGGCTCCGCCCTGCCGCCGGGCATCGCGGATCGCGATCAGCGCGGCTCGGAGCCAGCCGAGGTGGCCGCGCTCGGCGTCCGCGCGGTTCCCCGAGGCGAACGCGCCCGTCGGATCGCTCGACGCGGCGGCGCCGCCCGACTTGTCCCACTCGATCTCGATGTCCTCGGCGAGACGATCCAGGAGGCTCACCGCGAACGTGTGGTAGCCGGGTCCCACCGGGACCGTCATCGCCGTCGCGACCACCGAGCCGGCGTCGTTCGCCTCGATCCGCATGGGCCGTGCCGCCGGATGGAGCGCCACCTCGATGGCGCCGTCGGCTGTCCGGACGGGCACGAGCTCGTGGATCGGGTCGCCGGATGCCGCCGGCAGCCACGCGCCGATCTCGTCGAGGAGGACGGCCGCGGAGGGAACGCGCCGCCGTGCGCCCCGCTTGGCGGCCTGACCCACGGCCCGAATGGTGATCGACACGAACCCCTCCCCGAACCCCGACGCTCCGACGATACCGCGGTGCGGGGCGGCGCGACCACCGGACGATCGTCCGTATCCTTCGCGCCATGCGAGACTCCGACGACGTCCGCTCGCGCCGCCCACGAGACGTGGCGTGGGATCCGGCCCGGCTCCGCGTCCGCGAGACGCTGATCGACCGCCAGATCCGTGAGGCGCACGAGGCCGGCGCGTTCGACGATCTCCCGTTCCGGGGTGAGCGGATCCCGCTCGACGACGATGCTCAGGCCGGCGAGTGGGCGCTGGCCCATCACGTGCTGAAGAACGCGCGGATGGTTCCGCCGTGGATCGCGACCGACCTGGAGGTCCGATCGCTGCTGGCGCGCCGCGACGCGATCCTCGGGCGCGCTCCGCGGTCGAGGACGGCGATCGCGCGCGGGCGCGACCGGCGAGAGCTCGAGGAGGTGGTCGCGGCGGCCAACCGGGCGATCACCGTCCTCAACCACGAGGCTCCGACGGACCGCCAGCATCGGCGGCCCCTCCGGCTCGACGCCGAGCTCGCCGCGCTGGCACTCGCCCACGGCGAAGCGTCCGAGCGCTAGGCGACGAGCGCCGCCACCGCCTCGTCGAAGGCCGCGGTGTGCCGATCGACGTCGGCTTCGACCGTGGCCGGGCTCATCAGGGCCATGTTGTGGAAGGGCGTCATCAGGACGCCGCGGTTCATCACCGCGAGGTGGAGGTACAGCTCCAGCTCGTGGTCCGTGTGCGCAGCCTGCTCGGCGCCGTCGCGCGGCGGCGTCGCCAGGAAGTGGTACTCCGCCCGCGCGCCGAGGCGGGTGACGTGCCACGGCATCCCGTGCCGGGCGATCACCGCGTTGACTCCAGCCTCCCAGCGCTCGGCGAGCGGGATCATCCGCGCGAAGGCCTCGTCGGTCAGGACGTCGCGGAGCGTCGCCCGGATCGCGGCGAGGCTCAGCGCGTACCCCGCTAGCGTGCCGCCGATCCCTCCGACGTCCGCTCGCGGCGGCATCGCGCCACGGACCCGGGTCGCGATGTCCTGGGTCATCCCGTACGTGCCGGCCGGGATCCCGCCGCCGATCGTCTTGCCGATGACGAGCATGTCCGGCTGGAGCCCGTCGCGGCCGGTCAGCCCACCCGGGCCGGCGCAGATCGTGTGGGTCTCGTCGTGGATCAGGACGGTGCCGGCGCGTCGGGTGAGGTCGCGGACCGCCTCCAGGTAGCCGGCGTCGGGCAGCACGATCCCGACGTTGGTCAGGGCCGGCTCGATCAGGACGGCGGCGACATCCCGGTTGGCCAGCGCACCCTCGAGCGCGGGGATGTCGTTGAAGGGAACGACGCGGCTCGTCAGCCGCGGGTCGACGGGCGGCCCGATGTTCAGGTCGGTCGCGATCACGCGCCCCTCGGGATCGAGCGTCGCGAGGGTCTCGTCGACCGAGCCGTGGTAGCAGTGATCGTGGACGACGATCTTCGAGCGGCCGGTGATCTGCCGGGCGAGGCGGATGGCGAATCGGTTCGCGTCCGTCGCCGTGATCGTGAACTGCCAGAGCGGCAGCCCGAACCGGCGGGTCAGCTCCTCGCCGACCGCGATCGCGTCCTCGGTCGGCAGCATGTGGGTGATCCCGCGGCGCATCTGGCGCTCCACGGCGGCGATCGTCGGGGCCGGACCGTGACCGGCCATCGCCCCGGTATCGCCGAGGCAGAAGTCGACGTACTCATGCCCGTCGACGCATGTGAACTGCGCGCCGTGGGCCTCCTCGACGAAGAGCGGGAAGGGCGACGCCCACTCGCGCATCCAGTTCATCGGGACGCCGTCGAGGAGACTGCGCGAAGCGCGATCGTGGAGCGCTCGCGACCGCGGGTGAGCGGCGGCGAAGCGCTCCCGCTCGGCCGTCATCGCTCGGCGGAGCCGGTCGCGATCGACGGTCGAGTGGAGTGGGGCCTCAGACGTCACGCTCCCGAGGATGCGTCAGCCGCGTGAAGCAGGCCGGACGAATCTCGGGCTGTGCGACGCCCGGTCCCTCAGTGGAGATGGCGGGTGTAGCCGCAGATCGGGCAGGTCGCCACGTTGGTGGCGGCGTCCACGACGAGGTAGCTGGTGCAGCCGTTCGTGCTGCAGTAGGGACGGCCGGCGGTCGAGGCGCGACGGCGCATGCGGCGCATCGCCACCGATCGACCGGCGACCGACGCCGTAGTGGTTCGAGACATCATCGGATGTGCGGTAGTTCCTTCTGGCTCGCTCGTCCCGCAGGCGCTGTCTGCGCCGCGGGCGGCGGCCGGTTCGTGGTTCGCTCATCGCATACGGCTCGGTGTCGGGAGCCGGAGCGGACCGGTTGGTTCTTTGACCCGGGGCGGACGGGGAGCGGATTGGGCTCGACCGGTCGACGCCGCGACGGGTGACACGAGAATCCTGCCCTCGATCGGAGGATTCGTCAAACGGACGGCCCGCCGGCGGGATCCCGGAGCCCTCGGATCACGGCGGCTCCAGCGTGAGCGCCCTGCCAGACCCGCGCTCGTCGGCCGGAACTGCGCCCAATTGCCCCGTGACGACAACGTGGACTGATCCGGCGCGCTCTCGTCGTCGACCTGGCCATCTTGTCGTGGACTGGCAACTAGGCGCGCTCGGCGAGGTGCCAGGGCGGCGCGAAGCTCGTGTTCGAGCGTGGGCGCTCCAGGCCGAGGCCGCCGGGGCCGCCCGAACCGTGCCTGGTTGCCCGCCGGCGACCATATGGCCAGAACGAGGCCGTCCTCGCCGGCGGCCGTACCGCTTGACCGGTGGGTCGACGATTCGATCAGACCCGCGGACACCTCGGAGGTGTGCAGATGAGCACGATCCTCATCGTCGCCAACCAGACCCTGCCGAGCGAGGCGCTCGCCACCGAAGTCCGCCGCCGGATCGGAGCCGGCGCCCGCGAATTCCACGTCGTCGTCCCGGCGTCGCCGCCGCCCGGGAGCGGGTTCACCTGGGACGAGGACGTCGCGCGGGCCGCCGCCCAGGAGCGGCTCGACGCGTTCCTCGCTCGGCTGCGCGAGGCCGGGGTCACCGCCGCCGGCGAGATCGGCGACCGCGATCCGGTCCAGGCGGTCCGCGACGCCGCGCGCGACCGAGACGTCCGCGAGGTGATCTGCTCGACTCTGCCGGCCGGCGTCTCGCGCTGGCTCCGACAGGATGTTCCCAGCGGCATCCGGGACGCCTTGGCGGTTCCCGTCGCGGTCGTCATCGAACGCGAGGCGAGCGCGGCCCGCCGCTGACCGTCGGCGGTCGGGCCGATCACCCGTCGGTCGCGGTCTGTCGCGCATTGGCAAGGTCGCGCCGTGATGGGCGCCGATCTCGTACACCCGACCCGTCCGACGATCCGGGTCATGGACAACCCGGCTCCGCGCCACGCCACGATCGTCGCCGTCACGACGGCCGATGACGACACGCACGCCGCTGTTCGGAAGCGGGCCGCCGCGATCGCGGACACGGCCGGCTCGACCGTGATCCTGTGGGCCGTCGACGGGGCGCCGAGTCCGCTCGAGGCGCCCCTCCCGACGGGCTGGTCGGGTGAGGGCGAGGAGGAGCAGTTCGGAAGTCGCCTCGCGCCGGACGATCTCGTCGCGGCCGGGCGCGAGTCGCTCGCGCGCCAGGTCGAGGAGCTCCGAGGTCGCGGGATCGAAGCGTTCGGCTGGCTTCCCGAGAAGGCGGACGCCGAACACCTCGCCGAGTACGCGGCCGACCAGGGCGCGAGCCTCGTCCTCGTCTCGGCGAACGACGCCGAGCTGATCGCCGACCTCCGCGACGTCGAGCAGCACGAGCGCGACCACCCGGCTGCCGGCGGACGGCGCGTCCGCGTGGAGGCGGTCCCGGGCTGATCCGAGGGCGCATCCGGCGCGAAGGTTGCGAAACTTCAACCTCCGTCGAATCGAAGGAAAGTTGCGCCGTTCGCTGCCAGTTGGCAGACTCCCTCGCGTCCGATGCATTGACTGACGGAGGGGTCCCTTGCCGACGTCCCAGATCGCGCGTGGCCGCCGTGCGCCGCGGCGCACTCGGCTCCCGATCGCCCTTGCAGCCGCCGCGCTCGCGCTGGCCGGCCTCGCCCCCGCCGCTCGTGCAGCGGATCCCCTCGCGGTCACCACGCCGTATCCCTCGATCGCGGTCGCGCCGGGCTCGAATCCGAGCTTCGACCTGACGGTCACCGCGCCGACCGACGGCACCGTCGATCTCGCGGTCACCGGCGCCCCCGAGGGCTGGAAGACGACCCTCCACGGCGGCTCGTTCGTCGTGACGGGCGTCTCGATCGTGGGTGGCAAGTCGGCGACGGCACGCCTCGACGTCGACGTCCCGGCCGACACGACCACGACGAAGGCGAACCTCACGGTCACGGCACGCCACGGGGGATCGACCGCGAGCCTGCCGATCTCCATCAGCGTCGACGCGAACGTCGCCGGGGATATCACCCTGACCACGGTGTCGCCGACGCTGACCGGGTCGAGCGACTCGCCGTTCACCTTCGACCTCACGCTGACGAACGGGTCCGCGGAGGACCAGACGGTCTCCGCCACCGCGACGACGCAGAGCCAGGGCTGGTCCGTGTCGACGAAGCTCGCCCAGGCGAACGCGGCGAGCACCGTCGTCAAGGCCGGCAGCTCCACGACGATCACCGTCACGGCGAACGCCCCCGACAACGCGCCGGCCGGCGTCACCGAGATCGACGTCAACGTGACGGCCGGGACGAAGTCGGTGACCCAGAAGCTCGGCGTCCAGATCACCGGCACGTACACCCTCACGATGGAGACCCCGAACCAGCTCGTGTCGGCGCACGGCCCGGCCGGTTCGGGAACCACGCAGCAGATCGTCATCACGAACACCGGCACCGCGCCGCTGACGAACGTGAAGCTGACCTCGTCCGCACCGACCGATTGGAAGGTGACCTTCGACGCGGCGAACGACACGATCCCGACGATCAACCCCGGGGCGCAGAACGCGGTCACGGTGACCGCGACGATCACGCCGACCGGTGAAGCCGTGACGGGCGATTACAAGGTCACGCTCACGGCGACGTCCGACGCGCCGCAGGGCGCGACGGCCGCAACGGGCGACCTCGCGATGACATTCACCGTCGAGACGTCGCCGATCTGGTGGATTGCCGCGATCGTGCTCATCCTCGTGATCCTCGGCGGCCTGTACTACGTCTTCCGGACCTACGGCCGCCGATGACGGCGCCGTCCACCCGACCCACTCGCAAGAAGGTCGGCGGCCGGCCGCGTGCGGCGACTCCGGCCGCGGGAGTCGCCCGTCGGCCCGCCGGTGACGACCGGCCGCGCGCGCCGATCCGGACGCGCGGCCTGACGAAGGCCTACGGCGACCTGCTCGCCGTCGACCATCTCGACCTGGAGGTCCAGGCGGGCGAGATCTTCGGCCTGCTCGGCCAGAACGGCGCCGGCAAGACGACCACGATCCTCATGCTCCTCGGGCTCACCGAGCCCACCGAGGGTCAGGCGCGCGTCGTGGGCCTCGACCCGGCTCGCCGCCCGCTCGAGGTCAAACGGCGGGTGGGCTATCTCCCCGACGCCGTCGGCTTCTACAGCGACCTGAGCGGGCGCGAGAACCTCCGATACACGGCATCGCTGAACCGCATCCCGCGGGACGAGGCCGAAGAGGCGATCGATGAGGCGATCGAGCAGGTCGGGCTCTCGGCCCGTGCCGACGACAAGACCGAGACGTACTCGCGCGGCATGCTCCAGCGGCTCGGGATCGCCGACGCCCTGATCAAGGATCCCGACGTCCTGATCCTCGACGAGCCCACGACCGCGATCGACCCGCTGGGCGTCACGGAGATCCTCGACCTCCTCCGGCGGCTGGTCGAGGAGCGCCAGATGGCGATCCTCCTCTCCAGCCACCTCCTGAACCAGGTCCAGCACGTCTGTGACCGCATCGGCATCTTCGCCGCGGGCCGGCTGATCGGCCAGGGCTCGATGCGCGAGCTCGCGACGCGGTTCGGCGAGGACGTCGCCCACATCGAGGCCGAGTTCGCGACCGATGACGCCGCCGGCGTCGCGCGGGTCCGCGACGTGCTCGCCGCGATCCCCGGGGCTGCAGCGGTCGACGAGCCGCGACATCCCAACGATCCGTGGGTCGTCACTGTCCGTCCCGCCGACGACGACGTCCGAGTCCGTCGGGCGATCCTGGCCGCGGCCGGCTCGACCGGGCTGGATCTGACGTCCGTGCGGTCGGTCCCGCCGTCGCTCGAGGAGATCTACCGGCGCGCCGTCGAGAAGGCCGCGCACGGCCACGCGCGAGACGTCCGATGACGGCCGAGAACCCTCCGGTCGATCAGCCCGTCGCGCCGCCCCGGCCACGTCGCGACGACGCGATCCCGTCCTCCCGCGAGCGCTCCGTGCCGCGCGCCGGCTGGATGGTCGTCGCCCGCAAGGAGTTCGCCGATCACCTGTGGTCGGCGCGGTTCGTGATCCTGCTGCTGCTCCTCGGGGTCGTCGCGCTCATCCCGATGTACTTCGCGGCCGACGCGATCCGCTCGGCGGCGTCGCAGATCACCGGCGCCTCCTCGGTGTTCCTGTTCCTGTTCACCGTCGCGCCGAACGTCGGCGACACCGGGGTCCAGATCCCGAGCGCGCTGTCGTTCGTGAGCATCGTCGCGCCGCTGCTCGGGATCGTCTTCGCGTTCGACGCGGTGAACGGCGAGCGCTCGGCCGGGACGCTCCCGCGGCTGCTGTCCCAGCCGATCTACCGCGACGACGTGATCAACGGGAAGTTCGCTGCGGGCCTGTCGGTGATCGGCGTCGTGCTGACGCTCGTCGTCGGGGTGATCGCGGCATTCGGGATCATCCGGCTCGGGATCGTGCCCGGCGCGGAGGACCTGCTCCGGATCGTCGTGTGGCTGATCGTCACGTTCCTGTACATCTCGATCTGGCTGTCGTTCGGCCTGTTGCTGTCCGTCCTCGTGCGCGGTGCGGCGACGAGCGCGCTCATCGGCCTCGGCCTGTGGCTGCTGCTCACGATCTTCGGCGGGTTCATCACCGGGGTCATCAAGAACATCGTCGCGCCGATCACGGGCACGCTCGACCAGCAGGCGGCCGCCTCGGCGTTCCAGCAGTTCATCACCCGCCTCCAGCCCAGCACGGTCTACCAGGAGGCCGCGGCGACCTTGCTCAACCCGCAGGTCGCGTCGGTCTCCAACCCGGCGACGATCGGCGGGTACGAGCAGCTCGCCCAGCGGATTCCGTCGCTCCAGTCGTTCGACCAGAGCTTCCTCCTGATCTGGCCGCACATCGTGATCATGATCGCGGTGATCTGCGCGTTCTTCGCGTTGGCCTACGTCCGCTTCATGCGCCAGGAAGTCCGGGCCTGACGCCCGCCGACGGCAGCGGCCCGCCGAAGCCCGTCTGCGGGCCCGGCTGCGCCTGTGCCGTCGGGAACGAGTTCGGGGCCGCGTCCGCAGCGCGTGACCTGCGGACGTACCGCCGGAACGGTCCGGATCGCACCACCCGATGGCTCATCGAAGGGCTCCGCGGCGGTCCGCGCGGGCCGGTCGAGGGCCTCACCGTCCTCGACATCGGCGCCGGGATCGGTGCCGTCCACCTCGAGCTCCTGAAGGCCGGCTCGGCGCAGGCCCTCGACGTCGACGGGTCGCCCGCCTACGTCGCGGTCGCCCGCGAGGAGGCGGCGCGCCAGGGCGTCGGCGATCGGGTCACGTACGAGACCGGCGACTTCGTCGAGCTCGCGGCCTCGATCGAGCCGGCCGATCTCGTCGCCCTCGATCGGGTCGTCTGCTGCTATCCGGACATGCGAGCCCTCGTCGCGCTGTCGAGCGCGCGCGCCCGGCGTCGGATCGGGCTGGTCTATCCGCGCGACGCCAGGTGGATCCGGGCCGGCACCGGCGTGATGAACGTGTTCTTCCGGATCACCCGGCAGCGGCTCCGGTTCTGGGTCCACCGGACCGCGGACGTCGAGGCGGTGATCGCCGACGCCGGCCTGCGGCTCGCGTCGCGCCGGAACGGCATCTTCTGGCAGGTCGTCGTGTTCGAACGCGCCTGAGTCAGCGCGGCGGATACCCGGTGATCGCCATGATCTCCTCGTAGAGCGGCTTCAGCCGCTCGTACATCCGGCGATATACCCGGTGGTACAGGCGGTCGTACAGCGCGTGTCGTTCCGGGTCAGGATCGACCGTCTCGGCGACCCGCGTCATCTCCGCGATCGCCGTCTCGAACGAGGGATGGAGCCCGAGCCCGACCGCGGCGTCGATCGCGGCGCCGAGCCCGGAGGTCTCGTGGGTATGCGGCCGGCCGGCCGGCAGCCCGAAGATGTCCGCCGTCAGCTGGACTGCGGCGGGTGACTGCGAACCGCCACCGGACACACGCAGCTCGCGCAACGGCTCCCTCGCCCGACCGGCGGCCCGCTCGCCGCCGTCGCGCAGCGCGTACGCGAGTCCCTCGAGGATCGCCCGGTAGAGGTGGGCGCGTGTGTGGACGTCGCCGAACCCGATCATCGCGCCCTTCGCCTCGGGACCCGGGACCCGGACGCCGGGCGTCCACGTCGGCTGGAGCATCAGGCCCATCGCCCCTGGCTCGGTCGCCCGGACGAGGTCGTCGAAGAGCGCCTCGGCGGCGATCCCGAGCTCGTCGGCCTGGGCGACCTCGGCCGATCCGAACTGGCGCTTGAACCAGTCGACGAGCCAGTAGCCGCGATAGACCTGGACCTCGAGGGCGTACGCGCCCGGGATCGCGGCCGGGTACGGCGGCACGAGCGGGACGGCCTCGACAAACCGGCGTTGGGTCGTGTTGATCGTCGCGGTCGTCCCGTACGACAGCGAGCCGATCCACGGCTCGAGCGCGCCCGAGCCGATCACCTCGCAGGCCTTGTCGGCGGCGGCCGAGATCACCGGCGTCCCGGCGGGAAGCCCCACGACGGTCGCCGCCTCGGTCGTGAGCTCGCCGAGCCGGCCGCCCGGCGGCGCGAGCTCGGGCAGCCAGGCCGGATCGACGGCGGCCGCAGCCCAGCGCCAGTCGCCGGTCTTGGCCCACGCGAGCCGCCTGTAGTCGAACGGCAGATACCCCACCTGCGACGCGACGGAATCGACGAATCGGCCCGTGAGCCGGTACGTGAGGAACCCCGACAGGAGCAGGTAGTGCCGGATCCGGGCGTAGAGCGCCGGCTCGTTCGCGCGGAGCCAGTTCGCTTCGCAGTCTGCCTGGAAGGCGGCGACGGTCCCCCGGACGCCGAGAGCGCGGAAGGCGAGCCCCGTGAGACCGCCGATCTCGGGGACGCCCTCCGCACGACGCTGGTCGAGCCAGACGATCGCCGGACGAAGTGGCGAACCGGAGTCGTCGGTGACGACGACGGTGGACCGCTGCGTGGTGAGGGCGACGCCGGCGATCGTCTCGCGGCGCGCCGTCCCCTGTCCCCAGAGCCCGGAGGACGCCGCGCCGATCGCTCGCCAGTAGACCTCGGGGTCCTGCTCCGCCCAGCCCGGCTGGGGCGAGACGTAGGGCTCGATCGGGACGCGCACGTGGGCGACCGGCGTCCCGCGGGGGTCGAACACGAGGGCGCGGACGCTCTGCGTCCCGACGTCGAGGGCGAGGAGCTGGTCGGCACTCATGGCAGCAGGGCGCCCGGGTTCATCAGTCCGTCCGGATCCAGGCGCCGCGCCACGTCGGCGAGGATCGCGAGACCGAGCTCGCCCTTCTCGGCGGCCAGCCACGGCCGGTGGTCGCGGCCGACGCCGTGCTGGTGGCTGATCGTCCCGCCGTTGGCGACGATCGCCTCACTTGCCGCGGTCTTCAGGCGGCGCCACCGCGCGACGGTCTCGCCCGGGTCCGGCGGGCGCCGGAAGACGTACGTCGCGTAGAGGCTCGAGCCGCTCGGGTAGACGTGCGAGACGTGGCTGAACGCGTGGACCCGCTCGCCGTCGTCGTCGAGTCCGTGGCGGAGCGCGCGTCCCACTGCCGCCGCCAGCTCCGGAAGGCCGGACCAGGGCACGGCCGTCTCGAGCGTGTCGATCGCGTAGCCGAG
>DASSMI010000068.1:0-11746 GCA_035688935.1 Candidatus Limnocylindrales bacterium | reverse complement strand
GCCTATACCCAGACGGGCGGCGAATTCGTCGACCGACTGCTCGCCGCACTCCGCGCCGCCGAGCTCGAAGGCGGCGACATCCGCGGCCGCCAGTCCGCGGTCCTCCTGGTGTCCGGCACGCCCGACGACGTTGCCTGGGCGCGGTCGGTCGACATCCGCGTCGACGACCACCCGGCGCCGCTGGACGAGCTCCAGCGGCTCGTTCGGGTGGGGCGGGCGTACGACCTCCTCGACGTCGCCGAGGCGCGGGCGCGGTCCGGCGATCCAGCCGGAGCGGGGAGGGCGAGCCTCGAATCGGGCCGGCTCGCCCCGGACGACGCGCAGGTGATGGTCTGGCGGGCGGTCGGGCTGGCGGCAGCGGGCCGCCTGGCTCCCGGAAAGGCGCTCCTCGCGGAAGCGACCGCGACGAACGAGCGCTGGCCCGAGTTCCTCCGACGCTTCGCCGACGCGGCCCCTCAGCCGGAGCTCGTCGCGGCGGCCAGGCAGCTCCTGGAGCCGTAGACACCACACGACCGGAGGGGTGGGGCACCACCGCTCCGGCCGCAGGCTGCTGCAACGCTCTTCGATTGTTCTTCGGTTGTTCTTCAGTTGTGTGGGCAGGGAGGGTCAGGGTTCGCGCAACGGCCTCGGCGCGGCGTCAGGCAACCGGGAGGCCCACGGAGCGCCAGGCGGTCAGATCGATCGTTCGGGCGGAAGCGGTGGATCGCGTTCGGCGGGCCGGCTCCGGGCGGGCCGCCGATCGGGCCGATCCCCGGCACCAGCACCCGGCCACGACGCAGGCGGCATGAACGGGCCGATCGAGCGAGCGGCGGGTGCCGGTCGTGGTCTCGGTCATCTCGTGGCGTCCCTCGTGGCCGGCATCCCGCGCAGTGGGATGCGATGGGAGGAGTCTGCGGATCCCATCCGTGCCGAGCCACCGACATCTGCCGAACCGCCGCCTACGCAGAATGACGTACGGCCCTTCCCGCCTGTCGGGAAGGGCCGGAAAACGGCGAAGCGGCGCCGGGTTGGAGGGAGACGGCACCGCTTCGACCTGGAGAGACGAGGGCCGGAGGGGAGGAGGAGGAGACCCTGCCGGCCATCGCCACTATTCAGTTGTGCGTCCTCCGCTGGGAGCAGCGGAGCCGCGGTTCAGCGCGAGCGAGCAGCCCGGGATCGGGTCCGTGCGCGTCGCGACCCGCCGAGGTTGAGCGCGGCGAGATCGAGGACGATCAGCGTTCCCAGTGACACGATTAGGGTCCCGAGCGGGTCCATCGGTCAGATCCTTTGTGGGCCATCGGCAAGTGCCGTGAGCACAGCATGCCCAGCGAGCCATCGCATCGCCATCGTCCGAAGGTCGGGGATGTTGTGCGACGGATGACGTATTCGTACCGGTGGCGTCGCGGTCGGGCGCGACCGCGTGACGGCGGCCTTGCGTCCGTCCGGCCAGCCGTCAGGAGATCGGATCGAGCGGTCGGATGACGAACACCGGGCCGCTCCCCAATCCTTCCGATGGCGTCCCGTAGCGGAGGATCAGGTCGCGGACGGCGTGGCCGCGCCGGGGATCGCGATCGTCCAGGAGCTCGGCCCGCGCGGCGAACGTCCGGCCGCGGAGCGTGACCTCCAGCGACGGGTCCGCGATCAGGTTGCTCGCCCAGGCCGTCTCGGGAGCGCCGGCCGCGACGACGATCGAGCCGTCGTCACGCTCGCCGTCCGCGAAGCCGACGGTCACGGTCCGCCACTCCCCGCTGCGGCGGCCGCGGGCCCGAAGCCGGACGAACCGCTCGTCGGCGGCGAAGGTCTCGTCGAGATCCGGGTGGCGATCCGTCCCGCGCGCCAGCCCGCTCCCCGCCGGCCGCGGCGACCGATCGTCGCCCGTCAGCGGCTCCGCTGCCACGACTTGCCCTCGGTCGCGACCGACGGGGCATCGACCATCTCGACCCGCTGGAGTTCGCGGATCGTCCGCGCGCCCAGGGCGGCCATCGACTGCCGCAGCGCACCCACGAGGTTCTCCGAGCCGTCGGTCACGTGGGCCGGTCCCATGAGGATCCGCTCCAGCGAACCGAGGGTCCCCACCTGGATCCTCGTTCCTCGTGGCAACGTCGGCGAGGGAGCGGCCATCCCCCAGTTCGTGCCCCGGCCGGGCGCCTCCTCGGCCCGTGCGAGCGGCGAGCCGAGCATCAGGACGTCGGCCCCCGCGGCGATCGCCTTTGCGAGCTCCCCGCCGCGACGCATCCCGCCGTCGGCGACGACCGGGACGTAGCGCCCGGTCTCCGCGAGATACGCGTCCCGGGCGGCGGCGACATCGCTGATCGCCGTCACCTGCGGGACGCCGATCCCGAGCACCTCGCGGGTCGTGCAGGCCGCCCCGGGCCCGACGCCGACGAAGACCGCGGCAGCTCCCTGCTCCATCAGCGCGAACGCGGCTTCGCTGTTGGTCGTGTTGCCGACGGCGACCGGGATGGGCATGAACCGCGTGAAGTCGGCGAGCGACAGCGGGTCGTAGCCCGACGCGAGGTGGCGGGCGCTGCTGACCTGGCTCTGGACGAGGAAGAGATCGGCACCGTGTTCCGCGCAGAACGGACCGAGCTTCCGGGCGGCTCCCGGCGTCGCGGCGACCGCGGCCTTCGAGCCGGCGGCATGGATCTCCTCGATCCGGCGCGCGACCAGATCCTCGCGGATCGGCTCGGCGTAGGCCTCGGCGAGGAGGTCCTGGACCTCGCCGTCCGGGGCTGCCGCGATCCGGGCGAGGACCGCGTCCGCGTCCTCGTAGCGGGTCTGGACGCCCTCGAGGTTCAGGATCGCGAGTCCACCCAGAGCGGCCAGGCTGCCCGCGAAGGCCGGATCGACGACCGCATCCATCGCCGACGCGAGGATCGGGATCGCGAGATCGATCCCGCAGAACGTCTGGCCGAGCTCGACGTCAGCCGGCTCGATCGTGTCGGTTCCGGGCGCCAGCGAGACATCCTCGAACCCATAGGTCGGGCGGAGGCTGTCGACCTTGGAGCGGAAGACCCGTCGATTGGCGGATGCGCTGGCGGTCTGGTCGAGCACGGGCGGCCTCCTGGCGGCGGTGGCCGGGATTCTAGCCGAGCCGGCTTGCCTGCCGAGGTTGCCGTTCGGCCGCGGCGCCGAGGCTCCCCGCGATCCCATGGAGCTGCTCGAGATGCATCACGTCGTGCACGCCGGCGAACAGGAGCCACTCGCCGCAACGCAGCCGCCCGACGAGGGGGTGATCGAGCGGGCAGGGATCGGTCTCGTGGCCGGCGATCGCCTTCGCGGAGCGTGCCACGAGCCGCTGGCTCTGGCGGATCTTCGCGACGAGTTCGGCGCGGCCATGATCCGGCGGCCCGGGAACGCCGGTGACGACGGGCGGCGTTCCGGCGGGCCACCGCCCGGACGCCGCGAGCGACGCCGCGAGGGCGAGCCCGGATCGGGCACTGGCGGTGTGACCGATCGCCTCCGACACGGTCCAGTCGCCTTCGCCGCCCGGCAGCGAGAACGCCCCGGCCGGAAGGGCTTCGACGATCGCGACGAGGGCGGCGGCGGTCGTCTCCAGCTGGGCGAGGACGCGCGGGGCCGAGCCGTGCCCCGCGTGGCGGCGAACCTCCCGGCGGACGGTCAGGAACCGGCCGGCGTCGATGCCGCGCCACGCCCCGACGACGTCGGGGGCGTCGCGAGCCAGCTCGTCGACCCAGGTCGCTGCCATCGCGCCAGCGTACGACGCGACAATGCGCGCGATGGACGCCACCGCCACGTCGGCCCCGCCGCCCTCGCCGATCCTCGGCCTCCGCGCGAACGCCGGGCAGTTCGCGCTGCTCGTCGTCGTCAACGCGCTCGTCGGCGGCATGGTCGGTCAGGAGCGGACGGTCCTGCCGCTTCTCGCGCGCGACGTCTTCGGGCTGGGAGGACTCGCCGTCGCGATGACCTTCGTCGCGGCGTTCGGCATCACGAAGGCGGTCACGAACCTCGTCGCCGGTGCGCTCTCGGACCGCTACGGGCGGCGACCGGTGCTGATCGCGGGTTGGCTCGTGGGGCTGCCGGTGCCGATCCTCCTCATCGTCGCGCCGGAGTGGGCCTGGGTCATCGCAGCGAACGTGCTGCTCGGGATCAACCAGGGGCTGACGTGGTCCACGACGGTCGTGATGAAGGTCGATCTCGTGGGACCGGCGCGGCGCGGACTCGCGACGGGGCTGAACGAGGCCGCCGGGTATGGCGCCGTCGCGGTGACGGCGCTCGCGACGGGCTGGCTGGCCGGATCGGCCGGGCTGCGGCCGGCACCGTTCCTGCTCGGGCTCGCATACGCGCTGCTCGGGCTCGGGCTGTCGGCCGCGCTCGTGCGCGAGACGCGCGCGCACGCTCACGCGGAAGGCCGGGCGGCGGGCGCGACGCCGCCCCCGAGCCTCCCGTTCCGCGAGGCGTTCCTCCGAACGAGCGTCCGGGACCCGAGCCTGTCCGCCGCATCGCAGGCCGGATTCGTGAACAACCTGAACGACGGGATGGCCTGGGGCGTCCTGCCGGTCTTCTGGGCGAGTGCGGGGCTCGGGCTCCCCGAGATCGGCCTGCTCGCCGCTGCCTATCCGGCCGTCTGGGCGATCGCCCAGATCCCCGCCGGCGCGTGGTCGGATCGGATCGGACGCAAGCCGCTGATCGTGGCCGGCATGCTCATCCAGGGGGCGGCGATCGTGCTCATCGCGATCGGTTCCGGGGTCGCGGTCTGGCTCGTCGCCGCGATCGCCCTCGGGTTCGGGACCGCGCTCGTCTACCCGACCCTGCTCGCCGCCGTCGCGGACGTGGCCGATCCGTCGTGGCGCGCGTCGGCGATTGGGACGTATCGGCTGTGGCGCGACCTCGGGTTCGGCGTCGGCGCGATCGTCGTGGGCCTGCTCGCCGATCGGCTGGGGCTCCCGGTGGCGATCGGCCTCGTCGGCGCGCTCACGGCCGCCTCGGGCCTCGTCGTCCTCGGCCGGATGCGGGAGACGCGCCCGCTCGGCTGATGGCCGGCCCGCCGATCAGCGGTGCCCGTTGGCCATCCGGATCGCGTCCGGCCGGCCCCGGAGCCGCCACATCGCGACGATCCCGACGAGCGGTCCGGCGGCGAGCACCCAGAACGCGAGGCGCCAGGCATCACCGGTCGGCGCGGCGAGGCCCAGTCCGAGGATCGTCACGCCGGTCAAAAGGAATCCGGTCGCCATCTGCAGCGAAAGGGCCGAGCCCGCGGTGCCGGCCGGTGCGAGCTCGGACACGGCCGTGGAGAACTGGGCCGAGTCCGCGACGACCGTGACACCCCAGAACAGCGCGAGCGCGACGACGGCGAGCGGCGTCGCCCCGAACAGGAACCCGATCGCGAGGGCCGAGCCGCCGCTTCCGGCCATCGCGGCGATCGTCAGCGTCGTCCTTCCGAGCCGGTCCGCCAGCAGCCCGGCGAGGATGCAGCCGACCCCGCCGATCGCGACCACCGCGAACGACGCGAGCGCGGCGCCGGCAGGATCGGCCGAGCCCGCGGCCGCGAAGGACGCCCCGAGGAACGCCGGCACCCACGTCCACATCGCGTAGAGCTCCCACATGTGCCCGAGGTAGCCCAGGTTCGCGAGGCGGACGGATGGCTCGCCGAACGCGCGAGCCGCGGCGACCGGGCTGAACCGACCCGACAGGACCTCGTTCGGCCCGGTTCGCCCGGCGACGCCGACGAGGACCCCGCCGACGACGGCCAGCGCGCTCGCGATCGCCACCGTCGGCCGCCACTCGAGGCCGTTCGTCGCGCCGACGGCCCGGATGAGGTGCGGCAGCGCCGACCCGACGGTCAGGGCGCCGATGAGCGTCCCGATCGCGAGTCCGCGTTCGCGACGGAACCAGCCCGACAGCATCCGGACGGCCACCGGGTACGCCGCCGCGAGGCCCGCCCCGGTCACGGCGCGCCACGGCAGCGCCGCGGCGGGCGATCCGGCGACGAGCGCGAAGCCAAGGTTCCCGACGGCCGCGACCGCGGATCCCGCGAGGAACAACCGCGGCCCGGCGATCACGTCCGCGGCCCCGCTGACCGCCAGCGCGATGGCCGCGACCGCGAACCCCACCTGGACGGCGACGGTGAGCAGCGGCAGATCGAGCGCCGACGGGTGCCACTCGGCCACGAGGAGCGGAGCGACTGCCGAGGCACTGAACCACGGCGCGAAGGCGAGCAGGACGCCCGCGCCGATGACGGCGAGCTGGCGCCAGCGGTCGGCGGGCTCCGTCTCGGCCGGGGCCGTCACTCCGGCTGCATCGTGTAGACGAGGCACTCGCCGCGGAGGACCTCGGTCCCGTCGGAGCGGCGAGCCACGCAGCGCAGCTTCGTGATCGGCTTGTCGGCGCGCGCCTCGATGACCTCCGCTTCGGCGGTGACCGTGTCGCCGATCGGGACGGATGCCGGGTAATCCCATTCCTGGTGGAGGAACACCGATCCCGGGCCCGGCAGCTCCTGCGCGACGAGCGCATTGAACAGCGCCGTGGTGAGCCCGCCGTGGACGATCAGGCCGCCGGCGCGGCTCGCCTCGGCGAACGTCGGATCGAAGTGGAGCGGATTCCGATCGCCGCTGAATCTCGCGAACGCCTCGACGGCATCGGCATCGATCGTGCGGGTCCAGGTCGCCCGCGTCCCGACGGGGGGCGGCGTCCAAGCCATCTCGACGTGCCCGGCGGTCAGATCCGCTCGAAGCGCTCGACCGGCAGGACGAAGACCGTCGCGCCGCCGACCTCGACCTCGAGCGGGTAGGGCATGAAGAACTCGCCGGGCTCCATGATCGGCGGCATCGGGTTGACCGTCTGCGTCCGTGCATGACAGGCCTCACGGACGATCTCGATGACCTCGTCGACCGCATCGTCCTCGACACCGAGGATCACGGTCGCGTTCGACTGCTTGAGGAAGCCGCCGGAGCTCGCGAGCCGGGTCGCCCGGAACTCGCGGTCGAGGAGCGCGTCGACGAGCGCTCCCGCGTCCTCGTGGTGAACGATCGCGACGACCAGCTTCACGCGGCGAGGATAACGCGCCCGATCGAGCGCGGATACGGGCCCGGAGCACGCTCCGGTGCGGTGTACGATGCGCCGGCCGACCGCGGCGCGGTTCGCCGACGCCGTCAGCGCGCGACCCTGAATCAGCTCGTCCGTCCCGCGTCCAGGAGGCTCCCGTGCCCGATCCATCCGATCGCCCCGCGCCGGTCGAGGCATTGGCGGCCGGAGTCGCCGCAGCCGTCCGCGGAGGCGATCTCGACGACGGGATCGGGACGCTCATCGGGTCGGCTGCCGCGGCGCTCGGGGCGTCGAGCGCGATGGTGAGCCTCCAGGACCCGGACCGCCCGGATCCCGAGCTCACCCTGACGATCGGCCTGGACGAGGCTGCCCAGACCGCCGCCGTCGCGGCAGTCACCGATCCGTCCCATCCGCTGACCGTGGCCGGGCGCGACCGGACCGAGGTCCGCGCGGGGTCGACGATCGCCCTGCCGCTCATCGTGTCGCGGGCGGGCGTCGAGGAACCGCTCGGTGCGCTCGCGGTGACGTTCCCGTCGTCGGACGCGGCGACGACCGCCGACACGGCCTACCTTCGGCTCATCGCCGACGTCGCCGCTCTCGCCGTCGACCGGGCGCGACTCGCGTCGACGGTCGCCGAACGATCGGAGTGGTTCGAGCGGCTGGCCCACACCGACCCGCTGACCGGCCTCGCGAACCTGCGCACGATCTCCCGGGTCCTCGAGCTGGAGCTCGCCCGCGCCGGCCGGCAGGGCGGCGAGGTCTCCGTCGCGATCTTCGACGTGGACGACTTCGCCTCGGTGAACACGGCCGCGGGGCGCGAGGCGGGCGACGACGTCCTGCGCTCGGTCGCGGCGGTCCTGGCGGGCTCGGTCCGGCTGGTCGACACGGTCGCTCGGTCGGGTGGGGACGAGTTCCTGCTCGTCGCGCCGGGCGCTGCCGGAGCGACGGTCGCCCAGCGGGTGCTGGACGGTGTCGCGGCGCTGCCGACCGTCGACGGCGCACGTCCGGTCTCGGTCACGGCGGGGGTCGCGCGCTTCCCGTCCGATGGCACGGACGCCGAGACGGTGCTGGCCGCGGCGCAGGCGGCCCTCGAGCGGGCACGGAGCGATGGCCGCGGCCAGGTGGCAGCAACGGAGTAGCTGGCGCGCCCCGTCCCGTCGGCGCTGCGTCTCATAGACTCAATCCGCGGCCTCAGCGAGCGTGGATCGGCGCAGGACCTCCACCTGAGCGACCGATCTACGAACGCTGACCGCGCCGTTTGAGTCCCTCAGACTCACGGCTCAGTCGGCACGGACTGGGATCGTCGGGAGCCACGCACGAGGATTCGCCGAAACCTACGTTCAGCTCCGAGGTCGTGCGGGAAAGGTTCCAATCCCAGTCGGTGGCGAATTCGGCGCCGCCGCGACGGCGTCGTCAGCGCGTGTCACCCGTCTCCCGAGCTGTGACTCCACGCGCTGAACGCCGGACTTGAGTCCCTCGGGCTCAGCGCCGCGCGCGGGCGGCCCCGGGGCGCGTCAGCCGTTCGCGGCGGGCGGCGCCGCGGCCTGACCGGCCACCACGATCGGGCCGGCGGGAGCGGAGTTGCCAGCTCTCGCCTCGAGCGTGACCGCGATGATCGCCCCCTCGGGCGTGTCCGCCGGCTTCGTGGTGAACGCGCGGACCCCGCTCGCGTCGACCGAGAAGTCGCCGACGTTGACCGGCGCGGCCGAGCCCACGATCACCCACGCGGTGTACGACTGCTGACCGCTGGTCGCGGGCAGATCGCGGAGCGCGAGCACGACGGAGCCGTCCGCGGCGACCGCGCCGATCCCGGCGCCGTGCTGATCCTTCTGGGTCGCGAGGACGACGGTCTTCGCGCCGGGCTGCGAGCCCGCATCGACGACGGCGGCGACGGCCTGGTCGAATGCCTTCGAGCGGTCGAGCTGGCCCTGGACGCTGAGCGCGTATGCGCCCGAGACGACGATCGCCAGCACGGCCGCGATCCGCAGCGCCCAGTCGAACGAGCTCGTGCGACGGCGCTCGGCGCGGGCGGTTCGCTCCTCGGCCGACGGGAACGCGATCGGGCCGGAGGCCTGCGGCATCGGTGCGGCGGTCGCGGCGGGTCGATCCGCGGCAGCCGCGGCCAGGATTTGATCGCGCAGGCCCGCCGACGGCTCGACGAGCTCGAGGCCGTCCAGCTCCGCCTCGATCAGCGCCGGCACGACGCCCCCGAGCTCCTCGAACTCGGCGTGCGACAGCGGGCAGGTCGCGAGGTGCTCGCGAACCGCGGCCTCCTCGTCGCGCTCGAGCCCGCCCAGGACGTAGAGCGGCGCCAGGTCGAGAGCCTGCTCGTGGCTCATCCGGGGCTCCGTCATGCCGGCCCCTCTCCGGCGAGCCCGTCGCGCGGCCCGTCGTCGCCGGCGAGCGCCCGGCGCAGCGCGAGCAATCCCAGCCGGACTCGGCTCTTCACCGTCCCGAGCGGCGTCCCCGTCCGCTCGGCGATCTCCTGTTGGGTGAGCCCGCCCCAGTACGCGAGCTCGATCGCCTCACGCTGGACGTCGGAGAGGACGGCCATCGCCCGGGCGATCGCGTCGCGGTCGAGCCCGGCGGCGACGTCCTGCCACAGGTCGGGGAGCTGGAGGGCGGGTGGCGGAACGTCCTCGCGGTCGGGAAGCTCGGTCGTGGGGCGGCGGCGCCGGACCGCATCGACCGCCCGGTGATGGACGATCGAGAGCAGCCAGGTCTTCACGCTGCCGCGGCCCTCGACGTAGCGGCCGGCGTTGCGCCAGGCGCCGAGGAAGGCGTCCTGCACGACGTCCTCGGCGAGCGAGGCGTCCGCGGTGATCCGGAGGGCGATCGAGTAGGCCATGGTTCGGTAGCGGTCGTAGAGCTCCTGGAGAGCGTCGAGGTGTCCGGCGGTGACGAGCGCCAGGACTGCTCGATCGGCATCGTCTGCCGGCGAAGCCGTGCGTCCGCGTGATCCGAGCTGACTCTCGTTCACGTCGTGATGCGCACGGCGTCGCCGTTTGGTTCACCGGCCGGTCCACCCGTGCCGTCGAGGACATGATCGACCGCGCGGAGGATCCGCTTCGCGACCGCATCCTCGGACGCGGTGGCGTCCACCACTGCGAACCGTCCCGGCTCGGCCACGGCCATCGCGAGGAAGCCGCTCCGGACGCGCCGGTGGAACGCGAGGTCGTACGACGTCTCGAAGCGCGTCTGGTCCGCCGGACCCTTGCGGCCGAGCCCGATCTCGACGGGGAGGTCGAGCAGGATCGTGAGATCGGGCTCGAGACCGCCGGTCGCGATCTCCTCGAGCCGCTTCAGCGCGTCGAGGGGAAGGCCGCCGCCGTAGCCCTGGTACGCGCGCGTCGAGTCGGCGAACCGGGCGCAGATCACCGTCGTGCCGGCATCGAGCGCGGGCTCGAGGATCTCCTCCACGAGCTGGCGGCGGGCGGCGTTGAACAGCAACGCGTCGGCGAGGGGATCGTGGGGCGTCGGCGACGGCGCCAGCAGGAGCTCTCGGATTCGCTCGCCGAGCGCGGTCCCGCCGGGCTCACGCGTCCGGACGACGGGCAGCCGACGCTCGCGGAGCGACTGCTCCAGGCGCTCGGCCTGGGTCGTCTTGCCGGCCCCCTCGGGTCCCTCGATCGTGATGAACCGACCGCGACGGGGGGCGTGGGCGCGCTGTGTCACGCGGCGAGTGTACGGGTCCGCGGGCGTTCATCCGCGCGGGGACTCGCGGCGTACCCTCGGCGACATGGGACGCCCCCGGATCGCTCGCCTCCTCGCCGTCGCCGCCGTTGCGGTCGCGTCCCTTGCCGCGCCCGCCGTCGCGAGCGCCCACCCGCTCGGCAACTTCACGATCAACCACTACGCCGGGCTGACGATCGCCGCGGACCACGTCGACCTTGACGTCGTCATCGACATGGCCGAGATCCCGGCGTTCCAGGAACGCCAGGCGATGGACGCGGACGGCGACGGCAGCGTGGCCGATGACGAGGCAGCAGCCTGGGCGCCGACGGCGTGCGAATCGCTGGCGGCGTCGCTCCACCTGGCTCGGGATGGCGGCCGGTTGGCTCTTGCCGGCGGCTCGTCGTCGGTGTCGTTCCCGGCCGGCGCCGGCGGCCTGTCGACATTGCGGCTCGAGTGCGCGTTCAGCGCCGCGCTCGAGCCGGCGCTCACGGCCTCGTCCACGATCGCCTTCGCCGACGGCTCGTATCCCGAGCGGATCGGTTGGCGCGAGATCGTCGCCACCGCTGACGGCACGATCCTCGAGACCGGGGGCCTGCCGGCGACGTCGCCGAGTCATCGACTCACCGCCTACCCAGCGGACATGATCGCCACGCCGCTCGACGTCCGATCCGCTTCGATCGGTGCGCGGCCAGAGTTGGCGGCGGCGACGACGGCTCCCGTCGTATCGGCCGCCCCGGCGCCCGCCCGTCCTCCGGAATCGACCGCCGCGGCGGTCCCCGGCGGCGTCGCAGCAGAGCTGCCGGCGATCTTCCGGGAGGCGGATCTCACGCCGCTCGTTCTCGTCGGCTCGATCCTCGCTGCGATCGTCATCGGCGCGAGCCACGCGCTGACGCCCGGTCACGGGAAGACGCTGATGGCGGCCTACCTCGTCGGGACGCGCGGGACCGCCGTCCACGCGATCGGGCTGGGGCTCTCGGTCGCGGTGTCGCACACGCTCGGGATCCTGGCGCTCGCGCTGCTGATCGTCGGCGCCGGAAGCGCGCTGCCGCCCGACATCGTGTACCGGGTGACGCCGGTGATCGCGGGC
>DASSMI010000067.1:0-7158 GCA_035688935.1 Candidatus Limnocylindrales bacterium | reverse complement strand
GCTCGGCGCCGGGGCGGACGCGGACGGATCGGGCGTCGGGTGCGAGCTCGACCCATCCCCAGCCGGGAACGGGCTCGAGGCGGACCGGGATCGGGCCTGCCCTCGCGCGGATCGCGTCGAAGTCGGCGTCGTAGCCGATTGCCCGCATCGCGCGGCCGACGGTCGGATCGACCGCACCGCCGGTCAGCCGCGCCGCCCGGAGACTTGCGGCGATCGCGCGGCCGAGCAGCTCGCTGACCTCGACGGTCGTGCCCGCGCGGGCATTCAGCGCGACGAGCTCGCTGTCATCCCGGAACCGGCTGTAGGCGCGATCGACCCGATCGAGGACGTCGGCGACCGCCCGGCGCGCCGGTTCGGGCTCGACTCCGGAGACGACGAGGCGGACCCCCGTGCCGAGGGCCCGCCAGTCGACCGTCCGGATCGCCGGCTCGGTCACGACCCTCCGGTCGAGGCGTGAGCCGTCCCGGTGGTGGTCGTCGGCGTGGTCGTCGTCTCCAGGGTCGAGGGCGTCGTCGGTGAGGTGTCACTCGCGATCGACGTCCCGCTCGAGCCCGACGTCGAGGTGACGGCCGCGGCCGTGACCGTGTCCGTCGACGTGCCGTCGTAGCTCATCGCCGCGATCGCCCCGAAGCCGCCGACCGCTGCGACTCCGGCCAGCCCTGTCCCGATCGTGATCGCCCGCAGGCGGGCGACCGCGCGGTCGCGATCGCCGGCGCTGCGTCGAGTTGCGCTGTTCATGGCCTCACGATGCCGGCCGCGACCTTTCCGAACGATGACGGGCCCGTCATCCGGTTGACGCATGGATCCTCGACCCTGCGCGGGTGGCCTGGCTCGGCGATCTTGGATCCGCGGTTCTCGGCGCGCTGTACGCGAACGTCGCGCTCGTGACCGTCGGTGGCATCCTCGCCGCGATCGCGCTCGTCCTCGTTGGCCGGCGTCTCGGGTGGTTCGCCGCGGCGCGCCGTCACCCGAGGCGATCGATCGGCGCCGTCGCGGCGGCGCTCGCCGTGGCGCTGCCGCTGGGCTGGTATCTCGCCTCTCCGCTCGTGCTCAGCGCGACCGTCGACGAGCCGGCCCCGGTGATCGCAGCCCGTCCCTCGCCGAGCGTCGCGTCGCCGAGCCCGGCTGCCTCCGGCACGCCCCGGCCCACCGCGGCAACGTCGCCAGAACCTCCGCGGCCCACCGATCCGCCGGCCCTGATCGAGCGATCCGGGGCGTTCCGTGGCAGCGACGAGTTCCACTTCGGGCGGGGGACGGCTCGGCTGATCGAGGTGGCACCAGGTTCGTACGTCGTTCGGCTCGAGGACTTCGCCGTCCGGAACGGGCCGGACCTGTACGTGTACCTCTCGCCGCGCGCCGATGGCTGGACCCGGGAGGCGATCGAGCTCGGCCGTCTGAAGGCCGATACGGGCAACCAGAACTACGCCGTGCCGGCGGGCGCCCTCGACGATCCGGCGATCGCCCGGAGCGTCGTGATCTGGTGCAAGCAGTTCTCGCACCTCTTCGCGACGGCAGCGCTCGCCGATTGAGCCTCTCGGCGCGCCGTCATCGAACCGTCAACGGACGGTCATGTCGGTGACACCGGCCCGTCCGAAGGTGCTCCCGACGGCCGACCCACGCTCGGCTGCACAGGAGGATCTCCGGATGCATCGTCCCAACCCAGCCAGGCGCATCGCGCGCGTCGCCGTCGCTGCGGCCACCGCGGTCGCGCTGTTCGCGAGCATCGCCGCGTCCACCGTCGCGGCCGCCGGCTCGCCGGTCATCGGCCATGTCTACGTCAACGGCAACACGAGCGGCGAGAACACGATCCTCGCCTACGACCGTCACGCCGACGGCTCGCTCAGCGCGATCGCCGGCTCCCCGTTCCGAGCCGGCGGCGCGGGCACCGGAGGGGCGTTCGGCTCGGCCGGTGGCCTGCAGGAGACGACCGACGGTCGGTACCTCCTCGCGACCGATCCGGCGAGCGACCAGATCTCCGTGCTGCGGATCCGGCCGGACGGCGCGCTCCAGCTCGTCGAGGTCGCGGACTCGAACGGACGTCAGCCCACGAGCATCGCCACGCACGGCAGCCTCGTCTACGTCGCGAACGGCGGCGCGGGCGGAAGCAACTACACCGGCTTCCGGATCAACGCGGGCGGCCACCTGACGGCGATCGCCGGCTCGACGTACGCGCTACCGGACGACGCGCTGCCCGGGCACGTCCTGATCAGCCCCGACGGCCGGCGGCTCGTCGGGATGCGCGTCGGCCCGAATGCCGGCCCCTCGTTCATCGACGGATTCCGGATCCGCCGGGATGGCCGGCTGACGGCCGCTCCGGGCTCGCCGTTCGCGGCGCAGCGGATCGGACCGTTCGGGAGCACGTTCTCGCCCGTCCACGGGGACCAGCTCTTCGTGTCGAACGCGCACGACGGCGCGGGCAACGGCTCGGTGTCGGTGTACGACGTCGCGGGGAACGGCGGGCTCACCGCGATCGCCGGCTCCCCGTTCGCGGACGGCCAGACCGCCCCGTGCTGGGTCGCGATCTCGCCGGACGGCGGGGCGCTGTTCGCGGTCAACACCGGCTCCGGCACGGTCTCGCGGTACACCGTCGCGGCGGACGGGACGCTCGGGCTGGTCGGGTCGACGGCGCTCGCGGGCGCGGCGCCTCGGCGCGCGTTCGACGCGGCGGTCAGCCCCGACGGCGGCTTCCTGTACATCGTCAACGCGGTCGGCGGGATCTCCGCCTTCGCGGTCGACGGCACGACGATCACCGAGCTCGCCGGCTCGCCGATCGCCACGCCAGCCGGCACGGCACCGTTCGGGATGGTCGTCGACTGACCGAGCGAATTGCCGGCAACGGCCCCGGTCGAGCGCGGCTCGACCGGGGCCTCCGTTTGCGGGTCGGAGAACCGGAATTCGCCAACCGGCGTACCGTGGACCATCCCACGATGCCACGCCGGGGGAACGCCACAAGGAGGTGCTTCCCGTGCGCCTGTTCCCCCGCCTCGTCCCGATCCTGGCTGCGGTCGGCCTCCTGCTCGCGCTCGCAGGACCCGCGTCCGCGGCGAGGACCGGCGTGTTCCGGCTCCTGCTCACGGGCGACCAGGAGGCGACCGCCACGTGCGCCCCGCCGGCGGTGTGCGGCGATCCCGACGCGGCGGCCGCGATGATCCTCATCGTCAACCCGAACACCGACTCCGTGTGCTTCCTGACGAAGTGGACCGACATCGACGGCACCGTCGTCGCGTCCCACATCCACCTGGCGCCGGCGGGGGTTCCGGGCCCGGTGGTCGTGCCGCTCTTCTCGGGCTCGTTCTCGGGCACCGACAAGACGCGCGGTTGCGTCTCGGCCAACGGCCTGGCCGACGACATCCTCGCGAATCCGTCCGCGTACTACGTGAACATCCACAGCACGGTCTTCCCCGCCGGGGCGGTTCGCGCGCAACTCGGCTGAGCGTCCGGTCAGTCGCGCAGGAGCCCGGCTCGATGGCCGGGCTCCTGTCGTTCCGGGTCCCTAGGCGGCGCGGCCCTCGCCGCCTTCCGTCAGCCGGCGCTGCAGCTCCGCGCGGACGGCGAGCGCGGCAGGCGACGGCTCGCCGCGTTCCGCGACGTCGACGCCCAGCCGCTCGGAGAGGAGCAGCGCGAGCAGCGACTCGAGGACCGTCGATCCCGCGAGCGAGCCGGCTCCCGAGCCGTCGCCCGAGCCGCCGGCCGACGCGCCGTCGCTCCGTCCGCCGATGACGACCTTCGGGACGATGTCCACGCCGGACCGCTCGACGGCCTCGGCGAACCGGGCCATCACCTGCTGCGTGAGCTGGTAGCGCGGGCCGCCGTAGGCGCGGACCTGCTCCTCGATCGCCAGGGCCTCGGCGATCCCGACGCGGGCCGCGCGTTCGGCTTCGGCCGACGCGAGCGACGCGACCCGAGCCGCCTCACCCGTGCCGAGCAGCCGCGTCTTCTCGGCCTCGGCACCGGCGAGCGCCTGGATCTGCGCCGCCTGCTGCTGGGCCCGGGCAAGGTCGGCCTTGCCATGGTTCGACTGGATCGCGATCGACAGCTCGCTCTCGGTGATCGACGCCTGCTGGCGCGCCCGGGCCTCCGCCTCGCGCAGCTCGCGCTCCTTGACGGCGGCCTCCTGCTGGCGGCTGTAGGTCTCGACCTGCTCGAGCGCGACCTGGCGCGAGCGGAGCTGGGTCAGGATCTCCTCGAGCTTCGCCCCGCCGCGACCCTGCGTCGGCGTGCCGATCAGGACTTCCTGGAGCTCGAGGTTGTAGCGGGCGAACCGCTCGCGCATCTCGACGCTCGACACGTCCTGGATCTCCGCCCGGTCGTGGATCAGCTCGATGAGCGTCCGGGTCTGGGCGATGTTCTTGAAGTAGGCGCTCACCATCGGGTCGAGCGTCTGCTCGACGAGTCGCTTCACGTCACCGAAGCGCTGGACGACGAGCGGCGCCTTGCGGTAGTCGATGTGCACGACGACCGACAGCGGCAGGCTCGGCTCGAACGCGTCCTTCGTGATCAGGTCGACCTCGGACAGGTTCTCGTCGAACTTGTGGGCACCCGTCTCGGACGCGTTCCACTTCAGGATGAAGTTCGTCGTGGGGACCATGACGATCTTGCCGGCGTACGTGTTGAAGGCGTACTTGCCGGGCAGGAGCGGGGCCGCCCAGACGCCGCGCTCGCCGCGATCGACGAGCTCGCCGTGGCCGTACGCGTCGCCGGAAAGGTCTTCGCCCGCATCACCCGTGTACGACACGACGACGCCGACCGTGCCGACCTCGACGACCGCCTTCGCGACGAGCTCCACCGTCGCGAACAGCCGGTTCAGGTAGTACGTCCCCTCGACGATCACCTGGAGCTGGCGACCGCGCCGGCCACCGGCCGTCAGGAACCGCTCGGGCTCCTGGAACGTGTTGTGGTACGTCGCGTCGTCCGCCGGGTCGTCGCCCACGGTCGGGGCGATGATCTCGCCGGGCATGAGCGACGGGCCGTCGTGGACGGTCACGACGCCGATCTGGTCGTCGTGGCCGCTGATCACCACGGGCTCGAACCCCTGGCGCGCCGCGATCTCGGTCGTCATCTCATCGAGGAGGACCTGGTCCGTCCGCTCGAGGGCGAGGCCGTAGACGCCGTTCGCCGTGATCACGACGAACTGGGCGAGGTTGATCGCGTAGGTCCCTTCGCGGAGGATCCGCCGCTGCGGGCCGCGCTGGCCACCGTTCACGAGGAACGCGCGGACGTCGCCGAAGTCGACGCCGTCCGGCGTCCGAGCGAGCGTCTGGGTCGGCGGCAGCGGCACGCCGTCACGCGCGAACACGTAGCCGATCTGTCCCTGCGGGATCGTGACCAGCGGCACGCTGTGGATCCGGTACTGGAACGGCCGGAACACGTGCAGGCCACCGCGCAGCACGTCCGGCTGGAAGCCGGCCTCGCCGCGGAGGGCGATCAGGCCGGACGGGACGGAGCCGCTCCGGCTCCAGAGCTTCTCGACGACCCCCACCCGGTGGTTCGAGATGTAGCGGACGGATCGCGTCGCGTAGACGGCGATCGCCGCGAGGAGACCCACGACCAGCCCGACGGCGATGGGCGGGACGAGGGACGACAGGACCTGCAGGGCTGCAGGCATGGTGCACGCTCCTTCGGCGTACTCGCAGCCGGAGCGCGACGTCGGAACCACACCCGACGTCGTGTCGGATGCTGTTCCATTATCTCACCGATGTCACGATATTCGGAGCGTGAACCGGTTCAGACGTGCGGATTTCGTGTCCGAAGCGGGTCGGTTGTGGTGCGATCGCGCACCGGCTCGGCGCCGCGCTAGAGGTCGCCCAGCGCCCGCGTGACGACGACGCCGCCGGCGATCACGGCCACGAGGACGAGCGCGATCGGGACGACGGGCAGCGAGTCGCCGGACGGAAGCGGCGCGGTCGCGGAGACGCGCGATGGCGCCGGCGTCACCTCCCCGTTGGGCCCCTCGATCGTGACCCGGAAGATCGAGGCGTCGACCAGGTCCGGGTCGGCGCCGTCCTTGGGGAACCCAACGATCAGCACGACGTCGCCCGCCCGCGGGATCACGATCGACCCGGTGTACGGCCCATCGGCCTTGCCGTTCAGATCCGCCAGGGAGTACTCGGACCCGCGGACGGCTCGGGCGACGACGACGAGCTGTGTCGGGAGTGCGAGCGCATCGGCGCCCCACGCGGCCCGCGGGGTCACATCCGCGACGACCTCGAAGGGCTGACCCGCGATGAGCGGCTCGGCCGGCGGACGGATCGACGCCTCGACGAGCAGCGCGCGAGAAGCGTCCGGCGGTGGCCCGACGCCGCCCCAGGCGAACGGCATGAAGACGTCGTTGCACTTGCCGGTGTCGTCGTGGCACTCCTGGGCCGTCACGCCGACCTCGATGGTGCCCAGCCCGCCCTTCGGGATCGTGATCGGCGCAACGAGATGGCCCGGCCAGTCCGTCCGCGTGAAGGCCTCGATCGGCTTCGCCTTCCCGGTCTTCGGGTGGACGCGGACCTGGGCGCCGCCGACCCGGAAGAGCGTCCCGCCCGTGGCGTCCCAGGCGGTGAAGCCGACGTCGATGGTCCGGCCCTCCGGGACGTCGGGCGGCAGTGCCTCGTCCTGCCAGATCTGGACCTCCGGGAACGCCCCGCCGGGACGTTCTGACGGGCTCGCCAGCGGCGAGCCGGACGGATCGGCGGCGACGACGACGCCGGCGCCGGCGCCGAGCATCAGGGCGAGCAGCGAGGCGGCCGCGACGGCGCGGCAGACCGGGACTGACAGGGCCATCGCCCCGTACTACACCGTGTCGCGGCCCCGGGTTCGGGTTCGAGCCGTCAGGCCTGGACCGCGACGCGAGCCGGCGCCGAAGCGGCGCGCTTCGCCCGGTCCTTCAGGATCTGGCCGGCGGCGAGCTTGCCGGGAGCGCCCATGACGCAGCCGCCGGGATGCGTCCCCGAGCCGCACTGGTAGTAGCCGTCGATCGGCGTCCGGTACTGCGACCAGCCGGGCGCCGGACGGAAGAGCCACATCTGGGGCGCGAGGAACTCGCCGGCGAAGATGTTCCCCTCGCTGAGCCCGACCGTCCGCTCGATGTCCAGCGGCGTCCGGATCTCGCGCTGGAGGACGAGGTCGCCGAACCCCGGGAAGAAGCTCTCGAGCGTCGCCTGGACCGTGTCG
>DASSMI010000066.1:0-3376 GCA_035688935.1 Candidatus Limnocylindrales bacterium | reverse complement strand
GGCGACGGTGCCGATCGCCGCGATCACGGTGCACGCACCGATCTTGTCCATCTTCATCTCTTCCATCCGGTCGGCCGGCTTGATCGAGATGCCGCCGGAGTCGAAGCAGACGCCCTTGCCGACGATCGCGAGATGGCGGTCGAGCGCGTCGCGCTGACCCTCGTCGCCGGAACGCAGGAGGATCATCCGCGGCGGGTTGTCGCTCCCCTGCCCGACCGCGAGGAACATGCCCATCCCGAGCTCGCGCGCGCGGTCCGGCTCGATGACGTCGATCCAGAGGCCGTGCTTCGCGGCGAGGTCGCGCGCCTCTTCGGCGAGGACCTCGGGCGTCACGTCGTTCGCGGATCGGTTCGAGAGCGCCTTCGCGTAGTTCGCGCCCTCGCCGATGACCACCCCGCGCTCCGCGGCCTTCTGTGCCGCAGCCGCGTCACCGTCCGGTGCGATGAGGATGAGCTCGTCGAGGATCGGCGGGGCGGTCCGCACGTCGTCGTGGTCGCGGTACAGGGTCCGCGGCTCGAACGTGCCCTCGACGACGCCCCGGGCGACGAGCTCGGCGACCGCGGTGAGGCCACCCTCCAGCGCGTCGGCGAGGGGCGACAGCCAGACCGCCAGGCTGGCCGCGTGACGGCCACCCAGCCGGTGCTGCGCCGCGGCGCCGACGTGGAGGACGGTCTCGCGATCGAGCTCGTCGGCCGGGCCGGCGCTGACCGTGAGGATCCGTTTCGCACCGAGCTCGCCGGGCGCCGCGAGCGTCGAGGTGAACCGCTTCGACCGGAGCTCGCCGAACGTGCTCAGCGCGTGGAGCTCGCCGCCGGCGCGTCGATCGAGCTCACCGAGCGGTCCGTCGAATGCCGGGTCGCCGACGATCGGGATGACGAGGACGTCGGCCTTCACGTCCCAGGGCTGGTCGGTCACGACGCGCAGCTGCACGGATTGGGCTCCCCTTTCGAGATCGCACCCACGCGCGGGCGCGTTCGACACAAGTCCGGGCAGTGTACCCGCGCGTCAGCCGCCGCTGGCGTCGGGAGCCGTCCCGGGCTCCCCGCTGGCATCGGGCGGCGGGCCGGCGAGCTCGTCGCTCGCCGCCTGGAGCTTGGCCCGCGCGCCCTCGATCCCGATCACCGCCTCGTTCAGCCCGCCCCGGCCGATCTCGGCGAGGATGATCACGATCCCGCTCGTGTTCGACGGCAGGAGCTGGTGCGCCCGGATCTCGGCGCGGTAGGCGGCCTTCAGCTCGTTCGTGACGCGGCCCTTGGCGGCGACCGTCGCCTTGATCAGCCGTTCGAGCGCCGCGTCGTACTCGGCGTTCCGATCGATCCACTGGGTGAGCGTCGTGACGTCGACCGTGTTCTGGAGCGCGTCGCGGAGCGTCTTCGCCCCGTCGAGCATGGCCTTTGCCCGGGCGAGGGTCTTCAGCGACGTCGCGTAGCCACGGTTCGAGTACTGCTTCGCGGCCGCGGCCGCCGTCAGGTCGTGGTCCGAGAGGAGGCCGGTCAGCCGGTTCGCGACGGTCGAGCCGCTGGCGAGCCGCGTCCACGAGATCTCGAGTCCGCCGGTCGCGTCGAGCGCGGCGAGGGTCACGTCGCGGCGGCGGATCGTCTCGGGCGACCAGATCAGCGGCTCGCCGGGCCCCGTGCCCGGGATCGCCAGGAGCTCGGCGCGGATCGCCGCGGATTGCTGCTCGATCTCGTGGGCGAGCGTCTGGCCCTCGGCCACGGCCTTGTCCATCGCGTCGAAATCGGAGGACACCAGCGAGGTGAGGGCGCCCCGTCCCAGCTGGCCGAGCCGCTCGACGTGTCCGGTGAGGTCGTCGAGATCGGCGGCGGCCTTCGAGAGGACGACGTTCGCGGCCGCGTCACCGTCCTGCGTCAGCTCGGCGCGACTCGGCGTCCCGGGCTGGTTCGCCATCGCGGCCACGATCCCGGCGGCCCCGACCGACACGATCGCCACGATCAGCAGCCAGATGACCGCCAGCGCGGCCCGCGACAGCGTCCGGGACATCGCCGGCATCGTAGCATCGGGTCGTGGCCCTTCCCCGTGCGCCGCTCGCGCTGCCAGCCGACCCGGCCGCGCGCCGCGCCGCCCTCCTCGCGATGCCGAAGGCCGAGCTCCATCTCCACCTGGACGGGTCGCTCCGGGTCGAGACGGCGATCGAGCTGGCGCGGACACGGGGCGTCGATGCGCCTCGGGACGTCGAGTCGATGCGGGCGGCGCTCGTGGCGCCGATGCCGTGCCGGGACCAGGCGGAGCTCCTCCGGGCGTTCGATCTGCCGATCGCGCTCATGCAGGACGCCGAGGCGCTCGAACGGATCGCCGCCGAGCTCGTCGAGACGAAGGCCGCCGAAGGCGTCCGCTACCTCGAGATCCGGTGGGGGCCGCTCCTCCACGTCGCGCGCGGCCTCTCCCTGGCCGACGGGATCGCGGCGGTGGCGCGCGGGGCACGTTCCGCGGCCGCGCGGACCGCGACCACGGTCCGCCTCATCTGCACGGCCCTCCGATCCCATGACCCGGCCGCGAACCGCGAGCTTGCCCAGGTCGCCGGGCGCTTCCGCGACGACGGCCTGACCGGCTGGGACCTCGCCGGTCCCGAGGAGCGCTACCCCGATCCCCTCCTCCACGCCGACGCCTTCACCGCAGCACGCGCCGGCGGACTGCGGATCACCCTCCACGCCGGTGAGTGGGGCGGCCCCGCCCAGGTCCGCCGCGCGCTGGCGCTCGACCCCGAGCGGATCGCCCACGGGCCGGTCGCGATCGACGATCCGTCGCTGTGCCAGGAGCTGATCGCCCGGCGCGTCACGCTCGACCTCTGCCCGACCTCGAACTGGCAGGCCGGCATCGTCGCCTCGATCGCCGCCCATCCCCTCGCCCGGCTCCATCGGCTCGGTGTCCTGGTCACGCTGTCCACCGACGACACGACCGTGTCGGATCTGTCGCTCACCGACGAGTACGAGCGCGCCCTCGACCAGATCGGCCTCACGCCGGCCGAGCTGGTCGCGATCGACCGCCACGCCTTCGACGTCGCATTCGCCGATGCGTCGACGCTCGACCCGCTCCGTGCCGAGCTCGACACGTGGGTCGCGCACCACGCCTGAGACGCCACCCAGAACGCCCGAATCCCGATCCTTCTCCGCTCCGTGAACGATTTCGCGACCCGCGAGCGCGCCCGACGGGCGCGCGTGCGCGGCGGTCGAGAAACGATTTCGGGAGGGGTGAACGATGTCGATTCGGCACTTCTGGACGGCCACAACCGACCGGCACCGGGGGCGCCCAGAGCGTCGCTGCTAGGCCTCGCGGCGGACGCCGCTCAGCCAGGCGCCGGCCTCGGCCGTCGAGCGGAATCGCAGAACGCTGACGCCGGCATCAGCCAAGGCGCCGA
>DASSMI010000065.1:0-7821 GCA_035688935.1 Candidatus Limnocylindrales bacterium | reverse complement strand
GTCGTCACCATCTCGGCGCCGGGGAAGTAGAACCCGAGCATGAGGTCGGCCTCGACCCGGTCGACGACGTAGCGGTTCGCGAGCGCCATCGGCCGGCTCATCCCGGCGACCGCCTCGCCCGCGAGGCTGATCGTCACGTCGCGGAGCCAGACGAACTCGCCGGTGGGGCGGGCGAGCGCGCGACCCGGATCGAACCCGGGCATCGTCGGCATCTGGCCCTCCACCCGGTACGGACCCACGTCGAGCGCGATGTCGTGCCACTGGGCATGGACGGGCAGGTCCTCGGGCTCCTCGGAGGTCGCCAGGAACACGTCGTCGGGCGCCACCGCGACATCGCCGATCGGGCGCGGCTTCGTCCCGTCGAGGGCGTGCCAGGTCGCCCGTTCGATCGACAGCGGGGCGTCGTCCTCGAGGACGTCGCGGATGTGCCCGGCGCGCGTGATCACGCCGACGGCGATCCCCCCTGCGGCGAAGATCTCGACGCGGATCGGCATGCCCATTCCCACGAGCAGGCCGCGAGTCTGCGCGCGTCGGGGCGCGCGCGCATCGCCCGATCGTCCGGTGCCCGGCTCGCTCGTTGGTCCGGGGTCGGGTCAGGCGGCGAGTGCGAGGGTGCCCGGATCCGGTGTCCGCGATGGACGCAGCCCGACGCGCGCGACGTCCCGAGCGAACCGGGCCGCATCGCGCGGCGCGGCCGCGTGGTGGTCGTTGTTGAAGTAGACCCAGCAATCCTCGTCGGCGCTCCACAGATCGGCCAGGCGACGCGCCCAGCCCGCGAGCGCCGCGTCCCCGTACGAGGGGCGCGGCCGCGCCAGCCCCTGGTGGAACCGGAGGTACGTCCACGGCGCGGTCCGCCACACCGGACCCAGGACGCCGCGCCGGTCGGCGAGGCAGAGCGCGACGCCCCGCTCGGTGAGGTCCCGCTGGATCTCGTCGGTGAACCAGCTCGCGTGGCGGAACTCCACCGCGACCCGCATCCCGTCCGGGAACCGATCGAGCGTCCGCAGGAGCCGGGCGCGCTCGACCTCGAGCTGCGGAGGCAGCTGGAGCAGCACCGGGCCGAGCTTCGGCCCGAGCCCGGCGATCCGTCGGACGAACCGGTCGACGGGCTCGGCCGGCGCCTTGAGCCGCTTGATGTGGGTGAGGTAGCGGCTGACCTTGACGGCCATCATGAAGTCGTCGGGTGTCCGATCGGCCCAGGCCTCGAAGATCCGGCGCTCGGGCAGCCGGTAGAACGCGTTGTTCGATTCGACGGTCGCGAAGCGGTCGGCGTACGACTCGAGCCATGCTCGCTGCGGCGCACCGCCATACACGGCCAGCCGCCAATCCGCGTACTGCCAGCCGGAGGTGCCGATCCAGACCGTCACTTCCGGGCGTCGACCGCCCGCTGGAGCTCGGCCTTGGACATCTTCGAGCGGCCCTCGATCCCGCGCTCGCGAGCCTCGTTCCGAAGCTGCTCGTAGGTCCGGCCCTTCGAGCCGGTGTGCGACCGGAGCCCGCCACGCCGCGAGGACGAGATGTCGTCGATCGACGTTCGGCTCGCGGTCCGAGCCTCGCCGGCCCGCGCGCGCTCCTTGTTCACGGTCCGGGCGGCGATCTCCTCGGCCTTGTCGTTCGACGAGCCGCGGTCGAGGAGGCTCTCCTTGATGTGCTCGTACTGGCGCTCCCGCTTGGCGGTCCAGGCTCGTATCGGCATGGCTGCTCCTCCGATCGAGCCGATCCTCGCGCCGGTCGCCGAACGACCGCCATCCGGTCGGACGGCGGTCGTTGCAGGTGCGTGGCAGCCCGTCGATCAGGCCGCCGCAACCGAGCGCGCACCTCCGAGCCCGGGCTCCGTCTCGGGCGCGATCTCCTCGGCGACCGCGGCCGAGCGGGCCGGCAGCCACACCAGCGCGATGACGGCGCCGCCGATCGCCACGACCATCCCGATGATCGAAGCCGCCGCCATCCCGTCGACGAACGCCGCGCGGGCGGCCACGGTGATGGCCGCACCGGCCGCCCCGCCGACCCCCTCGGCGACGGCGAGCGCGCCGCCGATCGAGTCGCGGACGATCGCCCCGACCTCGGTCGGGAGCGCCGCCGACACGTCCTGCATCCGGCCGCTGTAGACCGCCGACAGCACGCTGCCGAGGATGGCCACGCCGATCGCGCCGCCGATCTCGCGGGTCGTGTCGTTCACGGCCGAGCCCACGCCGGCCTGCTCCTTGGGCAGGGCGCCCATGATCGCGTCCGTGGATGGCGTCATCGCGACGCCGACGCCGAACCCGGCGATCGCGAGGACCGACCCGATCAGCAGGTCCCCGGACGCGACGTTGACCGTCGCGAGCAGGCCGAGCGAGCCGGCCGTGACGAGCAGCCCGAAGGCCGTCGAGACCTTCGCGCCGAAGCGGTTCGTCAGGACGGCGCTGACGGGCGCCGAGGCGACGATCCCGAGCGCGAGCGGGACGAACCGGATGCCCGTCTCGAGCGCGGTCAGCCCGAGGACGCCCTGGAGGTACTGGGTCAGGAAGAAGAGCACGCCCATGAGCGAGAAGAAGACGAGCGTCACCGACAGGCTCGCCGCCGAGAACCGCGGGTTGCGGAAGAGGCGGATGTCGAGCATCGGCTCCGCGACGCGGCGCTCCCAGACGAGGAACGCTCCGAGCAGGACGACCGCCGCCGACAGGGACACGACGATCGCGGGGTCGCCCCAGCCGTGGGCCGGCACCTCGATGATCCCGTAGACGAGGGCGACGAGCCCGCCGACCGACAGGATCGCCCCGACCGGGTCGAGGCGCGGCGCCGCCGCGGCCTTGGATTCCGGGACGACGGCCAGGATCGCCGCGATCCCCAGGACGACGACCGGGACATTGACGAGGAAGATCGCGTTCCAGGCGAAGTGCTCCACGAGCCATCCGCCGAGGATCGGGCCGACGACGATGCCGAGCCCGGACACCGCCGACCAGGCGGCGATCGCCTTCGGCCGCTCGGTCTCGTCGAAGACGTTGGCGATGATCGAGAGCGTCGCCGGCATCGTCAGCGCGGCGCCGAGGCCCATGAACGCCCGGGCGAGGATCAGCTGGTCGGCGGTCGTGACGAACGCCGAGACGACGCTCCCGACGCCGAAGATCGCCAGACCGCCGAGGAGCGCGAGACGCCGCCCATGGCGATCCGAGAGGGCCCCTGCGACGAGGAGCAGCCCGGCGAAGACGAGGACGTAGCTGTCGACCATCCACTGGAGCTGGCTCGTCGTCGCGTGGAGCTCGCGGGCCAGCGTCGGCAGGGCGACGTTCAGGATCGTGTTGTCGAGGGTGGCGGCGAAGAGGCTGAGGATCAGGACCCCCAGGATCCACCAGCGCCGCGCGTGGACCGTGTCTGCAGTCATCGTCGTGAGGCCTTTCCGTTCGTGGCTGGCTCGTACAGTGATCGAGGACTCGTACGATGTACGAGTGGACAGGCCAGATCTTGACTCGTACAGTGTTCGAGTGTCAAGAACGGTGTGCGAGGCAAGCGTCGCGAACGCGGCACGACAAATGACGCAGGCGCTCCGATGACGGCTCGGCGGCGGGCGACCGGGCGACTGCCCGGGTGGCCGGCGGAGTCCGAGCCGTCGTCGAGCGCCGAGCCGCTGACGCTCGATCGGATCCTCGAGGCCGCGCTCCGGATCGCGGACGCCGAGGGCCTCGACGCGTTGAGCATGCGCCGGCTCGGGAGCGAGCTCGGGGCCGGGGCCACGAGCCTCTACTGGCACGTGAGGAACAAGGACGAGCTGCTCGACCTGCTCGTCGACCGGGTGATCGGCGAGATGCTCGCGGAGATCGAGCCGGCCGACGGTTGGCGCGCGCAGATGGGCGCCGCCGCACGAACCGCGCGACGGGTCCTCGTCCGGCATCGACACCTCGCGCCGGTCTTCGGCTCGCGGCCGACCTTCGGGCCGAACGCCCTCCAGGCGATCGAGCTCGTCGTCGGCCAGCTCCGCGCGGCCGGCTTCGACGACCTCACGGCATCGCTCGGCGCGAACGCCGTGATCACATGGGCCTCCGGCTACGCCGTGTTCGAGGCCCGCGACCCGCTCGGCCCGAACGCGTCGGAGGAGGAGCGGACCGCCTACGCGGCGGCGATCGCCGAGACGTTCGCGCGGCTGCCGCCGGAGCGCTTCCCGAACACGGTCTCGATGCTGCCGCTGATGAGCGAGATCACCGCCGACAGCCAGTTCGAGAGTGCCCTCGGCTGGCTCCTCGACGGGTTGGAGCTGACGCTGCCTCGCGGCGGGCGCGGGGAGACGGGGGCCACCCCGCGCGGCTGAGCGGCCGGCCCCGCGTCAGCGCGCGGACGGGCAGGCGGGACACGCCGGCGCGGTCGGGAGCGCGATCGCGAGGAGCCGCCGGACGATGACGCCCGGATCGGCTCGGCTCTGGTTCGTCAGGACGGCGATCGTCAGTCCGTCGACGGGGAAGTGGCGCATCGCGCTGCGGAAGCCGAGGAGGCGGCCACTGTGGCCCAGGCTCGGATGCCCGTCGATCGACAGCGCCTGGACGCCGTAGCCGTACGTCACGCCCGGGAGGTACGCCGTCGTCGGCGAGAATCCCTGGAACAGGCGCGCCGAGCCGGACGGACCGAGGACGCGCCCTTCGTACAGCGCGTGAGCCCAGCGCGCGAGGTCGTCGCTCGTCGCGGCGATCGAGCCGGCCCCGCCGGCCGCCGTGATCACGGAGCGGAACGGGGCGATCCCGCTGCCGTCGTCGAGGTCGACCGGCTTCACGGTCCGGCTGGTCCCGGGGAGGCGGTAGCCGTGGGCGAGCGGCGCCCGCGCCTCCTCGCCGGCCTGCACCCACGTCGACTCGAGGCCGGCCGGCTCGAGGAGCCGCGTCCGGACGAGCTCGGCGTAGGGCTCGCCGGTGACATGCTCGGCGATCAACCCGAGCAGCAGGTAGTTCGTGTTCGCGTAGTGCCACGCCTTGCCGGGCGGCGACAACGGCTTGCGGACGTAGCGCAGGACCTGGTCGACGGTCCACGACGCGCTCGGCCGCTTCTGGAGCGGGCCGTCGATCTTGGGGTTGAGGAAGTAGTCCGACAGGCCGCTCGTGTGGTTGAGGAGCATCGCGACGGTGATCCGGCGATCGATCTTCAGGCGGAGCGGCGGAAGCAGGCTCACGGCTGGATCGGTCAGGCGGATCCGGCCCTCGTCGACGAGCCCGAGGATCAGCGCGGAGGTGAACGTCTTCGAGACGCTCGCGATCGCGAACGCCGTGTCCTTCGTGACGTGCGTCCTCGTCGCGACGTCGGCGTAGCCGCTGACGCCCGTCCAGCTCGAGCCGTCGGGGAAGAGGATCGTCGCCTCGACGCCCGGGATCCCGAGCTGGCGGCGGACGATGTCGAGCGTGGCCTGGAGACGCGCGGCCGTGCGGCGGTCGGGGGTGGGCGACGCGGACGGGACCGGACCGGGGCTCGGTGGCGGGGTCGAGGACGTCGGCGACGCGACCGCCGAGGGCGACGGCGGGGCCGAAGACGGCTCGGCTGAGGGTCCCGCGGGGGTCGGGCCGGCTGACGGTCCGGCGGTCGATGGGCCCGCCGACGGCCCGACGGCCGTGACCGGGCGGGTGTCGCCGGCGACGCCGCGGAGCACGCCCGCTCCCAGGACGGTCGCGCCGGCGAGGAGCGCGACGACGATGCCGAGCCGCCGGGTCGACCGGATGCGTGACGGGGTCGCGGCGGGAGGTGCCATGTCGATGCGACGATACCGCCATGGTTGTGTCCGTCCGCTTCGTCGGGATCCGGACCGCGGCGTTCGCGTCGATGGTCGCCCTGTACCGCGACACGCTGGGCCTCACGGTCGAGCTGGAGCGGCCGGGGGCGGTCTGGTTCCGAACGGCTGACGGGACGTCGATCCACGTCTACGCCGCCGACGACGCCGACCACGATTTCTTCGGGAGCGGCCCGGTCGTCGGGTATCTCGTCGACGACTTCGCGGCGGTGCGGGCGGCGATGGTCGAGGCCGGGATCGCCTTCATCGGCGAGCCGCAGCGGGACGGCGGCGCCGTCTGGAACCACTACCGCGGCCCGGACGGGAACGTCTACGAGCTGATGGGTCGCGAGTGACGGCGTCGGCCGCGGACCTCCTCCGCTCCGTCGGGCTGCTCGCCGACGGCCCCGTCGTCTGGGGCCGGCCCGTTCCGGCGCGGACGGGGGGCGTGTACGTCCTCGAGCTCGTGGCGCCGTTGCGCGCGGCGCCGTTGGAGCTGACGCGGATCGGGAAGTGGCTCGAGCGGGTCCCGGATCTGCGGCTGGACGGCGAGCGACCGTCGTCGCGGGCCCTCGCGGCACGGCTCGGTGCGTTCTGGATCCCGTCCGCACGGGTCGTCTACGTCGGGTCGACGGAGGGCTCGATCGGCGGTCGGATCGAGGCGATCCGGAACACGGTGCTCGGCGAGCGGCGGCCGCACCCGGGCGGGCACTGGCTGCACGCCCTGTCGGGGCTCGAGACCGCCCGGGTCTGGTGGGCGCCGACCGACGCGATCGAGGAGTACGAGGACGCGCTGCTGTCCGCGTTCGCCGAGTCGGTCCCGGCCGATGAACGCGCGGCGCTGCCCGATCGCGACGTCGTCCTGCCATGGGCGAACCTCCGGACCGCAACGGGTGAGCGAAAGGCGACCGGGCTTGCCAACTCGCTCCAACCCGGTGATCCCGTCCGGAAGCTGCCGCCGACGCGTGTCGTCGAGCTGCCGCCCGGCGCGGCCGACGGCGCGAGCGGTCTGCCGCCGTCCCGGGCGGCGGGAGGAACGGTTCGGCGCGCCCCGCGCCCGGCGACCCCGAAGGCCGCGCCGACGCCGACCGCGGCGCGGGCCGATCCGGCGCGGGACGAGCCCACCTGGATCTCGGCCGACGGGCTCGCCCGTCTCCAGGCCGAGCACGCGGACCTGACGAAGACGCGCCGGCCCGAGGTGATCGCCCGGATCAAGGCGGCGAAGGAGCTCGGCGACCTCCGCGAGAACTCGGATTACACCGCGGCGCGTGAGGAGCAGTCGTTCCTCGAAGGCCGGATCGCCCAGATCGAGGCCACCCTGCGAGTCGCCCGGGTGATCGAGGCGACGGCGGACACTGCCGGGCGCGTCTCGCTCGGCGCGACGGTGACGATCGAGGACGACGCGGGTGCCCGGTCGACGTTCCGGCTGGTCGGCTCGGCCGAGGCCGATCCGGCGAACGGCCGGATCTCGAACGTCTCGCCGGTCGGGCGAGCGATCCTCGGTCGGGCTGCCGGGGAGACCGTCGAGATCGCGGCGCCACGCGGCACGGTTCGCTACCGGATCGTCGAGGTCGGCTGAGCCGTCGACCACGTCCTTCGGGGTCGCCCAGAAGTACCGAAAGCGGCTCGTTGCCCCGACCGGAAATCGTTTTGCGTGATGGATGCGTCGGCCTGGGCGGCCTCCGCACGCCGACCGCGAAACGATTTCGCGTGAGGCGAACGATCGGGAATCGGCCATCGTGGGCGACGCCGGCGCGCCGGGTCGGACGCCGACGCCGGGACGAACGGGGCTTCGCGACGAACCGCGCTGGCGACGAACCGGCTCGCGACGAACGGGGCTCGGCCGCGCGGTCGGGGGATCCCGCGCGGCCGGAGGTGCACCGGACGTCACGAGCTCGCGACCGCCGGTCCGGTCAGTCGCGAGCCGGCGTCCGATGCACCGGCGGTGTCGCAGCCGAGGGGGAGGTCTCGGCCGCGCACTCGTCACGATGCGCCAGCGGCGATCAGCGAACCATCGGCGCGGGACGACAACGGGGGTCGTCGTCCGTCCATGGGCCGGGAAGCGTCAGCCCTCGGCGTCGCGCCCGCGGAGCACGGCG
>DASSMI010000064.1:0-2013 GCA_035688935.1 Candidatus Limnocylindrales bacterium | reverse complement strand
CAGGCGGTCTCGGGAACCGGCGGCGAGGCGATCCGCGAGCTCGAGGGGCAGGTCCGCGCCCACGTCGCCGGCGAGAAGAAGGACGTCTCCGTCTACCCCCACCAGATCGCGTTCAACGCGCTCCCGCAGGTCGACGTGTTCCTCGACAACGGGTACACGAAAGAGGAGATGAAGCTCGTCAACGAGAGCCGGAAGATCCTTCACCTGCCCGAGCTGCGCGTCTCGTGCACGGCCGTCCGGATCCCGGTGTTCGTCGCGCACTCGGAGGCCGTCCATGTGGAGACGGCGCGGCCGATCACCCCCGCCGAAGCCCGCGACCTCTTCGCCAAGGTGGACGGCGTCGTCGTCCAGGACGATCCGTCGACCTCGACCTACCCGTTGGCGACACAGGCGGCCGGCTCCGACGAGATCTTCGTGGGCCGCGTCCGCCAGGACCCGTCGATCGACGGCGATCGCGGGCTCGCGTTCTGGGTCGTGAGCGACAACCTGCGCAAGGGCGCGGCGACCAACGCCGTGCAGATCGCCGAGGCGCTCGTGGCGCGCGGCTGGGTCCGGGCCGCCGCGGCTCGTGGGGCGACCCCGTATCGAGCGGAGGAGACCGCGATCGGGGCCTCCGCGTGACCTCGGCCGAGCGCCGAGCGGCGCTCGAGGCCGTCGCGGCGGAGGTCCGTGTCTGCTCGCGCTGCCGGCTCGCCCGGACGCGCACGAACGCGGTACCGGGGGAGGGGAGCCCGGACACCGAGGTCGTCTTCGTCGGCGAAGGCCCGGGCTTCAACGAGGACCGGCTCGGACGGCCCTTCGTCGGTCGCGCCGGAGACCTCCTGGTGAAGTTCCTCGGCTCGATCGAGTGGCGGCGCGACGACGTCTTCATCACGAACGTCGTGAAGTGCCGTCCGCCCGACAATCGTGACCCGGAACCCGACGAGATCGCGGCCTGCGCGCCGTACCTCCAGCGCCAGCTCGAGATCCTCGATCCGGCCGTCATCGTCACGCTCGGGCGGCATTCGATGGGTCGGTTCATGCCGGGTGCCCGGATCAGCCAGGCCCACGGGAGGATCGCCCCTGCCGATCCGGCGACCGGCGCCGCGGACGCGACCGTGTTCGCGATGTACCACCCCGCTGCGGCGCTCCGGACGACGGCGATCGAGGAGCAGAGCTACCGCGACATCGAGAAGGTGCCAGCGGTCCTGCTCGATGCCCGCGCCCGGCGCACGGCCGGCTCCGCGGGCGAGGCCGCGTCGGAGATCGCCGCGGAACCCGTGCCGGAGCCGGCGCCGGAACCGTTCCTCGCGCCCGACACGAGCCTCTTCCAGACCACCTAGCCACCCTTCACGAAGGACACCACGCCCACCTGATGGCATCCACCCAACCACTTCGGATCATCCCGCTCGGCGGTGTCGGCGAGATCGGCAAGAACATGTACGTGTTCGAGTACGGCGACGACATCGTCGTGATCGACTGCGGGCTGATGTTCCCCGACGAGGAGATGTTCGGCATCGACCTCGTCGTCCCCGACATCACCTACCTCAAGGAACGCAAGGCGAACGTCAAGGCGTTCCTGATCACCCACGCCCACGAGGACCATGTCGGCGGCCTGCCGTACGTGCTGCCCGAGTTCCCGGGTGTTCCGATCTACGCCTCCACGCTCGCCCGCGGGCTGCTCGGCAACAAGATCAAGGAGCACAAGCTCCACAACAACCCGCTGATCGCGATGGAGCCCGGCGACGAGCTCCAGATCGGCCCGTTCGGCGTCGTGGCGTTCCGGATCGGCCACTCGATCCCCGACGCGATGGGGATCGCCCTGCGGACGCCGGTCGGGGTCGTCGTCCACACCGGCGACTTCAAGTTCGACCACACCCCGGTCGACGGCAAGCTCAGCGACTTCGCGATCCTCGCCAAGCTCGGCGAGGAGGGCGTCATCTGCCTCCTGAGCGACTCGACACGCGCCGAGAACCCCGGCTACACGCCGTCTGAGCGGACGGTCGGCGAGGCGTTCCGCGAGATCATGGAGCC
>DASSMI010000063.1:0-3000 GCA_035688935.1 Candidatus Limnocylindrales bacterium | reverse complement strand
AGCTCGTGCGCGCGCTCGGTGGCGAGCCGCCGGCGCTCGAGCTCGTCGCCAATCTCGGCGTCAACGGCTACACGTCCGGCGACGTCGTGGGCGCCCAGCTCCCGCAGCTCGACGGCTTGCACCCGGACTTCGTCAGTCTGCTCGTGGGCGTGAACGACGTCGTCAGACGCATTCCCGCGTTCGTCTACCCGACGAACATCCGGAACATCCTGGATCACGTCCTGGCCCGGCTCCCCGCCGATCGGATCGTGACGGTCGCGACGCCCGACTACACCGTCACGCCGGCGGGCGCCGACTACGGCGACCCTGCCGAGCAGGCCGCGGCGATCCGGCGGAACAACGACGTCCTGCGCGAGCTGGCCGAGCGGCTCGGCGTCGCGTTCGTCGACATCCACGACCTGTCGCTGCGAGCCGCCACGGACCGCTCGCTCGTGGCCGACGACGGGCTCCATCCGTCGGGCGCGCAGTACGCGCTCTGGGTCGAGCGGATCGCGCCGGTGGTCGCGCGTCTGATCGGGCGGACGGCCGGTCGCGCCTGACACCCGCTTGTTACACGCGGCTCGGGGAGGCCGGGCCGCGGTGACCCGACGGCGGGAGGCTTGGACCAGCCCCCAACCCCAGGTCGCCGCCCCCGCGACCGCGCAGTCCGAGGTGCCACCATGCCCAGCGATACGACGTCCGTCACCCAGTCGGCCGCCACCAGCCATACCCCGAGCCGGCTCGGCGATGCCGCCGGCGACGTCCTCGACCAGGCGGGCCGGACGGCCGAACGCCAGGCGTCGACGGCGATGACGAAGGCCGGCGACACCCTCGACCAGGTCGCGCGGGCCGTCCGCGACAGCGGGGACCAGCTCCGAACCGATCGTCCCGAGATCGCGAATGTCGCCGACACCGCGGCGCAGCGCGTGGAGGAGATCGCGACCTACCTTCGCGCGCATGACGCGCGCGAGATCCTCGACGAAGCCGAACGGATCGCGCGGCGCCAGCCTGCGCTCGTCGTGGGCGGCGGGCTGCTGCTCGGCCTGATCGCCGGGCGCCTGCTCCGGAGCGGCGCCGAGCCGACGACCTCGAACGGGTCGGCGCAGTACTGGAGCGGCGGCGCCGGGTCCGGCTCCGGCGCGCACGGCGAGGCGTCGTATCGTGGTGCGAGCGGCTGGTCAGGCGGCGGCTCGTCCGACGTCTCCAGCTCGCGCCCGGCCGGATCGTCGATGCCGACGAGCGGCTATGGAACGGGCTACGGCGCGACCTACGACTCGACCGTGGATGACGTTCCGTCGACGGCCGCCGGGAACCTCGCGGCGACCGACGCCGCGGCGACCGACGCCGCGGCGACCGACTCGACGTCCGGGACGTCCACGACCCGGAGCAGCGCGTCACGTTCCGCGTCGAAGCGCCGCACGGGCGCGACCGGCGGGTCGTGATGGACGCTCGACCGGAGACCCGGCGCGACGAACGCAGCCTCGGCGAGCTGTTCGGCGATCTGTCCCGACAGCTCTCGACGCTGGTCCGCCAGGAGATCGCGCTCGCGCGCGCCGAGATGACAGCCCGTGCCGGCTCGGCCGGTCGCGGCGCGGCCCTGGTCGGCGCCGGTGGAGCCGTCGCGTACGCGGGGCTCCTCGCGCTCGTGGCGGCGGCCGTGTTGCTGTTCGTCGACGCGGGCCTCGCGCCGTGGCTCGCGGCGCTGATCGTCGGGATCGTCGTCGCGATCGTCGGCGCCGCGCTCGCGATGCGCGGCCGCCAGGAGATCGCCCGGACGAGCCTCGCGCCCGAACGGACGATCGAGTCGATCCGCGACGACGCGGCGATGGCGAAGGAGAGCCTGAAATGACCGAACGAACGACCGCGAGCGCCGGCGACGGCTGGGACGCGGACGTCCTCGAGACCGATCCGTCGGCCAACCAGCGCGCGTCGGAGCCCGGTTCCGTCTCGGCATGGCCCGAGACGGCGGCCGAGACGACCGACGACCCGGCCGTGACCGCCGAGGTCGAGGCCTTGGTCGTCGAGATCGAGGCGACCCGGTCGGAGATGGCCGGGACCGTCGAAGAGCTGGGCGACCGGCTCGATCCAGCGACGATCGCCGACCGGGCCAAGGATCGCGTCCGCGAGGCCACGATCGGAACCATCGAAACGAAGGTGAACGACATGACGACCGCAGCAAGTGACCTCGCCTCCGATGCCGGCCGAACGGCTCAGGAGGCGGGCAGCGGCCTGATCGAGACGATCAAGGCCAATCCCGTTCCCGCCGCGATGGCCGGGCTCGGCATCGGCTGGCTGATCATGAATCGGCGGACCGGCCAGCGAGCCTCGTGGGACCGATCCTGGGACCGCACCTGGGTGACCGCCGACCGCCGTGCCTACGAAGACAACACGATCCGTGACCGGTACCGGCCGGGCCCCGCGGATGACCTCCGGCGGAAGGCTGCCGATCTGCCGGATGCGTTCGGTCGCCGGATGGACGATGCGGGCGATGCGGTCGGCGAGGCTGCGTCGAACGCGCGGCGCGCGGCCGGCGACGCGTTCGACACGGTCGGCCAGACCGCCGGCGATGCCGCGACGACGGTCGGCCGGACCGCGACCGACGCGGTCGCCGGAGCCCAGCGGGCGATCGAGCAGAACCCCATCGCGTTCGGTGCGATCGCCGTCGCAGTCGGCGCCGCGGTGGGCCTGGCCCTCCCGGCGACCGATGCCGAGAAGCGCGTCATGGGCGGGGCTGGCAGCCAGCTGATCGACCGGGCCCAGACGGCCGTGTCCGAGCCGCTCCGGGACATGGAGGCGAAGGCGCAGGGGTAGGCCGCCGTCCCTTCCGCCTCACGATGCCCCGGCCCGGTGCCGGGGCATCGTCCTGTCACCCGTCCGGCGGTCGCCTGGGCGATTCCGCCACCGAGTGGACGCACGGCGCGGACGCGTGACCCGCGGCCGATCGCGTTCGCTGCCCAGGCAAGCGCCGGGCGCGGTGGCGAGGTCTGCCAGGCCCGCCGGTCAGCGGCCGCCACGTCGTTC
>DASSMI010000062.1:0-21647 GCA_035688935.1 Candidatus Limnocylindrales bacterium | reverse complement strand
GGTCGAGCTCATGGGGATCGCCGCCCAGATCGAAGCCCTCGAGGGGATCCAGCGAGCGGGGCTGGTCATGGCGACGCCGGCGAATCTCGGCGTCGTCGCGGCTGCCGGGCTGGCCAACGCGGTGCCGGCCGGCGCCGGCTCGAACGACCTGATCGTCGTCGTCGCGGCCGCGGACGAGGCGGTCGCCGATGCGGCCGTCGCACGAGCCGCGGCGCTCCTGGCCGCGGGCGGTGGTGGCGGGTCGGACGAGGGCTCGGCCGCGGCGCCCTCGGCGCAGACGCTCGGCGAGGGCGTCGCCGAGCTCCCCGACGCGAACCTCGCCCTGATCTCCACCCCCGGCACGTACGCGGCCGCCGAGGCGCTCCGGGCGCTGAAGCTCGGCCTGAACGTGTTCCTGTTCAGCGACAACGTGTCGATCGAGGACGAGATCCGGCTCAAGACGCTGGCCGACGAGCGCGGCCTCCTCGTCATGGGCCCGGACTGCGGGACGGCGATCGTCGCGGACGTCCCGCTCGGCTTCGCGAACGCCGTCCGGAGCGGTCCGATCGGGCTCGTCGGCGCATCGGGGACGGGCCTCCAGCAGGTCACGTCGCTCATCCATCGGCTCGGGTCCGGCGTGTCGCACGCGTTCGGGACCGGCGGGCGCGATCTCGACGAGCGGGTCGGTGGCCGGACGATGCTCGCCGCGCTGCGCCGGCTGCTCGACGATCCCGCGACCCAGGTGATCGTCCTGATCTCGAAGCCGCCATCGGCGACGGTCGCCGCGCGGATCCTCGAGGCGGTCCGCTCGTCGCCGAAGCCCGTCGTCGTGAACTTCCTCGGCGGCGACCCGGCCTCGGTCCACGCCGTCGGCGCGCATCCCGCCGCGACGTTCGAGGCAGCGGCACGTCTCGCGGTCTCGCTCGCGACGGGCGACGGCCCGACGGGCGATCCCGGGCCGATCGCGGTGGAGCCGTCGATCGCGGCCCGGGGTCGGGAAGCTGCCGCCCGGCTGGCGCCCGGCCAGACCGAGATCCGCGGGCTGTTCTCAGGCGGCTCGCTCGCCGGCGAGGCGAAGGTCGTCCTGAGAGCGCTGCTCGGGCCCGATCGCCACGATCGGATCCTCGATCTCGGCGATGACGAGTACACCGTCGGCCGGCCGCACCCGATGATCGACCCCCGCCTCCGGAACGAGACGATCGTCGCGTCGGCGGCCGAGCCGTCGGTCGCGATCCTCCTCCTCGACGTCGTGATCGGCCACGCGTCGCATCCCGATCCGGCCGGTGCCCTGGCCCCCGCGATCGCCGACGCGACGGCGCGGGCAGCGGCGATGGGCCGCGAGCTCCTGGTCGTCGCCTCCGTCTGCGGGACCGATCTCGACCCGCAGGGCCTCGGCCGCCAGGAGGAGACCCTCGACGACGCGGGCGTCCTGCTCGAATCGAGCAACGCACGCGCCGCGACGCTCGCGGCCGCGATCGCGCTGGAAGCCGGGCGAACGTCCGTGGCCGCGTCGCCGTCGCCGCTCGTGGGAGCCGCCGACTGATGGCCGCGACCGCGCCCGTCCCTGCGCCCGGCCCTGCCCTCACGGACGGGGTCCGCGCGATCAACGTGGGCCTCGCCGGGTTCGCCGACCCGATCCGCGCGGCCGGCGCCGAGGTCGTGGCCCTCGAGTGGCGGCCGCCGGCCGCCGGCGACGCGGCGCTCGGGATGCTCCTCGCCGAGCTCGCCGACGATCCGCGCGACCGGGTCGGGTCCGCGATCAGCGCCGCGAACGCCCAGGCGGTCGAGCGGATCCTCGGCGCGCAGCCGAGCCTCGTCGACGTCCGCCCGGCCGGCGAGGCGATCGCCGGGCTGGGCGATCGGATGCTCCTCCACAGCGGGCCGCCGATCGCGTGGGCCGAGATGTGCGGGCCGGTCCAGGGCGCGGCGATCGGCGCGTGCCTGTTCGAGGGCTGGGCCGCGTCGCCCGACGATGCGCGCGCCCTCCTCGACCGCGGCGAGGTGACGTTCCGGCCGTGCCACGACCTGGGTGCCGTCGGACCGATGGCCGGCGTGGTCTCGCCGTCGATGCCGGTCGTCGTTGTCAAGAACGGGGCCGCCGGCAACCTCGCGTTCGCGACGCTGAACGAGGGCCTGGGCAAGGTCCTCCGGTTCGGCGCGTACCACGAGTCCGTCCTGGAGCGGCTGCGCTGGTTCGCCGCGGCACTCGGTCCGGCGCTCTCGACGGTCCTCGCCCGAGGCGGCCCGCTCGACCTGCGGGCGATCACCGCCCAGGCGCTCCAGATGGGCGACGAGGGCCACAACCGGAACGTCGCGGCGACGTCGCTGCTCACCCGGACGATCGCCCCGACCGTCGTCGCGGCCCTCCCCGGGGACACGGCCGCCGCCGTCCTGACGTTCCTCCGCGGGAACGACCACTTCTTCCTCAACCTGTCGATGGCGGCCTGCAAGTCCGGCCTCGACGCGGCGTCGGGGATCGCCGGCTCGACGGTCGTGACCGCGATGTCGCGCAACGGCGTGGACTTCGGGATCCGCCTGAGCGGCACGGGGAGTGCCTGGTTCACCGCTCCCGTCGGCGTTCCCGACGGCCTCTACTTCCCGGGCTACGGACCGGACGACGCGAACCCCGATCTCGGCGACAGCGCGATCACCGAGACGTTCGGGATCGGCGGGTTCGCGATGGCGGCGGCGCCGGCGATCGTGCGCTTCGTCGGTGGCACGCCTGCCGACGCGATCGGCTTCACCCGGCTGATGGAGCGGATCACGCTCGCGAAGAACCCGGCGTACGGCCTGCCGTCGCTCGGCTTCTCGGGGACGCCGACCGGGATCGACGCCCGGCGGGTCGTCGAGACCGGGATCGCACCGGTGATCAACACCGGGATCGCGCACCGCGAGGCGGGCGTCGGCCAGATCGGCGCCGGGATCGCCCGGGCGCCGCTCGCGTGCTTCGAGGACGCGATCCGCGCGCTCGGCCGCGAGCTGGGCGTCGGAGCGGCCGCGTGACCGGCACATCTGGCCGCGCCGGCGCGGTCGCCCGTCGCGCGGTCGTCGCGATCGGCGGCAACGCCCTGATCCTCGACGGCCAGCGCGGCACGATCGCCGAGCAGTACGACAACGCCGTCGAGATGGCCCGTCACATCGCCACGCTCGTCGCGGCCGGCTGGGGGGTCGTCCTGACCCACGGCAACGGGCCCCAGGTGGGGTTCATCCTCCTCCGGTCCGAGCTCGTCGGGGACAGCGCGCCGGTCCCGGCGCTGTCGCTCGAGATGTCGTCGGCCGATTCGCAGGGAGGGATCGGCCACATCCTCGCGATGGCGCTCCTCAACGAGCTTGCGGCGCGCGGGTTGCCCGACCGGGTCGCCTACGTCCTGACCCACACGGTCGTCGACCCGGACGACCCCGCGTTCGCCGAGCCGACGAAGCCGATCGGGCCGTTCTACGACGCCGAGGGGGCGACCGCGAAGGAGCGCGGCAGCGGCTGGACGATGATCGAGGACTCGGGTCGTGGCTACCGCCGGGTCGTGCCGTCGCCGAAGCCGCTGCGGATCGTCGAGTCGGCCCAGATCCGGTCGCTGGTCGACGCCGGGTTCGTCGTCGTCGCCGTGGGCGGCGGCGGGATCCCCGTCGTCGAGACGCCGCGCGGCTACGAGGGCGTCGAAGCGGTCATCGACAAGGACCGCGCGTCGGCGCTCCTCGCGGCGAGCCTCGAGGTGCCGCTCCTCGTCCTGTCGACCGGCGTCGAGCAGGTCGCGTGGCACTTCCGCCAGCCCGACCAGCGGCTCATCGCCTCGATGACGGCCGAGGAAGCGACCCGCTACCTCGACGAGGGCGAGTTCCCGAAAGGCAGCATGGGGCCCAAGATCGAGGCGGCGGTCGATTTCCTCGGCCATGGCGGCGACGAGGTCCTGATCACCACCCCGGCAGCGCTCGAGCGGGCGATCAACGGCGAGACCGGGACGCGGATCGTCCCGAGCCGCGTCGCCAGCCCGGTCGGCCGATTGTGAGCGACGACCCACCCTGAGCGAAGAGGAGGACGCGATGGCCACCGTCGAGGCAGAACCGTACGGCTTCGATTTCGAGATCCCGACGACCGCGCTCGTGATGATCGATTTCCAGCGCGACTTCGTGTACCCGGGCGGGTTCGGCGAGGCGCTCGGCAACGACACGACGCCGCTCCTCGAGGCGCTGCCGGCGGCCGAGAAGGTCCTCAAGGCCTGCCGCGAGGCGGGCATGTTCATCATCCATACCCGCGAGGGCCATCGGCCCGACCTGTCCGACCTGCCGCCCGCGAAGAAGGTCCGCGGCCGGGGCAAGACGACGATCGGGGACGTCGGCCCGATGGGCCGGATCCTGGTCCGCGGCGAGCTCGGCCACGACATCGTCGAGGAGGTCTATCCGATCGACGGCGAGCCGGTCGTCGACAAGCCCGGCAAGGGTGCCTTCTACGCGACCGACCTCGACACGATCCTGAAGATGAAGGGGATCAAGCAGCTCGTCGTCTGCGGCGTCACGACCGAGGTCTGCGTCCACACGAGCGTCCGCGAGGCGAACGACCGCGGCTACGACGCGCTCGTCCTGTCCGACGCGGTCGCGTCCTATTTCCCGGAGTTCCAGCGGGTCGCCCTCGAGATGATCAAGGCGCAGGGCGGGATCTTCGGTTGGGTGAGCGACTCGGAGCGGTTCCTCCGGGCCCTGGCGACCGCGTCCGGCCGGCAACCGGCCGCGGCAGGAGCGGCCGTTGGCTGACCGCTGAGGGGGTCCGGGGTCGGTGTGAGGAACCGAGGAGTGGAGGAACCGGAGGTACCGATGCAGCAACCAGCCAGCGCCACGACGTTCAGGCCCCGTCTCTGGGTCTCCGGAGACTGGAACGCGTTCTTCGGGCTCGGCACGAACGTCCTGTTGAACGTCCTCGTCCTGTCGAGCCTCGTCCTGTTCGTCATCAAGCTCCCGAACGACGTCGTGTTCGGGCGGATCCTGCCGGCCCTCGGGATCGCGCTCCCGATCGGCAACCTGTACTACGCGTACCTCGCCTGGCGGCTCGCCCAGAAGGAGGGCCGCGACGACGTCGCCGCGATGCCCTACGGCCCCAGCGTCCCGCACTACTTCTTCGTGACCTTCGTGATCATGCTGCCGGTCGTCATCAAGACGAACGGCGACGTGATGAAGGCCTGGGAGGCGGGCCTCGCCTGGGCGTTCTTCATCGGGATCGTCGTCCTGATCGGCGCGTTCATCGGACCGACGATCCGGCGCTACACGCCACGGGCGGCGATGCTCGGCACGCTCGCCGGCATCTCGATCTCGTTCATCTCGATGGCGGCCGCGTTCGAGATGTGGAACGCCGCGTGGATCGCGCTCGCGACATTCGCGATCGTCCTCCTGTCGTGGACGGCCGGGGTCCGGCTCCCGTTCGGCATCCCGGGCGGTCTCGCGGCGATCGTCGTGGGGACCATCCTCGGCTGGCTGTCGTACTTCGTGTTCGGCTGGCACGGCCTCGACCCGAAGGCGGTCGGTGACTCGTTCGCGCAGTTCGGGATCCACCTGCCCCGTCCCGGCACGGAGGTCCTGAGCGGCCTGACCGACGTCGCCCCGCTCCTCGCGACCGCGATCCCGCTCGGCGTCTACAACTTCACCGAGGGGATGAACAACGTCGAGAGCGCGTCGGCCGCCGGCGACAACTACAACCTCCGGTCGATCCTCCTCGCCGACGGCGTCGGCGCGGTCATCGGCTCGTTCCTCGGCAGCCCGTTCCCGCCGGCCGTGTACATCGGCCATCCGGGCTGGAAGGCCGTGGGCGGCCGGATCGGCTACTCGCTCGCGACGGGCATCGTCATCGCCGCGATCTGCTTCCTCGGGATCGCCGGGTTCCTCCTGGCCGTCATCCCACGGGCGGCGCTGTTCCCGATCCTCCTGTTCATCGGGCTGGTGATCGGCTCGCAGGCGTTCCAGACATCGAAGGCGAAGTACGCGCCGGCGATCGTCCTCGCCCTCGTCCCGAACATCGCCCAATGGGCAGGCACGCTCGTCGACAACTCGCTGGCCTCGGCCAACACGAACGCGAGCACCGTCGGCTACGACGTCCTCGCCGGCAACGGCGTCCTCTACAACGGCCTGTCGATCCTGGGCGCGGGCGCGGTCCTCGCCGGCCTCATGCTGGGAGCGATCGCGGTCTTCGTCATCGACAAGCACTACAGCCGCGCGATCGTCTACTCGATCGCGGCGTCGATCCTGGCCTTCGTCGGGCTGATCCACAACCCGGCCGGGCTGATCCTCCAGTCGGGTGCCAACGGGCTGACGCTCGTCGCCCCGAACGAGGTCTGGATCGGCTATCTCCTCGGTGCCGCCGTCATCTGGGCCGTCGCCTGGCGCGAGGGTCACGCGACCGCGTCCGAGCTGATGGCGGCGATCACGACCCCACCCGATCCGGAGCCTGCTCCGGCGCACGCCTAGCCCGTCACGTCGCAGCCGGGCGGACTCCCCGGCCGCCCGGCTGCATCCTCTCGCTCAGGAGCACGCATGACTTCCGAACTGCTGTTCGTCAACGGGACCCTGATGCGTGGGCTCAAGCTCCACGCGAACCTCGACGGCGCCGAGTTCCTCGAGGAGGCGCAGACCGCGCCGATCTACCGGATCCACTCGATCGGCGACGTCCATCCGGGGATGTACGTCGTCCCCGACGGCGGCGTGTCCGTGGCGGGCGAGCTGTACCGCGTCCCCGACGAGGTCTGGCGACGGGTCGAGGCGGGCGAGCCGCCCGGCCTGTATCGAGGTCCGGTCAATCTGTCCGACGGCCGCGTGGTCCCCGGGATCCTGTTCCCGCGTGACCTCGCCGAGCGTCATCCGGACATCTCGGCGCACGGCGGCTGGCGAGCCTACTGGGCGACCCGAACGGGGTCCTGACGCGCACGCTCGGCTGAGGCGCGGCCCCGCTCGCGCACGCCGGGCGAACAAGGGTCTCCCCCTCCATGCCACCTCCCGCATGGAAATGCGGGCGAACTCCGCGTTGAGTGTCCGGAGCGCGTGCCACCGGTCGCGCGAGTCGGCCGGCCTTGGTGACCACCGCCCGCCGCCTGATGCGGGAGGTGGCATGGCGCACTGAGACTCGTGTTCGCCAGCCGCCCCGGGCCGGGCTCGGGCGGGGGCTCGCCAGGCATCGGTCGATCCATCGGTAGGTCATGGGTCATGCGACCGATGACCGTTCGGCGCGCCCCGGCGAGAGTCCGTCTCCGAAAGGAGGCGCGAATGGCGCTCTACATGGACACCCACTCGCTCGAAGGAGGCGTGAAGGCGGGCGACGTCGCCCAGGCCCACGCCGCCGATCTCAAGACCCAGGAGAAGTACGGCGTGCAGTACCTCCGCTACTGGGTCGACGAGGCCGCCGGGAAGATCTTCTGCCTGGTCGATGCGCCCGACGCCGAGACGGCGAACCAGGTCCACCGCGAGGCGCACGGCCTCGTCGCGGACTCGATCAACCCGGTCATCGAAGGGAACTGACGATGAATCGCTTCGCCCCGCGCCTGCTCGCGGGCCTCTTCACCGTCTTCGCCCTCGGGTCGCTGATCGCCGGCCAGGCGCTGGCGGCCGGCGGGAACCTCGCCGCGGTCCGCGCGGCAACCGCCCAATTCAACTCGACCGCGCAGGCCGACGCGGCCGGCTACGGCCCGTTCCCGGCCGGCGTGCCGCTCCACGAGTGCATCTCGAACCTGTCCGGCCCCGGAGCGATGGGCTTCCACTGGGTCAACGGCGCGTACATCGACGGCGTCGCCGACCCGCTCCACCCCGAGGTCCTCGTCTACGCCCCCGATTCGCACGGCAAGCTCAAGCTCGTCGCGCTCGAGTACGTGATCTTCCAGGCCGACTGGTACGCGAACCATCCGCAGGGCTCGATGCCCGAGCTCTTCGGCCAGATGTTCATGGCGACGGGGTCGCCGAACCGCTACGACATCCCGGCGTTCTTCGCGCTCCACGTCTGGCTCTACGACAGCAATCCGGCCGGGATGTTCGCGAACTTCAACCCGACCGTTTCGTGCGACGGCGCCGCAGCCGCCGCCACGAGCCGGACGGCCGCATCGGTCGACGCGGCGGCGCGCCTCGCCGTCGCGCCGGCCGGGCGGTTCGCCTGCCGGCTCGAGTCCACGGGGGCCTGACGCGGGGCGTCCTCCCAGCCGCGGGCGGCTCTCCCGCTCGCCCGCACCGAGCCCGGCGCCCCGGGCCACCGACCGAGGTGGCCCGGGGCGCCGGCGCGTGTCACGCAGCCGTCACCCGCGCGCCGCGCGCGAAGCGCAGACTCCGTGCGAGCGGCCCGTCGGCGCCCGAGACGGTCGGACCCGAGCCGCATGAGGGACGGAGCCATGACCGAGCGGTTCGTCACGCGCGGGTTCGTCGGGCGGCGCCGGGACGACGCCGCGTCCGCCGGCGACGCTCGCTCCAGGACCCCGCCGGGCCAGTACCTGACGACCGATTTCCCGGTCCTGTCGGCCGGCCCCACGCCCGTCACCGACCTCGCGACGTGGTCGTTCTCGATCGAAGGCCTCGTCCGCAGCCCCATCCGCTGGACCTGGGACGAGTTCACGGCCCTCCCCGCCCGCGACTGGACGGTCGACATCAGCTGCGTGACGAAATGGACCAAGCTCGACATGCGCTGGCACGGCGTCAGCCTCGACACGCTCTTCGAGGCGATCGAGCTGGAGCCCAGTGCGGCGTTCGTCCTGGCGTGGTCCGACGGCGGCTACCGGACGAACCTCCCGATCGCCGACGTCCTGAACGGCGCCGCGTTCGTCGCCTGGGAGTACGACGGGCGACCGCTGACGCCCGAGCACGGCGGTCCGGCCCGGCTCGTCGTCCCGTCCCGCTACTTCTGGAAGAGTCCGAAATGGGTCCGCGGCCTCCGCCTCGTCGATCGCGACGTGCCCGGCTTCTGGGAGTCGCTCGGGTACCACAACCGGGGCGACCAATGGCTCGAAGAGCGCTACAGCGGCGACTGACGGCATGGCAGCCTCCCCTCCCGGCCTCCGGCCGTCGCCGATCGCGTGGCGGCTCGCCACGATCGCGGCGATCCGCCACGAGACGCCGACCGTGCGCTCGTTCACGCTCACGGTCCCCGACTGGGCCGGCCATCGGGCCGGCCAGCACGTCGACATCCGGCTGACCGCGCCGGACGGCTACAGCGTCGAACGGAGCTACTCGATCGCGTCCGAGCCGGAGCGGGCCGGCGAGATCGACCTGACCGTGGAACGGATCGAGGACGGCGAGGTGTCCTCCTTCCTCCACGACGTCGCGATCGTCGGGGACCGGATCGAGATCCGCGGCCCGATCGGTGGGTACTTCGTCTGGGACGCCACGGCGGCGATGGCCGCCGAGCCGCTGTTCCTCGTCGCCGGCGGCTCGGGCGTCGTCCCGTTGATGGCGATCCTCCGGCATCGCGCCCGGGCCGGCAGCGCGAACCCGGCGCGGCTCCTGTTCTCGTCGCGCCACGAGGAGGAGATCATCTACCGCGCCGAGCTCGACCGGCTCGCGGGCGCCGGCGATGGGCTCGCCGTCGCCCACACGCTCACCCGATCGCGCCCGCCGGGCTGGACGGGATACGACCGGCGGATCGACGAGCGGATGATCGCCGAGGTCCTCGAGCCCCTCGGCGCCCGGGCGCGGTCGTTCATCTGTGGCCCGACCGCGCTCGTCGAGGTCGCGGCGAACGCGCTCGTCCGGCTCGGTCTGCCGGACGATCGGATCCGGACCGAGCGGTTCGGACCCACCGGCACGTGAGGAGAGCGCGATGACCGATGACCTGGTCGGCACCGAGGATCACGTCCTCGACGGGAACGCGGTCGCGGGCGTCCTGGCCGCGACGTTCGGCGTCGACATGACGGTGGTTCCGGGCTCGTGCGCCCACTGCGGAACCGTGTCGGTGGTGGCCACCCTACGCGCCTACACCCGCGGTCCGGGCATCACCCTGCGCTGCCCGGTGTGTGCCGGCGTCGTCCTGCGCGTCGTCCAGACGCCGACCCGGACGCTCGTCGATTCGAGCGGCGCCGCCTGGCTGGCCTTCGAGCCGCGCTAGCCCCGGAAGACCGTCCCCGTCTCGGGACGAGCGTCGGACCCGGGTCGAATCCGCGGCCGAACTAGGGCGTTTGCCCCGTTGCCCTGACACACCGCCCGCAGTACCATCGGCGCCCGCCCAGAGCGCCAGTGGTCCGGGATGCCGGCGTCGGCGGGGAGGAGCGAGGTCCTGGCCATGGGCGACGAGCAGTCGATCGATTCCGAGTTCGGAGATGCGCCGGTGGCGGTTGCCGACGCGTCGCCCAACGGCACCGCAGACCACGGCGCGATGGAGGCCGAGGCATCGGCCGCGTCCGTCGCCGCGACGTCCGAGCCGGCGGCCGAACCCACGGAGGCGGAGTCGGCCGAGTCGCCCGATTTCCTGACCCAGCTCGCCCGCGCGATGCAGGCGACGGCCGGCGCCGAGCGGGGCCGTGCGTCCGAGGAGATCGACCGTCGCTCGAACACGCACATCGCCGCGATCCGCGCCCGGGCCGAGGCGGAGGCCCTGAAGATGCGCGACCTCGCGGGCGACGACCGCCGCGCGATCGAGCGCTGGGCCGAGACCGAGCAGCAGCGGATCAAGGCCGAGCGCGACCGGCGGACGAAGGAGCTCGAGGCGGACCTGACCCAGAGCCTCGCCGAGCACGGCCGGCAGACCGACGTCCAGATCCAGGCGGTCGAGGCCGTCGTCGCGAAGCATCGGGCCGACGTCGACACGTTCTTCACGTCGCTCGACGGCGAGACGGACCCGGTTCGGTTCGCCCAGCGGGCCGGTCAGCGGCCGGCGTTCCCCGATCTCGACCGGCTGTCGACGCCGACCTCGTCCGACGCGACCGCCACCCAGGGCGACGTCGCGGAGGGATCCGTGCGGGCGACCATGTCCGCGGATGACCTGATCGGCCTCGAGCCGGCGCCGGACGCCCCGACCGGGGCCGCCGCGGCGACGGCCGAGGGTGACGCCGAGCCGGTTCCCGTCATGGATCCGGTCGCCGTCATGGACCCGGTCGCCCGTCTCGGGCTGCTCAAGCACTCCCCGGAGCCGTCGCCGTTCGCCAAGCCGGTCACGGCCGTCGGCGGGACGCCGGCGGTCCGCACCGTCGACCCGGATCCGGACGATCCGTCGATCGCGAACGCGGTCGCGACGCCGCAGCCCCAGCACTCCGGCCCGATCGGCTGGCTGCGCCGGAACAGCGACCAGGGCAAGTAGCTCACGGTCGGAGCGCGCCGGTCCGCCGGCGCGCTCCGGCGATCCTCCCTAGGCGACCGAGCCTGCGCTCGAGAGGATCTCGCGCGTCCGCGCCGCGTTGTTCGTGAGGAACGCGACCGTCACCTCGCCGCCGGTCATCCCGATCGGCGTGATCGCGTCGATGTTGATCCCGGCTGCAGCAAGCCGCCGCGCGGCCTTCCCGAGCGAGCCTGGGGTGTGCGGCAGGCTCACCTCGACCGGCTCGACCTCGGTGAACCGGGCGCCCAAGGCCTGGAGCGCGGCGCGCGTCGCCGCGTCGTCGTTCGTGCCGATCGCGACGCGCCCGGAGTCGCCGCACGCGGCGCCCGTCACCATCTCGATGTTGATGCCCTTCGCGCCGAGGGCCTCGGCCACGTCGGCGAGGGCTCCTGGCTTGTTCGCCAGGTCGACCAGGAACGCGTTCATCGGTCCCTCCATGAACGTCGTTCCGGCCCGTCCGAGGGACTGAACGGCCGCCTCGAGGGCGGGTCGGGAGTCCTCGAATCGTACGCCCGGCGTCCAGTCGCGATCAGCGCCGCGGCGGGTTCGTCGCCTGGATCAGGAACGCGATCACGACGATTCCGATCACCCACGGGATGAAGAAGATCAGCCCGCCGAACAGCGCCAGTGTGCCGAGGACGAGGTGGCCGTTGAGGATCGGCGCGCACGACGCGACCAGATAGCCCAGGACCCAGATCAGGAGCAGGACGCGAAGGGCGACGTTCATGCCGTCGATTGTGCCTCGTACAGACCGAGGAGCCGGCCGCGGAGCGATTCCGCCCGTCCGACCAGGGCGAGGAAGTCGGCCCGGTCGAGCGCGAGCAGGAGGCCGTCGGTCTCGGCCGCGACGGTCGCGGTGCGTGCCCCGCCGCTCAGGAGCCCGAGCTCGCCGAAGACGTCGTCGGGGCCGAGCCGGCGGAGCTCGACCTCGGTCCCGGCGTCGGTGACCTGGCTCACCGCGAACGAGCCGCGGACGATGATGTAGAACCGGTCGGCCGGTTCGCCCTGGCGGACGATGGCCGCCCCGGCGACCACCGGGACCTCGACGAGCTTCGTGAGCGCTCGCTCGAGGCTGCTCGGGCGGACGCCGGTGAACAGCGGCAGCCGGGCGACGCGGGCGAGGATCGCCTCGAATGGGCTGTCGGGCCGGGTCGATGCGGGGCCGATCAGCCAGATCGCGCCGAGACCGAGCACGGCGATCGCGCCGCCGACGATCGCGAGCGCCGGCCACGGGCCGTACGTCGCAACGATGAACGGCAGGAGGATCGCACCGGCGCACTCCGCGAGCGTCGACATCGTCATCAGGATCCCGAGCCCGCGGCCGCGGATCGCGTCGGGTGTGACCCGCTGGTAGATCGTCGTCGTGACGACCTCGAGGACGAGGTTGCCGCCGGCGGCGAGGGCGATCCCGGCCATCGCCGCGAACAGGATCCCCGCGCCGCCCAGGACGGCGGCCCCGACGCCGGTCGCGACGACGCCGAGGAGCAGCGGCGGCACGAGCCGGCGCCGCAGCACGAGCGCCCCGGAGACGATCGCGCCCATGACGCCGCCGATCCCGATCGCGGTGTTCAGCAGCCCGGTCGCCGACTCGCCCGATCGCAGGATGTCCGTGGCGAAGATCACGGTCAGCACGGAGATCCCGCCCATCAGCCCGTAGCCCAGCAGGTGGATCAGCCCGATCCCGGCGAACGGCCGGACGAGCGCACGGACCGCCGACGAGGGTGCGGCGTCGCGATCTGAGCCCGCGGTCCTCGCATCCACGGTGGCCGGCGCCGCCTCGACGACGACCCGGCCGTGGGACGGCGGCAAGGTCCACAGGACGGCGGCGATGACGACGAACGTGGCCGCGTTGATGACGAACGCCAGGGTCACGCCGCCCGCCGCGACGAGGATCCCGCCGAGGGCCGGCCCGACGACGAACCCGAGGTTGTCCAGGCTCGACCAGGCGCTGTTCGCCGGCCCGAGCTGTCGCTCGTCCCGGACGAGGCTGGGGAGGTACGACCCGATCGCCGGGTAGAAGAACGTCGAGCCGCAGGCGGCGAGGATCGAGAACGCGATGATCCAGACCACGGGTCCGTCGACGGCGATCAGCCACGCCATCGCGAGCATGCACGCCCCCCGGAGGAGGTCGGTGACGAGGAGGATCAGCCGTCGGTCGAACCGATCGGCGGCGATGCCCGCGGGGATCGATAGGACGACGTACGGGAGCTGCCGCAGGGCGCCGAACAGGCCCAGGAGCGTCGCGTCGTTCGTCTCCCGGTAGATGACGATGAGGATCGCGACGATGTACAGCCAGTCGCCGATCGCGCTGACGAACTCGCCGCCGAGGAGCTTCGCGAGCGGGCGGTTCGCGAGCAGGCCGCGATAGGCGGCGAGAGCGCGCATCGATACCTCGTGACGGAGAGGTCGGGCGCGCCCGAGTCTACTGACTCGCGGATGCTGCGTTCGGCCCGCCATGCGCCCGGAATCGAACCGCCCGCCGCTCCACCGGGGAGGGACGGGCGATCGATTGACGGGGCAGCGGTGACGGTTCGGGATCCCGCGAACGGATCCCCACGATGACCGAGCGCCGTCGCTCGCGCATCGTCGCTTTGTCGTATTTCGCCCAGGACGCCCGTCCCGGCGGCCAACCGGCGACGCGGTACGATCCCGCCCGTGAAGCTCGGCCTCCAGATCCCCTCGTTCACATGGCCCGGCGGCGCCGAGGCGATCGGCCCGACGCTCGCCCGTGTCGCGCGCCAGGCCGACGACATCGGCCTCGACTCGATCTGGGTCATGGACCACTTCTTCCAGATCCGCGGCGTCGGCCCGGCCGAGCTGCCGATGCTCGAGGGCTGGACGACGCTCGGCTACCTCGCCGCGAACACGAGTCGCGCGCGGCTCGGCCTGATGGTCGGCGGCGTTCACTACCGGCTTCCGGGCCTGTGGATCAAGGCTGCGACGACGCTCGACGTCCTGTCAGGCGGTCGTGCCTGGCTCGGGATCGGCGCCGCCTGGAACGAGGACGAGTCGCGGAGCCTGGGCTTCCCGTTCCCGCCACTCGGCGACCGCTTCGAGATGCTCGAGGAGACGCTCCGGATCGCCCACGAGATGTGGCAGGGTGAGCGGGGGTCGGAGGCGGCGTTCCGGGGCCGGCACTTCACGGCGACGCGGCTGCTCAACTCGCCCCAGTCGATCACGCGGCCGCGGCCACCGATCATGATCGGCGGCGGCGGGGAGCGGAAGACCCTCAGGCTGGTCGCACAGTACGCCGACGCCACGAACGTCTTCGGTGGCCCGGAGCAGATCCACCACAAGTACGAGGTCCTGCGCGAACACTGCGCGGCCGTCGGCCGGGACTACGACGAGATCGAGCGCTCGAACCTCCAGTCGATCAACCTCGGGCGATCGACGCCGGCCGAGATCGTCCAGCGGTTCGGCGAGCTGTCGGATGCCGGGGCGCAGCACGTGATCTTCAGCGTCGCCGACGTCCACGAGCCGGCCCATCTGGAGACGATCGGACGCGAGATCGTCCCCCAGCTCCGGGGGCTGTAGGCGCCCGGATCGATACCCCCAGGGAGTATCGCTCGCGTGCTACGATCAGCGCGATGACGGACAAGAACGGGTCGACCGACCCGAAGGCCAGCCCGGATCCGTTCGCGGGTCTGACGATCGACTTCGGCGCGTCCGCCGAGACCGACGCGCCCGCCTCGAATGGCAACCTGGGTGGCCCGATCGACTTCGGCGCTCCGATCGCGTTCGACGCGCCGACCGCGGCACTGCCGACCGCCGCCAACCGGGTCCGTCCCGGCGGTCCGGGCGGTCCGGATGACGGCGGCGATCGCGACGAGCACCGGACGAAGGTGCTGATCATCGGATCCGGCCCGGCCGGCCTCACGGCGGCGATCTACGCGTCGCGGGCGAACCTCGAGCCGATCGTCCTCGCCGGCGTCGTGCCGGGCGGCCAGCTGATGATCACGAGCGACGTCGAGAACTACCCGGGCTTCCCGGAAGGGATCCTCGGGCCGGAGCTGATGGCGAAGTTCCGCGAGCAGGCCGAGCGGTTCGGGTCGCGGATCCATGACGTCGACGTCGGGCGGGTCGACTTCTCGGAGCGGCCGTTCCGGGCCTGGGCCCGCGGCATCGAGTATCGAGCCGATGCGGTCATCGTCGCGACGGGGGCGTCGGCGCTGTGGCTGGGCCTCGAGAGCGAGACGCGGCTCCGGGGACGCGGGGTCTCCGCCTGCGCGACCTGCGACGGGTTCTTCTTCCGGGACAAGGAGATCGCCGTCGTCGGCGGCGGCGACACCGCCCTCGAGGAGGCGACGTACCTCACCCGCTTCGCCTCGAAGGTCCACCTCCTCCATCGGCGCGACCAGTTCCGAGCGTCGAAGATCATGGTCGACCGCGCGTACGACAACCCCAAGATCGAGGTCCACACGAACCTCGCGGTCGACGAGGTGCTCGGCGCCGCGAAGGTCGAGGGCCTCCGGGTCCGCGACACCGTCACCGACGACGTCCGCGACGTGCCCATGGAGGGGCTGTTCGTCGCGATCGGGTACCGGCCGAACACCGACATCTTCAAGGAGATCCTCGAGGTCGACGAGAAGGGCTACCTTGTCGTCACGGACGAGACCGGCTCGCGGATCGACGGCGTGTTCATCGCGGGCGACGTCCACGACCATCGCTACCGGCAGGCCGTGACGGCCGCCGGCGATGGCTGCAAGGCCGCGATCGACGCGGAGCGCTGGCTCGAGGTCCAGGAGGCCGCCTCGACCCACGCCGCCGAGGCGCCCGCCCCGCGCTGATCGCGTGCTGCGCGAGCGTGCGCGCGCGAGCACGAATCCGGCGCCGATCCTCGTGCGCCGCGCCTGCCCGCGGGCAACCACATTCACCTGTCATCCGGCTTCATGCATACCGTCAGCGGAATCCCGGGCGGATCCTCGGGCGCCGCGCCTGCCCGCGCGCATCCACTTTCGCCTGCGATCCGGCTTCATGCATACCGTCACCCGAATCCCGGGCGGATCCTCGGGCGCCGAGCGACATCTCCGAACTCGGTCCTGAGGAGGATCAGGATCGGAGCGACCGTCCGAAGCGTCGCTCCCGGGACCAGGCCGTGCTCGAGGCGCGAGATCGTGGACTGGCTGACGCCGACTCGGTCGCCGAGCGCCTGCTGCGAGTAATGCCCAAGGCGCCGGGCCTCGGCCAGCCAGGCTCCGAAGTCAACGGCGAATCGGTCGTCGGGTGAACGCACGGCGGAAGGAAACCACGACGCGCTCATCACGGACGTATCCACGCTCATCCCGCACTTACGCATGCAAGGAGCCGGATAACGGGGGGCACTCGCGCCCGGTCCGTCCCGCGACGCCCATGCACGGAGCCGGATCGCCGAACGACGGAGCGAGCGAGCCGTTGGCCAGCATGCACCGAGCCGGACGGTGGGGCGGCGGCGGCGAGCGAGCCATTGGCCACCATGCATGGCGCCGGATGGCGGGGACGGGCGAGCCGTTGGCCACCATGCACCGAGCCGGATGGTGGGGACGGGCGAGCCGTTGGCCACCATGCACCGAGCCGGATGGTGGGGCGGCGGCGGCGAGCGAGCCGTTGGCCACCATGCACCGAGCCGGATGGCGGGGCGATGTGTTTCATCGGACGAACGCGTGATAGCGTCGCGGGAGTGAGGAAGATCCGCACCGCCGAGCTCGTCCATCGAGCCGGCATGACGTTCGACGCGACGACCGGCTCGGGTCGCACGATGGTCTTCGGCGACGAGGCCGAGCAGAACGAGTTCTCCCCCGTGGAGACCGTGGCCGCCGCACTCGCGGCATGTTCCGCGATGGACGTGATCTCGATCCTCGAGAAGAAGCGCCAGGTGATCACGAGCTATCGGATCGAGGTGCGAGCGGACCAGCGCGCCCAGTATCCGCAGGTCTACACCCGGATCGACGTCACGCATGTCGTGGAGGGCACGATCGTCCTCGAGGCGGCCGTCCGACGAGCGGTCGAGCTGTCCGCGGCGAAGTACTGCCCGGTGAACGCGATGGTCTCGGCCGGTGCCACTGAGGTCCACCACCACTTCCGGCTGCGGTGCACGGGCGCCGAGCCGAACGAGGCCGAGGGCGAGGTCATCGTCACGGGCCCGGATCGGAGACCCGACATCGTTGCATGACTATGCGCTGAGGTGTATAGTCATACGGTGAGTCCTCGAGCCCCATCCTCGGTGAAGGATCCGTCGCGGATCGCGGCGGAGCGCCCGTGAGCGCAGGGGTCGAGGCGTCCAGCTCCCCGAGGCTCGACCGGGCTCCGGCGCATGGTGCCCGGATCCGCGTCGGGATCGTCGGCGCGACGGGCTACGTGGGCGCCGAGCTCATCCGGCTCCTCGGGCGCCATCCGGACGTCGAGATCGTCGGGCTGCAGGGACGGGACCGCGACCGCGAGCCCATCGGCAAGACCCACGCGCACCTGTCCGGCACGGGGCTCGCCGTGGATGCCGGCCTCCCCGATGTCGACGCCGTCTTCCTTGCCCTCCCCCACGGGACCGCGGCCGAGCTCGTACCGGGGATGGCAGCGGGCGGCACCGCGGTGATCGATCTCGGCCCCGACTTCCGACTGCGATCGGCCGCGGACTACCCGCGTTGGTACGGGTTCGATCACCCGAACCCGAGCCTGCTCGACTCGGCCGTCTACGGGCTCGTCGAGCTGCATCGGTCGGAGCTGGCGGCACTCCGGCACGCCTCGCCGGCGATCGTCGGCTCGCCGGGCTGCTATCCGACGGCGACGCTCCTGGCACTCGCGCCGCTCGCCCGGGCGGGGCTGATCGGGGACCTCGTCGTCGACGCGAAGAGCGGCGTATCGGGAGCCGGTCGCGACCCGAAACCGAACCTGATGTTCGGCGAGGTGAACGAGAGCGTCAGCGCGTACGGGATCGGCGGCCACCGCCACGTCGCCGAGATCGAGCAGGAGCTCGGGGCGATCGGCGCAGGTGCGGGCGTCTCGAATCCGGGCGCGGCGCCCGTCGACTTCCTGCCGCACCTCATCCCGATGACCCGCGGGATCCTGTCGGCCAGCCACGTGCGGCCGACACGGTCGGTGACGCAGGCCGAGCTCGACGCGCTGTACCGCGACGCGTATGCCGGCGAGCCGTTCGTGACGGTCGTGGCCGCGGCGCCGGCCACGAAGCACGTCCTCGGCAGCAACCACGTCCGGGTCTCGGTCCATCACGATCCGCGCACCGGCCGGATCCTGGCGATCGGCGTGGTCGACAATCTCGTCAAGGGCGCCGCAGGTCAGGCGATCCAGGCGTTCAACCTCGTCCACGGCCTGCCCGAGACGGCCGGCCTCGAACAGCTCCCGCTCGCCCCGTGAGCGCGACGATGTCGATCGCCGGCTCACCGACGCTCGCCGCGCTTCCCTCGGACCTGCCCGCCGTCGAACGACGGACGGTCCTCCCTGGCGGATTCGAGGCGACCGGCGGGATCGCCGGGATCAAGGCGTCCGGCCGGCCCGACCTGGCGATCGTCGCCACGGTCGCGGACGGATCCGGGCGACGGTCGCCTGCGGCCGCGGCCGCCGTGTACACCCCCAACGCGTTCGCGGCCGCGCCCGTCCTCCTGTCGAAGGCCCATCTCGCGGCCACCGTCGCGGAAGGGAACGGCGGGTACGGCTGGGCGGCAGGGATCATCTCCACGAGCGGCTGCGCCAACGCCGCGACCGGCGCCGCCGGGTATGCCGATCAGATCGCGGTCGCCGGGTTCCTTGCCGGTTCGCTGGGGATCGCCGAGGAGCAGACGCTCCTCCTCTCCACCGGGATCATCGGCACGCGCCTCCCGCTGGCGATCGTCGAGGCGGGCGTGGCCGCGATCGCGCCGACCCTCGCGCCGAGCGACGACGGCCTGGCGGCGGCGGCCGAGGCGCTCCGAACGACCGACTCGGTGACCAAGGCCGCCACGACGACGATCAGCCTGCCCGATGCCGACGGGCTCGCCGTTCGATCGGTCCGAGTCACCGGGATCGCGAAGGGCGTCGGGATGATCCACCCCCGGATGGCGACGATGCTCTCGATCGTCCTGACCGATGCAGCGGTCGATCCCGCGACGCTCCACGGGCTCCTGCGTCCGGCGGCTGCTCGGACGTGGAACCAGCTCTCGGTCGACGGCGACACGTCGACGAACGACACCGTATTCGTCCTCGCCTCCGGCGCCGCGGGCGCGGCACGGGTCGAGGCCGGGACACCCGAGGCGGCCGAGCTCGGCACGGCGATCGAGGCGGTCGCGCGCGAGCTCGCTCGACAGCAGGCTGCCGACGGCGAGGGCGCCGCGACGCTCACGACCTGCCAGGTCTCGGGCGCCGCCGACGACGCCGACGCGCGGGCCGTCGCTCGAGCGGTCGTCTCGTCGTCGCTCGTGAAGGCCGCGGTCCACGGGCGGGACCCGAACTGGGGGCGGATCGCCGGCGCGGCCGGCAATGCGACCCTCGCCGATGCGGCGGTCCTCGAGGCCGCCGGGCTGCCACCCGATGCGGCACGGGCGCGCGGGGGAACCGCCGCGACGCTCGATCCCGATCGGCTCCGGATCGCGATCGCCGGATTCCCGGTGTTCGACGGCTCCAGCGGCGGACCGCTCGCGTTCGATCGAGCGGCGGCGCGCGCCGCGATGGACGCGCCGGAGCTGCTGATCCGGCTGGACCTCGGACTCGGTGACGGGTCGGGCGAGGCGTTCGGCTGCGATCTCACCGAGGAGTACGTCCGGGAGAACTCGGAGTACACGACGTGAGCGAGATCCTCGTGGTCAAGCTCGGTGGCACGACGATCGCCGAGCAGTCGCAGGTGCTCCGGGAAGTGGCCGCGGTCGCGCGCCGGCGTCCCGTGGTCCTCGTCCACGGCGGCGGCAAGCGGATCACCGAGTGGCTCGATCGGATGGGCGTGCCATCGCGGTTCGAGAACGGCCTGCGGGTCACGGACGAGGCCGCGCTCGAGGTCGCCGCGGCGGTTCTCCGGGGAGTGGTCAACAGCGAGCTCGTCGCCGGCCTGCGCGACGTCGGCGTGGATGCCGTCGGGCTGTCGGGCGTGGACGGCGGGCTCCTCGTCAGCGAACGCGTGCCGGGCGTCGGGCTGGTCGCCCACGTCGTCGGCCTCCGTCGCGACCTGCTCGACGCGATCCTCGTCGGCGGGCAGGTGCCGGTCGTCGCGCCGCTCGCCAGGGACGAGTCCGGGATCGTGTGCAACGTCAACGCCGACGACGCGGCCGCCGGGATCGCGGCCGGGATCGGGGCTCGCCAGCTCGTCCTCCTCACGGACGTCGACGGCGTCCGCGACGCCGATGGCCGGCGGCTCGACAGCCTGACCGCGGACGAAGCCGAGCGGCTGATCGACAGCGGCGTGATCGCCGGCGGGATGGTGCCGAAGATCCGGGCGGCGCTCGCGGGGCTGTCGTGGGAAGGGTCCGAGGCGATCATCGCCGACTCGTCCGCGGACCGCGCGCTCGAGCGGGCGCTCGACGACGCGACGTTCGGGACCCGGATCACGCAGCGGCCGTCCGCCGTGGGAGCCGCTTGATGCGCGGCCGCCCAGCCGCGATGACGCTGCCCCGGCCGTCGGCGGTCGTCGAGGCACCGGGGCCCGGGGCGAAGCGCGATCGCCAGCGCGCGATCCGGGAGCTGATCGCGGGCGAGCCGATCGCCAGCCAGGGCGATCTCGTGGATCGCCTGATCGCCCGCGGGTTCGGTGTGACCCAGGCGACGGTGAGTCGCGACATCGCCGAGCTCGGGCTGTTCAAGGCGCCCCGGAACGGCCGTCACGTCTACGTGATCCCGGACACGTTCGCCGCGGGGACGGGGAGCACCGGTTCTCCGGCCGTGCCCGCGAGCGACGAGCGCCTCCGCCGGATCCTCGCCGACATCCCGGTCACGATCGGGCGGAGCGGTCTGATCCTCCTCGTCACGGGTACCCCCGGCACGGCGAGCGTCATCGCCCAGGCGATCGACGAGTCGTCGCTCACCGAGCAGGAGGGGACGCTGGCCGGCGACAACACGCTCCTCGTCCTCTTCGCCGACGAGGCCCGCCTCGTCGCCTGGCGGGACCGCTTCCAACGCATCCTCGATAGCACCCTGGAGGGTCTCTCCCGATGAAGAAGGTCGTCCTCGCCTACTCGGGCGGGCTCGATACATCCGTCGCGGTCGCCTGGCTCCGCTCGAAGTACCGCTGCGACGTGGTGACGTTGACCGTCGACGTCGGCGGCGGCTCGCTCCGCGAGGGCGTCGAGCGGCGCGCGATGAAGGCCGGCGCCACCCGGGCGTACGTCGTCGACGCCCGGGATCGGTTCGTCCGCGACTTCGTCTGGCCGCATCTCCAGGCGAACGCGATCTACCAGGGCGCGTACCCGCTCGCGACCGCCCTCGCTCGGCCGCTGATCGCCCAGCTCCTCGTCGAGGT
>DASSMI010000061.1:0-4118 GCA_035688935.1 Candidatus Limnocylindrales bacterium | reverse complement strand
GCCGCCGGAGGCGCACGAATTCGCCGTCGACAGGATGGGCCCGCGGACGTCGAGTGCGATCCCGAGATTCGCGGGCGCCGCACCGCCGAACACGGCGAGGGCGAGGTTCGGCGCGACGGCCTTGATCCCGCGCGCCATGTAGGCCTCGTGCTGGACCTCCGCGTACGCGATCCCGCCGAGCGCGCTGCCGAGGTAGATCCCCGTGCGATCCGGCGACGCGGCGCCGGCCTCACCCGGTCGCAGCCCCGCGTCGGCGAGCGCCAGCTCCCCCGCGACGAGCCCGAACTGGCTGAACCGGTCGAGCTGGCGGGCGGTCTTCGGGGGCATGTGGGCGAGCGGGTCGAAGTCGTCGACCTGCGCGGCGACCTGGCTGCGGAACGGCGACGGATCGAACCGGTCGATCCGCTTCACGGGCGAGACGCCGGCGCGGAGACCCGCCCGGAAGCCGTCGACCCCGGTCCCGATCGCGGTGATCACGCCGATCCCGGTGATCCAGACGCGCCGTCGCCCCGTCGTCATGGTCAGGGATTCGCCGGATCGGGCCGTTCGGACGTGGGCGGCGTCGCGACCGCCTCGGCGATCGAGCGGAAGGCCGCCAGCGTTCGGCCGGCCACCGCCCGCGTGAACAGCCGATCGATCAGCCAGGCCCAGCCGGGGATGCGCGGCGCGAACACGTGCTCGATCTCGACGTGGGTGCCGCCATCACCGCCCGGCGTCAGGTGCCACGTGACGTCCATCCCGTTCGTCGCGCCGCCCCGGTGGACGAATCGGAGCTCGCAGGTCTCGCCCTCAGCCCAGGTGAGCGAGCGCCACGCGACCGGCACCGCGAGCCCCAGGACCGGCACGAGCGGGCGCCGGGCGACGAACCGAACGAGCGTCCGTCCGGCGGCGTCCGGGGCGGCGACCCCGTCCGCGCGAACGTAGTGGGGCAGGAGGTCGGGCCAGCGGGTCACGTCCCGCGCCAGCGCGAAGACGAGCTCGCGCGGCGCCGCCACATCGATCCCGATCGTGCTCCTCACGAGACCGTCGGCGCAGCGCGGGCCGCGAACGCGAGATCGATCCCGAAGCGGGCGATCTCGACGAGCCGGACGGACGCGAGCTCGTCGGAGGCGAACCAGCGCGCCGTGTCGGTCGTGCCCCCGACCTCGTCGCGCAACCCGCCGCCGACGACCCGGACGTGGTAGAGGATCCCGAGGAAATGAAGGTCCTGGCCCTCGGCGGCGCGCGATCGCCGATAGACGTGCGAGAAGACGCCGGCGATCGATTCGATCTCGCCGCGGTAGCCCGTCTCCTCCTCGAGCTCGCGGATGACCGCATCGTCGGGATGCTCGCCGAAGTCGATCCCGCCGCCGGGCAGCGTCCATGCGCCAACGTCGACCTCGATCGCGGACAACCGGGCCAGCAGGATCCGGCCGGCGTCGTCCACGCAGAGCGCGTACCCACCGAGCCGGGTGCGGCCCGGCGGGACGACCTCGTACGCGGCCGGGCTGCCGGTCTCGGTCACGGTCGCAGGAGGGCGGCGAGGAAGCGCGGATCGATCGCGCGCGAGGCCGGGATCAGGTCGCCCATCACGAGGCCCATCGTCTCACGGACCGCGGGGCGGCCGGAGAGGCGGCGGGCCGCGTAGTCGAACGCGGGCGGAACGGACAGGAATGCCTGCACCACGAGGCTGACGACATCCTTCCCACGGGTCCTGTGGGTCAGGGCGCGCTCGTATCCACGCAGAGCGGCGACGTCGCCGTCGAGATGCCGATCGACGGCGCGCCCGGCGAGATCGGCGGAAACGAGCGCCCGGTGGAGACCCTCGCCCGTGAACGGATCGATGAACCCCGCGGCGTCGCCGACGAGGAGCCAGCCGGCCCCGGCTCGCCGGGTGACGCGGGCGCCGACAGGCGCGACGCCTTCGATCCGATCCGTGACCCGGGCGCGCGGCCACTCCACCGGGTCGTCGCTCGCCGGCGGGATGCCGGCGAGGACGGCCCGCGCCGTCGCCTCGGCACCATCGGCCCGGAGTCGATCGCGCCAGGCGCGCGAGGCGAGCACGATCCCGACGTTGACCCGCCGACCGGGCACCGGCGCCAGCCCGACGTATCCGCCTCGGAACACGATCATCCGCGCGTCGCGCGGCTCGCCGTCGCCCGTGTCCTCGACGTGGAACGTCAGGGCCGAGCGCTCGCCGAGCGGCGGTCGGGCCACGACGCCGCCCGCACGGGCCACCACGGATCGCAGGCCATCCGCACCGACGACGACGCGCGCCTCGATCTCGCCGTCCTCGAGGCGGACGTGGCGCCCTTCGATCGTCCGGGCGCTTGCACCGAGCCGGACGTCGGCGCCGGCCGATCGCGCGAGCTCGAGCAGCAAGGGGTCAAGCGCGGACCGATCGAGCCCGACCGGCGCCGCCCCGAGCGAGCCGTCGTCTCCATACGTCAGCCGGAAGGTCGTCCCCGCCGGCGTCTCGACGCGCATCGCCGGCACCCGGAGAGCGACGCGGTCGACGGTGGCGTCGTCGAGCCCGAGCCGGCGAAGGACTGTCACGGCCGCTGGCGACGTGAAGACGCCGCACGCCCGCCAGCGCCACGCAGGTGAACGCTCGACCACGACCACCGAGCGCCCGGCCCGGGCGAGACGGATGGCGGTCGCGGCCCCGGCCGGACCCCCACCCACGACGAGCACGTCGACGCGTTCCATCCGTCCTCAGCGAGCGGCGATCGCGACGCGGTGGCCAGCGAACGCGGCGACGGTCGCGACGGGCGTCATCCCGGCCGCGCCAACGAGGTCGTGGAGCTCGCGGCGCGTGTACGCCCGGCGGACCGACAAGGGACCGTCATGGCGGGTGTAATCGCTCGTCGCGATCGCCTGGACGAGGAGCCAGCCGCCCAGCCAGTACCACCAGCCACGCACGAGGTCGTTCACGACGACCCCGAGCCGGGCGACCCGGCGGAGCTCGCCGAGGAATCGGACGGCGTCGTCCGGCTCGAGGTGGTGGACCACCATCGACGCGTGAGCGACGTCGAAGGCCTCGTCGGGCCAAGGAAGGGCTCGACCGTCGGCGATCGCGAGCGTGAGCCCGGGCGTCCGTGCGATCGCTGGCCGGGCGAGGCGAGCCGCCGCGAGGACCTCGTTTCGGCTGTCGGCGGCGGTGACCGCGACTTCCGCCCCGCGCCGACGCGCATCGGCCAGGAGCCGGATCGGGATGTCCGCGCCACCGGTGCCCACGTCGACGATCGAACGGACGTCGCCGAGCGCGTCGATCGCGCGCCGGCTGATCGTCGCGCCGCCGGTCAGCCGGTTGATCCGAGCGAGGTCGCGGAGGTTGCCGACCAGCGCCGCCTCGTCGTCGAGCGGGCCGTCGAGCAGCTCGTCGACGCCGGTCAGTCGGTCCATCGACGAAGCCTACCGGGCCGATACCCTGTGGCCATGATCGTCGTCGCGGGCGAGAGCCTGGTCGATCTCCTCGTCCGTCCGGACGGCAGCGTCGAGGCCACGCCGGGCGGCGGGCCGTACAACACCGCACGGGCCCTGGGCCGGCTCGGCATCCCGGTCGCGTTCGTCGGCCGGCTGTCGAACGACCGGTTCGGCCGGATCCTCCGGGAACGGCTGGCCGCGGACGGCGTGGATCTCCGATCGATCCGGTCGACCGACGATCCGACGCTCCTCGCCGTCGCCGAGCTCGACGAACACGGATCGGCGAGCTACCGGTTCCACACGGCTTCGACGGCGGCGCCCGGGTTCGTGCCCGCGGATCTGCCGGGCGGGCTCCCACCGGAGACGACGGCGTTCCACGTGGGGACGTTGGGGCTCGTCCTCGAACCGATCGCGACGACGATCGAGGGGCTGGTCGAGTCGGCGGGGCCGGACGTCCTCGTCGTCATGGACCTCAACTGCCGCCCGGCCGCCATCCGCGACGTCGCCGCGTATCGCGCTCGCCTGGACCGGCTGTTCGCGCGCGTCGATCTGGTCAAGGCGAGCACGGACGATCTCGCCTGGCTCGCGCCGGACCTCGAGACCGCCGCCGCCGCCCGATCGATCGTCCGCCTCGGCCCCCGCGTGGTCCTCGTCACCGATGGCGCCGGTCCCGTTCGCGTCGTGACGGGGGCCGGCCTCGAGATCGTGCCGGT
>DASSMI010000060.1:0-31625 GCA_035688935.1 Candidatus Limnocylindrales bacterium | reverse complement strand
CTCGACCACGCCGATCCGCATCCCGTTCGAGAACGCGATCAGCCGGCCGCCCTCTGGGGTCAGCTCGACCGAGTCGCCCGGGTTCACCTGGGCGAGCTTGCGCGGGTGGGGCAGATCGGTCAGGAAGGCGAACCCGGTCTTTCCGGTCTCCTCGACGAAGATCGAGACCGGGGCCTTCGACCCGTCCTGGGCCGGAACGGTCTTCTCGCCCGCCTCGACGAGCAGGATCCGGAGCCGATCGATGTTCCGCTCGGCGATCCGGTTCGTCGGATCCAGGGCGAGCGCCGTCTGGTAGTGCTCGCGGGCGGCGCCGAGCTCGCCGAGCTCCCAGAGCGCCTTCGCCAGCCGGTTCTCGGCCTCGGCGTCGGGGCCGAGCTCGAGGAGCCGCTTGTTCGTCTCGGACGCCTCGGACCACTGGGCGGCCGTCGCCTGGGCGATCGCCTGGTCGGCCAGCTGCCGCTTCAGGCGCGTCTGGTTGACAGCGCTCGATGCCTGGGTCTCGACGTCGGGAAAGGTCACGAGGAGGTCTCCGTTTCAGTCCGCCACGCCGCTCCGGATCGGCGGGGATGGGGGCCGGGAATCCGAGCGAGAAGGCCGGCGGACGGTCAGCACTTGTAGCATCGCGCTGCGCGTTCGTCAAACCTCACGGGGTCTCCGGCAGGTCAGGGTCGGACGGTCGATGGCGCGCTCGAAAGGAGCGGTGATGCGGCGTGGCCGGGGGCAGTGGCTGGCGATCGGGCTGGGCGTCGCCCTCGTCGCGACCGCCCTCGCGTTCCTCGTTCGCGGCCCGGGGGTCCCGCCACCGCCGGGCACGGTCCGTGCGAGCGGCTCGCCCGGGACGCGCGATCCCGGTCCGGTGATCTTCTACGAGGTCCTCGACGCTCAGGCGGCCCGGCTGTTCGCGCGGCCGCTCGACGGGGAGTCGCAACCGCGCGAGGTCGCGGCGCGGTTCGACGCGGACGGCCCGGCGTGGACCGTCGATCCGACGGGCTCGATCGCGGTGGCCGCGACGAACGACGAGACGGCCGGTCCGGGCCTCGTCGCGCTCGACCCCCGGACGGGCGGCCAGCTGTGGACACTGCCGCTGAAGGCGCCGATCGACATCTCGTCCGCGGTCTGGGCACCGGACGGGACCCGCCTCGCGGCGGTGCTCGATGACCCGGACGCGGCGTCGCGCGCGATCGCGCTCGTGGACGTCCGCGCCGGGTCGGCTCGCTTCCCGATCCTCCCCGACGACGTCACCCAGCTGCAGGGATTCGCTCCCGACGGCGGGCTGATCCTCGGGCGCGTCTCCATCGACGAGTCGACATCGATCCCGTCCTGGACGTTCCTCCGGGTCGATCCCACGGCGATCCCGATCCTCGAGCTCAAGGACCCGCCGACCGTCGGGCCTGCCGGCGACGGCTACGCGGCCGCGGCCCCGGGCGCCGGGATCGCGATCGACCAGGTGGCGGTGGAGGGCAAGCCCGGAGTCTCGATTCGGGCGTGGGATCTGCGGACGCGCACAAGTCGCATCGTCACGACGCTGCCCGCGCTCGACCAGATCTCGTTCGACCCGCGCGCCACGGGCGTGATCGTCACGGGTTCCGACGCGGTCCGGTTCGTCAGGCTCGACGGTCGCGCCTCGGACGTGTTCACGGCCGATGTGCCGATCGCCGACGTCGGCTGGTCCACGGCGGGCGACTACCTGGTCGTCACGACCGACCAGCCGAAGAGCGCGCTGACGGTGGTCGAGCGAGCCACCGGCCGGTCCGTGGCGATCCCGACCACGGGCCCGATCCAGTTCGTCCGGTTCGTCGCGATGCCCGGCGGCATCGCGCTGCCCGACGCGCCACTCCCCGCCAGCGAGCCGACGCCCACGCCGACACCGGGGCCGTCCGGCGCGGACGTCGCCGGGTTCTCGGGCGTCCTCGCCGGCTGGGTCGACGACTCGACCGGACGGTACCTCGTCCGCGCCCAGCGCCTCGTCCCCACCGACGGGGGCGGTGTCCGCGTCGCGGCGGACATGCCGCCGATCGACGCCGGCGCGGTCGATCCGCAGGACCCCGGTCCGCCCGGCGTCCTCCTGGTGGCACGCCCCGGCGGATCGGGCGACGTCCTCGTCTGGATCACGACCGTCGACGGATCGAGAGGCTCGCTGTGGACGGCCGCCGGCGCGGTCGAACCGCTCGGGCTGCCGGCCGATTGGCCGGCGAACACGGGAGACGTCGCCTGGCGACCGGACGGCGGCGCGCTGGCGGCGAGCGCGTCGCGACCGATGCGCGACGGCGGGTTCGAGCCCGACTTCGTGATCGCGGCGATCGGCGCACGCCGGACGACGGTCATCCCCGTCGTCGGCGACTACGACCGGCTCGACGGCTGGTGGTCGACCTCCGAGCTGCGGGTCGGCCATGGCGCGTGCTTCGAGGGCTGTCCGGGGACGTACGCCGAGTTCGCCCGACTCCGGATCGCCGACCGCCGCCTCGTCGAGCTCACGCCCGCGGACCGGGACCGGGCGGCGATCGACGAGCTGACGATCGACCGCCAGCAGCTGGTCCTCTCCGCGACCGCCGGCAGTCCGACCGACGACCTCCGGATCGATTGGCCGGAGCCGCTGGGCCCCGCATCGTCCCTGACGCTCGTTGGCGCCGTCGCCGATGCGCGTGACCTCGTCGTCGCGCGGACGCTGGCCGGCGAGACCGAGCTGTACCGGATCCCTGACGTCGCCGGTCGTGCAGTGAACGGCGTCCTGGCCGATCCGGATCCCGTTCGGATCGCGGCGATCGCGGGCCGCGACCTCCAAGTCGAGCGATCACCCGACGGCGCGTGGGCGCTCGTCACGGACCGGGTGAACACGACCCGGCTCGTCCGCCTGTCCGACGGCCGGGCGTGGGCGGTGGACGCCGGACGCGTCCTGACCTGGGCCGGCGGCTGAGCGCGCTCGACGACCCGACTATCCGACCAGGCGCAGATTCCAGAACGCGATCGCGGCGCCGAGCCCGGCCAGGACGACCGTCTCCCAGATCCACCGGGGATCGCGCCGGCGCGCGCTCGGCGCCGCATGGACGCTGTCCCACAGGTAGAACAGGAGCATGAGCAGGGCCGGGCCGATCAGGCGCGGGATGCCCATCGCTCGCAGCGCGGCGGCACCCAGCGCGATTGCGACCGCGGACGTCACGGACGCCCAGAGCGCATCGCGCGCGGTCGCGAGCCGGAGCGCGGCGGCGCGGTAGCCGAGCAGCCCGGCGACGACGGCGTCCGCGAGGGCGAGCAACGCGAGGTCCCCGATCGGCAGCGGCGGTGCCGGTGAGCCATCCGGCGCCGTCCCCGCGAGCCCGTTCGGCACGATCGCCGCGACCCCGACGAACGCGACGAGCGCGACGACGAGCATCGCGGCGAGGGCGCGCGGCCGGTCGTCCTCGGCCGCTCCATCGGGCGATGCGGCGATCTGCGTCTCGACGGCGATCACGCGGTCGATCAGGATCGCGACCAGGACGAGCGCACCCACGACCGCGAGCCCTAGCGGCACGACCCGGATGACGCCGACCGCTCCGAGCGCCGCGACCGCCGGGACGAGGAGTGCCTCGACCGGGATCCCCGAGTCGGCTGCGGTCACGTCGACGTCGGCGAGGAGCTGGAGCGTCGCGAGGATCGTCCCGGCGAGCACGAGCGCGGCGATCAACCAGACGACGGGCCCCGGGACCACCGCGGACATCGCCACGATCGCGGCGAGCGTCACGACGAGCTCCAGCCGGCCGGCGACCGCCTCCGCGCTGCTGCCGGCCCGGCGCGCCGGCAGGCCGAGATGGCGCCTGAGGCGCCGGGCCGCGGCCTGCGGGACGCGCGTCGCGGGCGTGACGGGTGAGCTCATCCGGGCGCGATGGTACGCGTCAGCCGGCGATCCGCGACGGCTTCGCGGCGACCCACGCGAGGAGGTCCGCGCGCGACCTCGTGTTGAGCACGTCGGCGGCGGTGACCCACGCGCGCCGCGCCTGGGCGACGCCCCAGCGCGTGTCGTCGAGCTCGCGGATGTGGTGTGCGTCCGAGTCGATCGCCAGGATGCAGCCCGCCGCGACCGCACGGCGTGCGCGCTCCGGCGACAGGTCGAGGCGGTGCGGCGATCCGTTCATCTCCAGCGCGGTTCCGGTCCTCGCGGCAGCCTCGTAGACGGCCTCCCAGTCGAGATCGAGATCGTCGCGGGTCTGGATCATCCGGCCGGCCGGGTGGGCAACGATGTCGACGTGGGGGCTCCGGATCGCGTTGAGCGTCCGGCGCGTGAGCTCCGCTCGCGGCTGCCGGCGGGCGACGTGGACCGAGGCGACGACCACGTCGAACCGGGCGAGAAGGTCGTCCTCGTAGTCGAGCTCGCCGTCGGCGCGAACCTCGAGCTCGCAGCCGTGGAGGAGGCGGAAGCCTTCCTTCGGCGTCTCGGCCGGAGCGGTGCCGGCGGCCTCCTCGGCCGCGAAGCGCTCGTTCAAGGCGGCGATGATCGCCCGCTCCTCCTCGACGCGATCGGGGGTCAGGCCGTTCGCGATCGCGAGCGACTGGCTGTGATCGGTGAGGACCTGGTACGCGTAGCCGCGGCGCCGCGCCGTCTCGGCCATGACCTCGATCGGGAAGCCGCCGTCGCTCCACTCGCTGTGGGTGTGGCAGTCGCCGCGGAGGTCGGCCTTCGTGATCAGGGCCGGCAGCGTGCCGGCCTTCGCCGCCTCGATCTCGCCCTCGTCCTCGCGCAGCTCGGGCTCGATGAACGGCAGCCCCAGGAAGGCGTACGCCTCGGCTTCGGTCGCGAACGTCCGCAGCTCCGCGTCGGCGCCGGTGAGGAGCTCGCCGTCCTCGCCGATCCGCTGGAACCCGTACTCGCTCAGGCTCCAGCCCAGGTCGCGAGCCATCGCCCGGAGCCGGACGTTGTGCTCCTTGGACCCGGTGAAGTGGATCCGGTACGCGCCGGCGCTGCCGGGCGGCATGACCATCAGGTCGACCTGCGGCCCGCGATGGAGCCGGATCGCCGACTTGTGGGCCCCGCGAGCGACGACGTCGGGCCGCCCGCCGAGCTGGGTGAACGCGGCCATGAGCGCGGCCGGGTCGGTCGTTTCCGCCAGGAGGTCCAGGTCGCCGATCGTCTCCTTCTTCCGCCGGTACGAGCCGGCCGGCTCGATCGAGGTCACGCCCGGGACCGTCGCCAGGAACGTCGTGAGCGCGTCGATGTGCTCCTCGGCCTGGTGGAGGTAGAGCCGGCGCGGCGGCTCGTTCTCGAGCCGCTCGATGCCCTCGAGGACGAGCTTCTCGGTCTTCTCGGACAGCCCGCGGACCGTCCGGACGCGCCCGTCCCGGGCCGCCGCCTTGAGCCCGGCCATGTCCTCGATCCCGAGCTCGATGTGGAGCTGGCGGACCGTCTTCGGGCCGAGGCCGGGCAGCTGGAGGAGCTCGACGAGGCTCGCCGGGATCTCGGATCGGAGGCGGTCGAGGTAGGCCATCCGGCCGGTCGTGACGTACTCCGTGATCTTGTCGCTGATCGCCGCCCCGATGCCCGCGATCTTCGGCGCCGTACCGGCCCGGTATGCCGCCACGAGATCGATCGGGCTGCGTCCGATCGCGTCGGCGGCGCGGTGGTAGGCGATCGTCTTGAACGCGATCTCGCCCTGGACCTCGAGGATGTCGCCGATCTCGTGGAGCGCTCGGGCCAGATCGCCGTTCGTCAGGTCCTGGGCCTCGTCGGCGAGGACGTCAGCCGAGAGCTCTTCGGCGTCGTGGCCGTCAGCCGGCTCGGTTTCGGCGGCGAGGCGGCGGAGCGGGGACGGTGGGGCGATCCGGGAGGGGCGAGCTCGGGGCACCGACCGATGGTACGGGCGGCGCGGGGACTACGCCGCGACGACCTGGTCGCGACCCCGCTTCTTCGCCCGGTACAGCGCCCGATCGGCCGCCTCGATCGTCGCCGCGATCGGCTCGTCCGCGTCGCCGGCGACTGCGGCGCCGACCGACACGCTGACGCTCGCGACGCCCCACGGCGCGAGATCGAGCCGGCCGACCGCCGTGCGGACGCGCTCGCCGACCTCGACCGCCATCCCCGGCGTGGGGTTCTTGAGGAGCACGGCGAACTCCTCGCCGCCGTACCGCGCCGGGACGTCGTCCTCGCGGACGGCCGAGACGATCGCGCCGGCCACCTGGCGCAGGACCTGGTCACCCACCTGGTGGCCGTGGCGATCGTTCAGCGCCTTGAACCGGTCGATGTCGATCATGAGGATGCCGACGCTGTCGTCCGCGCGACGGCGGCGGGCCTGGAGCGCGCAGACCTCGTCGAAGTAGCGCCGGTTCGGCAGGCCGGTGAGGCCGTCGGTGGATGCCCGAGCCTCCGCCTGGCGGTGGGAGTACGCACGGGAGAGGGCCGCCGACGCCTCGACCGCGGCGCCGACGAGCAAGCGCGACGCCGATGCCGGCCACGGGCCCGCGGTCCGTTTCGAGATCAGCAGCGCGCCGATCTGGCCGCGATCCGAGGTGAGCGGGGCCACCAGGGTGTGGCGCAGCCCGAACACCGAGCGGGCGCGACCGGCGATCCGCTCCGCGACGAGGAGGCCTGGGTCGGCGTCGCGGCCGCGGCCGGCGAACGCGCCGATGCCCGCCCGTCGCTCGATCGCTCGGGGCTCGACCGCCGGCGGCTGGGGCGCGTCGTCCGTCGGAACGATTGCGCGTGAGGACACGAGCCGGATCGGCGTCGGCGCCAGGACGTCGTCCACCTCGATCGGCACGGCGACGAGCGGCCGGCCCGCGGCGTCGCGATCGAGCTCGGGCGGGTCGTCGAGATCGCCGATCGGGAACAGGGTCGAGGAGGTCGAGCCGCCGGTACGGGCATTGACGAGCGTCGCCTCGAGGACCCGTGCGTCGGGACGGCGGCGGACGATGACGACGTGGTCGGCACCGGTCCCGGTGCCCAGCTCCTCGATGATCGCGTCGACGATCGCATCGGGCGACACGGACCGGGACAGCCCCTGGAGGATCCGCGCGAAGCTCTCCGCCTCACCGCGGCGGCCCGCCTCGAGCGCTCCGACCGCGACGCGATGGCGGACCGCGGCGAACCCGACGACGACCAGGAGTGCCGCGATCGCCATGTCGATCGCGTTCCGCTCGATGGCCAGGCGGGACACGACGATGACGCCGAGGGCGAAGAAGGCGACGGCGAAGAGGAGCCACGCCCGGCGGATCCGCGGATCCTCCGTCCCCCGTTCGCGCCCAGTCGGTTCGGTCACCTTGGGTAGTCAGAATGCCGGTCGAGGGCACTCCTCGGCAAGGCCGTCGGCTGGTACTTCCGGCTGCCGGTCCTGGTACTTCCGTTCAAGCAGACGCCGGCTCGTCGCGGCGGCGCGTCGCGCGCTTCATCCGGTACAGGCCCGCGTCCGCGGCCGCGATGAGCTCGGCCGCGGTTCGGCCGTCGGCCGGGAACGTGGCTGACCCGATCGAGACGCCGATCGGCACGCTGAGCCGGCCGTCCCGCACGAACGGCGATCCGGCGAAGGCCTCCGCCAGCCGCGCGGCCGTCGCGGCAGCCTCGTCCGCCTCGGCGTCGGGCAGGAGGATCGCGAACTCGTCGCCGCCATACCGGGCCGGGACGTCGGACGAGCGGAGCGTCCGCCGGATGAGATCGGCGGTCCAGCGCAGCACGTCGTCGCCGAGGAGATGCCCGAACGTGTCGTTGACGAGCTTGAAGTCGTCGAGGTCGAGCATCAGCAGGCTCAACGGACGATGGTTCCGGCGCGCCCGCACCGCTTCCTGGCCGAACCGCTCGTGGAGGTAGCGGTGGTTGGCGAAGCCCGTCAACGGATCGTGGTCGGCCAGCGCGCGGGCCTCCTCGTACAGCCGCGCGTTCTCGAGCGCGATCGATGCCTCGTTCGCGATCGTCCGGGCGAGGTTCATGTGATCGTCGTCCAGGTCGATCCGGTCCGTGGAGATGAGCTCGGCCAGCCCGATCGAGACACCGGATGCCACGAGCGGGAGCATCACGAGGGAGCGATTGCCGTCCTTCCGGAGGAGCGCGACCTCGGCGGGATCGGCGCCGGGTTCGTCGACATCGACCATCTCGGCGACCTGATCGATGAGCACCCGCTTCGTGAGCGGGTACTCGGAGATGTCGAAGAACGGCTCGAGCTGGTCGATGCCGAGCGGCGGGTAGTAGCCGAGGCTGATCACGCGGTCGTTCGCGGCATCCCACCGCGAGATCGCGCACTCCGCGACGCCCACGAGCGTCGCGAGGTGGCGGGCAAGGATGTTCGCGACGGCGCGGAGCTCGAGCGTGGCCGCGAGCTCGCTGGACACGTCGAGGAGCGTGCGCAGCTCGCTCGCCAGCGCCTGGCTCCGGGCAAGGTTCCGGGCCGATTCGAGGGCCGTCGCGGCCTGGTCGGCGAGGATCGACAGGAGTCGGAGGTCGTGCCCGTCGAACTGGTCCAGGCCGAGCTTGGAGAGCGTGATGACGCCCACGACCCGGTCGTCGTAGCGCATGGGGACGACGAGCATGGACTCGTCGACGTCGTCCGTCCCGGGGATCGACGCGCCGCGCGGGTCGTCGTTCGCGTCGCGGACGAGGAGCGGCTCGCCGTACAGCCCGACCCAACCCGTGAAGCCGTATCCGAGCCGCGTCCGGAGGAGGTCGAAGTCGACCTTGTCGTACTCGCCGACGCGCCCTTCGAACGCGATCGGGACGAGCTCGCCGTCGCCCTCGAGGACGTACACCCGCGCGTTGTGGTAGTCGATGATCCGGCCCGTCTCCTCGACGACCGCACGCCCGACAGCCTCGGTCCCCTCGGCCCGACTCAGGCGTGCCGAGGCGGCCTGGAGGACCTCGAGCTGGCGGGCGTACAGATCCTCCGTGGAATCGGCCGACGTGGCTCGAGGCAGGGTCGGCCGCGGACGCTGAGACGGATGCGCGCTCATGGCGGGCGCAGCGTCCCACGGACGCGGTCCCGGCGCGGCCGCTCCGAGGTACCGCGGACGACGGGTCGAACGTACCTCCCGATCAGCCCGCGGCGACCGGCTTCGCCCGGTACGGCTGATCGCCGCGGACCGTCGGGTGGCCCTGGGCGCGCCACGACGGGACGCCCGAGGCGACCCACGAGACGTCCTCGAAGCCGGCGCCACGAAGGACCGATGCGGCGACGGCGGCCCGGAGCCCCGCGGCGCAGATCGTGACGATCGGACGGTCCCGCTCGAGCTCGTCGAGGCGGTCGGGCAGGCTGCCGGCCGTGATGTGGACGCTGCCCGGGATGTGGCCGGACTCGTACTCGCCCGCCTGGCGGACGTCGATGACGAGCGGCGCCTCGTCACGCGCTGCTCCGTCGATCCGTGCGGCGAGCTCGTCGACGTTCAGGCGACCGGTCGATTCGAGCGCCCCGCCGCCCTCCGACCATGTCCCGAAGCCGCCCCGGAGATGACCCAGGATCCGGCCCTCGGCGCCGATCCGGAGCGCCTGCCGGATCGCTTCGTCCCAATCGTCGGGTCGCTCGAGGACGAGCACGAGGTCTCTCTCGGGATCCACGACCCAGCCGAGCCAGGTCCCGAACGACGGCCCGAGTGGCACCGACTGTGAGCCCGTCGCGTGCGCAACGGCGTGGTCCGCCGGCGGTCGGAGATCGAGGAGGAGCGCACCGGCCGCGAGCGCGTCCCGCGTCTGCTCGAGGCTGAGGGGCCGCGGCTCGGGGACACGCCCACCGAGGAGCGCCGGCCCCGCCTGGTTCGTGGGGCGCATCCGGGCGAAGTAGCGCGGGACGGCCGGCTGGCCGCGGAGGAGCCGCTTCGCGAACGTCTCGACGTCCTCGATGCTCACGAGCGCGTTGTGCCGCCGCTCGTACCCGATCGTCGTCGTCGGCGTGCTGGCGATCCCGCTCGCGCACAGGGAACCCGCGCCATGCGTCGGATGGACGACGACGTGGTCCTCGTGGCCCATCACGACCTCGCGGATCGTGTGGTGCATCTGGACCGCGTAGTCGTGGGCATGCTCCTCGCCGAGCAGGTCGGTCCGGCCGACCGCGCCGACGAGCAACGACCCGCCGGTGAACAGGAGGGCAGGATCCTCGCCGCGGGCGGTGTCGGCGACGGCATAGGCGACGTGCTCGGGGGTGTGGCCGGGCGTGTCGCGAGCGGTGAACCGGAGGGCGCCCACGTCGAAGGTCTCGCCGTCGCGGACCGGTCCATGGTCGTGGCGGAGCTGCGCGCCGGCGCCGATCACGTGGCGCGCGCCGGTCAGGGCGGCGAGCTCACGGCCGCCCGAGACGTAGTCGTTGTGGAGATGCGTCTCGACGACGTGGGTGATCCGGACGTCCAGCTCGCGCGCGGCGTCGAGATAGGCGTCGACGTCCCGCCGCGGATCGACGACGGCGGCAACGCCGGCGACGTCGTCGGCCACGAGGGCGCTGAGGTGCCCCAGGCCCTCGATCCGGAACTGGCGAACCTGCATGGTCCGAGGCTAGCACCGGTTGCGCGGCCGTTTCCGCCGGACGACGCCCGGGGCGACCTTCGACACCGATCTGCCGCCGGACGCCGACCGGGGCGTCATCCGGGAACCGATCGGCCCGATCCTGGCCCGTCCCGACCGGTTCCGGCGGCTGCTGTCGCCCGGGGCGTCATCCGGCTGGAACGTTGCTCGTTGTTCCGGGATGCAACTGGAGATGGCGCTCCAAGACGGGTCGTGCCGCCTCGGGCGCTGGCTAAGGCTGTTCGTCAGCCGGTTGCGGGTAGTGATTCAGTTTGACGGTGCGCGACCTTGACCATGCTTAGGTAAGCCCCGACACTTTGAGCATGCGCACGCGTTTCGTCTTGGCCATCTTGTTTGTCGTGGCGGCCATCGCGGTCGGCTTCGCAACCGGCTTCCTCAACTGGCCGATCTGGACGAACGCCTCGTGACCGCGATCAAGAGGAAGCTCCCGCGCGACCCGAACCAACGGGCGAAGTCCATCATGGACATCGTGGCCGCGATCTCCGAGGGCGATGACCCCGAGACGTTGAGCGAGCCAACCGGCAAGGACCCGGAGAGAGTCGCGCGCGGCAAGCTTGGCGGGGCGAAGGGCGGGACGATCCGGGCGGAGCGGCTCAGTCCTGAGCGTCGGCGGGAGATCGCTCAGCAGGCGGCTGCGGCTCGCTGGAGGGATCGCTCGGCGGGGTAGCGGCGGCGTCAGCCGCGACGAGGGCCTGAACGAGGTCAAAGTGGCTCTTGAGGATCGCCTGCGCTGCTGGCGTCCAAGAGCCTGACCCGATGCGAACCTCAACCCGGTTCCGGCTAATTCGCCGCTCTGTCGGGAGGTTGGCGGCCTGATCTCGCGCGTCATGCCACCGAGAGGTGCGTTCCGGACAATCGGGGGGCGACGCCCGCAAGGGACCCACGCGGGGAGGTGCGCCCCATTGATCGCGGCCGGCACCTCACATCATCACGAGGCCGCCGTCGACGGCGAGCACCTGCCCGGTGATGTAGGCGGCCTCGTCGGAGACCAGGAACGCGACGGCGTTCGCGATCTCCTCGGTCGTCCCGAACCGGGCGAGCGGCGTGCGAGCGATCAGCTCGGCCTTCAGCGCGTCCGGCAGCGACGTCGTCAGCTCGGTCTCCACGAACCCCGGGGCCACCGCGTTGCAGGTGATCGAGCGCGACGCGAGCTCGCGGGCCGTGGCCTTCGTCAGGCCGATGAGCCCGGCCTTCGCCGACGAGTAGTTCGCCTGGCCCATCTGGCCGGCCTGCCCCGACACGGACGTGATGTTCACGATCCGGCCGCCCCTGGCCTTGAGCATCGGGCGGGTGACCGCCTTCGTCATGTAGAAGGCCCCGAACAGGTTCGTCTCGAGGACCTCGCGGAACGCCTCGACCGACATCCGCATGATCAGGTCGTCGCGGGTGATCCCGGCGTTGTTCACGAGGATGTCGAGCTTGCCGAACGCCTCGAGGGCCGCCTTGACCACGCCCTCGGCGGACTCGGCGTCCGAGACGTCGGCCTGGACCGAGAGGGCCTTCCGCCCGAGCGCCTCGATCTCGCCGACCGCCTCCTTCGCGGCCGCCTCGTTGCCGCGGTAGCTGAACGCGACGTCGGCACCCTGCGTCGCGAGCCGGTGCGCGATCGCGCGCCCGATCCCCCGCGACCCGCCGGTCACGAGGGCACTCTTCCCCGTGAGGTCGATCACGCGTGGACCTCCGCATGCGCGCGCTCGGGCTCGCCCGGGACGACGTCGTCGAGCGGCACGTCCACCGTCCCTTCCCGTCGCATCAGCTCGGCGAGCGCTTCGGGGATCGGGTCGACCGAGTCCCAGTCGACCGGGAGCCGGACGCTCACGTCCTCGGGGCGGACCGCCGCCTCGCCGACGAGCCCGCGGGCCGGATCGGCGGTCCACTCGATCGTCACCGCGCCGCTCGTGAAGCCCGCCCCGAACGCGACGATCGTCACGTTGTCGCCGATCTTCACGCGGCCCTGGTTCACGGCCTCGGCGAGCGCGATCGGCACCGAAGCCGCCGACGTGTTGCCGTAGCGATCGACGTTGACGTACATCTTCTCCATCGGGAGGTCGAGGCCCTTCGCCACGGCTTCGATGATCCGGATGTTCGCCTGGTGCGGGATGAACAGGTCGATATCGGACGGCTCGAGGCCCGACCGGCGGATCGACTCCAACGCCGTCGTGGCCATCGTCTTCGTCGCGAACCGGTACGTCTGGTTGCCTTCCATCCGGACGTAGTGCTCGCCGCGGGCGATCGTCTCCCGGGACGGCGGCGCCTTCGATCCCCCGGCCGGGAGCCAGATCATGTACGCGCCCTGCGGCTCGGTCGTCATCTCGATGCCGAGCGCGCCACCCGGCTCCTCCGCCCCGGACACGACGACCGCCCCCGCGCCGTCGCCGAACAGGATGCAGGTGGAGCGGTCGGTGTAGTCGAGGAAGCGGGTCAGGAGCTCGGATCCGATCACGAGGACGTGCTTCGCGAGGCCACCCGTGATGTACGCCTGGGCCGTGGCGAACGCGTACACGAAGCCCGAGCAGGCTGCCATGACGTCGAATGCGGCGGCCTTCGTGTTGCCGATCGCCTCCTTCACGAGGGCGGCCGTCGACGGCATCCAGTAGTCGGGCGTGAGCGTGGCGAGGAGGATGAGGTCGATGTCCTCGGGCTCCAGACCGGCCGTCCGGATCGCGCGCAGCCCAGCGACGGCGCCCATCGACGCCGTGGTCTCGTGGGCGGCGGCGACCCGACGCTCGCGGATCCCCGTCCGGGTCCGGATCCACTCGTCCGAGGTGTCGACCATCCGCTCGAGGTCGGCGTTCGTCAGGACCTGGGCCGGCGCGTAGCTGCCCCAGCCGGTGACGTGGGCGCGCAATGCGCGCCCGGCGCTCGCGCCGGTGGGATTCACGGCGTCGTTCACAGCGGTTCCACCTCGATCAGCGGCTGCTTCGCCTTGACCAGGGCACCACTCTCCGGGACGACCCTGACCACGCGTCCGGCGAGATCCGACTTGATCTCGTTGAAGAGCTTCATCGCCTCGATCAGGCCGATCACCTGGCCGACCGCGACCTCACGCCCCACCGCCACGAACGGGGCCGAGCCGGGAGCCGGCGAGCTGTACCAGACGCCGGTGAGCGGCGCCTTGACGCTGGGACGGCCGGGCGGTTCGGCACCGTCGCGGCCAGGCGCCGGCGAGGCCGGCGAACCGGGTGGCGTGCCCGCGGTCGTTGCGGTGCTCGTGCCGCCGGCGGCGTCGGTCGCGGATGGCGCGGAGGCGGCCGCGACCGCGATCGGCGTGACCGCGACCGGCTTGCGAAGGACGAGGCGGGTGCCTCCGGATTCGACCGCGAGCTCGGACAGGTCGCTCCGATCGAGGAGCGCTCCGAGCCGATCGATCAGTCCCAGGAGCGAGGCGTCGCCCGGGGCGAGCCGATCGGTCGCCGAGTCCGCGGCGGCGACGTCCACATCGGCGCCACCGTCCGGGGCGGGCAGCTCGGCCGCGTCGGTGCTCCCGCCGGAGCCCGTCAGCGTCGTCTCGTCGGTCATTCGGCCCACCGCCGGAAGATCAGCGCCGTGTTCTGGCCGCCGAACCCGAACGAGTTCGACAGGGCGATCGGCACGTCGCGGCGGACTGCCGCGTTCGGGGTCAGGTCGAGCCCCTCGCCGGCGGGGTCCGGGTCGTGGAGGTTGATCGTCGGGGGGACGCAGCCCTCGCGCATCGTCAGGATCGTCACGATCGCCTCGATGGCGCCGGCCGCGCCGAGCGTGTGGCCGATCATCGACTTGTTGGCGGTGATCGAGACCTTCGGCGCGTGGTCGCCGAACACGGTGCGGATCGCCTGCAGCTCGGACTTGTCGCCCTCCGGGGTCGAGGTCGCGTGGGCGTTCACGTGGGCGATGTCGGTCGGCTCGAGCCCGGCCTTGCGGAGCGCGCGACGAGCGGCACGGACGGCGCCGATCCCACCCGGTGCCGGGAGCGTGATGTGCGAGGCGTCGGCGGTCGCGCCGTAGCCGATGATCTCGGCGAAGATCGTCGCGCCGCGCGCCCGCGCGTGGTCGAGCTCCTCGAGGACGAGCGCGCCGGCGCCCTCGCCCGGCACGAACCCGTCCCGGCCCTGGTCGAACGGCCGCGACGCGGCCTCGGGATCGTCGTTGCGCCGCGACAGCGCCCGCATCGAGTCGAAGCCGCCCACGAGCGGCTCGTAGATCCCGGCCTCGGCGCCACCCGCGATCATCATCTCGGCGTCACCGCGCCGGATCGTCTCCCACGCCTCGCCGATCGCGTGGCCGCCGGTCGCGCACGCGGAGACGGTCGTGAAGTTGGGCCCGGTCATCCCGAAGCTGATCGCGATCTGGCCGGCGCCGACATTGGGGATGCCCATCGGGATGAGGAACGGACTGATCCGATCCGGTCCGCGGGTGGCATTGATCGAGATGCCCTCGACGAGCGTCCCGACCCCGCCGAGCCCCGTCCCCATGATCACGCCGGTGCGCTCGGCCTCCTCGCCGTCCATGCGCTCGGGCAGACCGGCCTGATCCATCGCCTGGCGCGCGGCGACGAGCCCGAGCTGGATGTAGCGGTCGGTCCGGCGCTGCTCCTTGCGATCGAGGATGTGGGACGAGTCGAGGTCCTTGACCTCGCCGCCGATCTGGGCTCCGAGCCGCGATGGATCGAAGGCCTCGATCCGCGCCACGCCCGACCGCCCGGAGATCATCCCGTCCCAGGTCGAGGCGACGTCGTTGCCGAGCGCGGTGAGCATCCCCATGCCCGTCACGACCACGCGACGCGGCTCCGCCGGCCAGTCCGCGTTCGGCCGCGCCATCAGCGCACCAGCTTCCCGGTTCGGACGGTCGCGGCGCGGTAGACGTCGCCGGTCAGACCGCGCGCCGAGATCGCGTTCGCGACGGTCATCGTGTCGAACTCGGCCCGGCGGATCTCCGCGTTGACCGTCTCGCCGTCGACCTCGACCAGCGCCCACGACGCCGTCGGGTCGCCGTCGAAGACCCACCCCGCGGATCCGGCGTTGACGATCAGCTTCCACCCGAGATCGCGAACCTCGGGGAGATGCGTGTGGCCGCAACAGATCACCCGGGCGTCGGTCCGCGAGACCCGCTCGATCGTGACGGTCGGGTCGAGCTGCGTGTCGAAGCCCTGTGTCTGCGACCCGGGCGACGCGTGGCAGCCGAGGATCATCGTGTCGTCGACCATCAGGCGGCGCTCGCCCGGCAGGCGCCGGAGCCAGGCGACCCGCTCGTCGCCGAGCTGGTCGTGGGCCCATTCGGCCGCGTCCCGGAACGCATCCGGCACGCCGTCGGTGAACCACGGGAACGCGGCGCTGTAGTCGAAGTCCGCCACCGCGACGTCGGTGTTGCCCTGGACGATCGTCGCGCCGCTCGCCTCCATCTCCCGGAGCGCATCGACGACCGCGGCCGGATCGGGCCCCTGGAAGACATGGTCACCGGTGATCAGGACGTGATCCGGACGCTCCTTCTTCAGGGCCTTCTGGACCGCCTCCAATGCCGGGAGAACGCCGTGCACATCGGACAGGACGGCGACCTTGGCGGTCATCGCAGGACCCCCTCGCCGGGGATGAGGAACGAGATCGTCGTCTCGCACGCGACCTCGCCGTCGACGCTCGCGACGCCGCGGCCGCGGCCCATCCGGGAGCCGAGCTTCTCCATCGTGACCTCGAGCCGGAGCGTGTCGCCCGGGACGACGATCCGCTTGAAGCGCGTCTCGTCGATCGCGGCGAACAGCCCGATCCGGTCCCCGAAGCCGGGCTGCTTCGCGACGTAGATCGCCATCGTCTGGGCCAGCGCCTCCACCTGGAGGACGCCGGGCATGACGGGCAGCCCGGGGAAGTGCCCCTGGGCCCACCACTCGGTCGCGGTGACGCCCTTGATCCCGACGATCCGCTTCGCGTCGGCGTCGTACTCGACGATCCGATCGACCATGAGCATCGGCCAGCGATGCGGGATCAAGGCCTCGATCTCGCGGGTCGAATGGATCGTCTCGAGCTTCGCGCTCGGGGGCGCCGTCATCGTCTCGGTCACACAGCTCTCCGTGGGGTTGGGGTCAGTCTCGCCGCCCGCGGCCGGGTCGTGCGGGCGGGCATGTGCAGGGACGCATGGGCGGTCGCGCGCACCGTCACGCCCGGGCGGCCGCCGCGAGGAACGCCGACGAGCCGACGCGATCGAGGAGGTTCGTCGTCATCCGGCCCTCCAGGAACGCCTCGCTCGCGAGGAGCGCCTGGTGGATCGGGACGTTCGTGACCAGGCCCTCGACGATCAGCTCGCCGAGTGCCACCCGCGACCGCTCGACGGCCGCCTCACGCGTGGGGCCCCACACGATCAGCTTGCCCAGGAGCGAGTCGTAGAAGGGTGGGACCTCGTAGCCGGCGAAGAGATGGCTGTCCATCCGGACGCCCGGCCCGCCCGGGGGGAGGTACCGCTCGACGACGCCCGCGGCCGGCCGGAACTCACGCTCCGGGTCCTCGGCGTTGATCCGGAACTCGATCGCGTGGCCGCGCGTGACGACATCGGACTGGCTGAACCCGATCGGCTCGCCAGCGGCGATCCTGATCTGGGTCGCGACGAGGTCGATCCCGGTCAGCATCTCCGTGACCGGGTGCTCGACCTGGATCCGGCAGTTGATCTCGATGAAGTAGAAGCTCCCGTCGCGGTCGACGAGGAACTCGAGCGTCCCGACGTTCTCGTAGCCGGCGGACACGACGGCGCGGACCGCGCGGGTGCACAGCTCGTTCCGCGCTTCGACGGACAGCGCCGGCGTGGGGCCCTCCTCGAGGATCTTCTGGTGGCGCCGCTGGACCGAGCAGTCGCGCTCGCCGAGGTGCACGCCGCGACCGTAGCGATCGACGGCGACCTGGACCTCGACGTGGCGCGTCTCGTCGAGCCAGCGCTCGAGATACAGCGAGTCGTCGCCGAACGCCGATCGCGCCTCGGAGCGGCAGACGTTGAGCGACGCCTCGAGCTCGCGCGGCGTCCGAACCATCCGCATCCCCTTGCCGCCGCCGCCGGCCGCGGGCTTGATCAGGAGCGGATAGCCGACCCGCTCGCCCTCCTCGAGGGCGTGGGCGTCGTCGCGCAGGATGCCGTTCGAGCCGGGGATCGTGGGGAGACCCAGCGATCCGAGGAGCCGGCGCGTCGCCTCCTTGCTCGCGAACCGGTCGAGGACGTTCGCCGGTGGCCCGATGAACGTCAGGTCGTGGGCGCGGACGACCTCGGCGAAGCTCTCGTCCTCCGACAGGAAGCCGTAGCCGGGATGGACCGCGTCGCAGCCCGTCACGATCGCGGCGCTGATCACCGCCGGAGCGCTGAGATACGAGCGCCGTGCGTCCGCCGGGCCGATGCAGATCGCCTCGTCGGCGAGCTGGACCGGCAGCGACTCGCGGTCGGCCTCGCTGTAGGCCACGACCGCCTCGACGCCGAGCGTCCGGCACGCACGAAGGACGCGCAGGGCGATCTCGCCGCGGTTGGCGATGAGGATCTTCTTGAACATCAGCCCTCGCCTCCCCGATCGGCGGCTCGTTCGGCGGCGCGCGCGGCGAGCTCGATGATCACGAGGTCCTGGCCGTACTCGACGGCCTGCCCGGGCTCGGCGAGGCTCGCGCCGACGATCCCGTCGGACGGGGCGATGACCTCCTGCGGGATCCCGAGGACGTCGACGGCGCCGAGCCGCTCTCCCGACCGGACCCTCGTCCCGGGCGTCAGCTCGGCCCTCGGCTGGAAGACGCCGACCGCGGGCGAGGTCGCGACGACGCGATGACCGTCGGTCGCGCCGTCGCCGCCGCGGTGGCCGGCCCCGTCGACGGCGCCCGGCCCGGATCCGTTCGACGAGGCGTGCGTCGACGGGCGTCCCGCGCCCCCGTCGCGGGCGGTCCGGTGGCCCTCGAATCCGCCCGGCGCATGACCGTGACCGGCGTGGCCCGGCTGCGAGCGCGACGCCCTGTCCGTCGACCGGCGGCTGTGCCCTCCAGCGCCGTCGGCCGGCCGGCGGACGCGGACGGTCCAGCGATCCTCGCCGACCTCGATCTCGCCGAGGCCGCTCGCCGACAGCTTCGCGATCAGGGCCGGGACGAGCTCGTCCGCGAGCCGCCCGATCGCGGCATGGTCGGCGGCGCGCTGGTCGGCGGGGCGCTGCTCGGGCGGTCGGGGCTTGTCGGGCACGGCGTCAGACCTCGTCGCGAGCCGGCAGGTCGTCGGACCGGCCGGCGGGTGTCGAAGTGATGCCCGACCAGCGGCCGGGGTCGAGCAGGTTGCGGAGTCGATCGGCGATGCCCGGCCGCTCCGGGGCCGGAGGCGGCGCCGCCTCGACCTCGCGGAAGGCGCCGAGCGCGCGGAACCGACGATACCGGGCATCGACGAGCGCGTCGACCGGGATCCGGGTCAGGGCCTCGAGCTGCTCGAGGACGACCGTCCGGATCCGTCGCGCCGTCTCGGCGGGGTCCTCCTGCGCGCCGCCCTCGGGCTCGCGGACGACGATGTCGATGACGCCGAGCGCCTGCTGGTCCTGGGCCGTCATCTTCATCGCGAGCGCGGCGGTCTGGGCCTCGTCGGACGTTCGCCACAGGATCGACGCGCAGCCCTCGGGGCTGATGACCGAGTAGACCGCGTTCTCGAGCGCGATGACGACATCGCCCACCGCGATCGCGAGCGCGCCCCCGGAGCCGCCTTCGCCCGTGATGACGACGACGATCGGCGTCCGGAGCCGGCTCATCAGCCCAATCGAACGGGCGATCGCCTCGGCGATGCCGCGCTCCTCGCTCTCGGGGCCGGGATGCGCACCCGGGACGTCGACGAACGTGACGATCGGGAGGCCCAGCCGCTCGGCGAGCTCCATGACCCGCATCGCCTTCCGGTAGCCCTCGGGGTGCGGCATCCCGAAGTTCCGGCGGATGTTCTCCTCGGTGTCGGCGCCCTTCTGCTGCCCGACCACGACGACGCGCCGGTCGCCGATCCGGGCGAGGCCGGCGACGACCGCCGCGTCGTCACCGAACAGGCGATCCCCGTGGAGCTCGACGAACTCCTCCGCGAGCTCGGGGATGAGGTCGAGGATCCGCGGCCGGCGGAGGCTCCTCGCGAGCTGGACGCGCGCCCACGTCGCGGCCTTCGGATCGGCCGGCACCGCCGCGGCCGCAACGGCTGCGGCGGTCTCGGTCGCCGACCCGGCCTCGCGGCCGCGGCCCAGGATCCGGTCAACCACGCGGCGCCTCCTCGGGTGACACCGGCCGTCCCGTGCCGTTGCCGTTCGTGGCCGGCTCCGAGGCTTCCGGCTCCGGCGGCAGGACACGGTCGGCCAGGTTCGAGAGGAACGACAGCGGCCGGAAGCTCGGCAGGCCCAGCGTGTCCGAGCCGTCGTCGGCGTCACTCGGCGGGACCGGACGCGCGACGAGGAACCGGAGGAGCGCCGCGATCTCGGCGCGGAGCTCGGACCGGTGGACGACGCGGTCGAGGAAGCCGTGGCTGTACAGGAACTCGGAGCGCTGGAAGCCGGGCGGCAGCTCCTGGGCGATCGTTCCCGCCGAGACGCGGGCGCCGGCGAAGCCGATCAGCGCGTTCGGCTCGGCTATGTTCACGTCGCCCAGGACCGCGAACGAGGCGAACACGCCGCCGGTGGTCGGGTCGCTCAGCAGGCTGAGGAAGGGCACCCCGGCCGAGCGCAGACGCTCGAGCGCGGCGACCGTCTTCGCGAGCTGCATGAGCGACAGCGTGCCTTCCTGCATCCGGGCGCCACCCGACGCGGCGACGACGACCAGGGGGATCCGCGCCTCGAGAGCGTGCTCCGCGGCCCGGGTGACCTTCTCGCCCACGACCGCGCCCATCGACCCACCCATGAACCCGAAGTCCATGACCGCGATCGCGACCGGCCGTCCCTCGATCGTGCCGGTTCCCCAGACCGCGGCGTCGCGCATCCCGGTGGCGAGCTGCGCGGCCGCGATCCGGTCGGGATAGGTCTTCTGGTCGACGAACCCGAGCGGGTCCTCGGATTCGAGCCCGGCATCGCGCTCCGCGAACGAGCCGTGGTCCAGGAGCATCTCGATCCGGGCGTCGGCCGACAGCCGGAAGTGGTGCCCGCACGACGGACAGACGCGGAGGACCTTGTCGAGCTGCTTGTTGAAGAGCATCTCGCCGCACGACGGGCACTTCGTCCAGAGATCCGGCGGGTACGCGTCGCGGCGGGGGCGGAACGACGGCAGCTTGATCGGCATGTCAGTCGAGGACCTTCGAGGCGCGATCGGCCAGCCGCGCCTCGCGGACGGCGCGGGCGGCACGGGCCATCGGGTCGTCGCGCACGGGCCTTCCGCGTCGCCAGGCGACGTAGGCAGCCCCGGCGATCGACAGCGCGGCCGAGGTCAGGGCGCCGCCGATGAGGAGCGGGCGGCCGTTCGGGCGGCGGCGGGCGTCGAGGAGCAGGCCCTCGGCGACCTCCTGGGCGACCGGGACCATCGCGTCGGGATCGAGCGGATCGCCAGGCGACGGCCGGAACGGGACGACGCGACCCTCCGCCCCGGCCGCAACCGGAACGCGGAGCGCGACGGCGGCCTCGGCGAGTCTCGTGGCGAGGCGCTCCTCGAAGCGGAACGATGGGTGGACGCGGACGAGATCACGACGGAGCCGGTCGGCGGCTCGCCGCGCCGCCGGATCGAGCCGGGGTCCCGGCCCGCCAGCGGCGTCGGGATGCGCGATCCCGTCGACGACGTCGAGGACGGCCCCGGCGAGCAGCGCGTCGAGGTAGAGGTCGGTGAGCAGGGCGTCGGTGGAAGCCGTCTCCCGATCGAAGGTCATCGACCCGTGCCGAGCTCGCGCGCAACGGACCGCAGCGCTCGGTGGATCAGGACGCGCACGGCGCCCTCGGTCTTGCCGAGGACGCCGGCGATCTCCGCGGTCGACATCTCGTCGACGAAGCGCAGGACCACCGCGCGGCGGCGATCGGCCGGCAGCTTCCCGACCGCGCGCCAGGCGGCCGCGGCATCGTCCCGCGTCGCGACGCCGGCCTCGACATCGAGCGCGTCCGGGACGCTCGCCGCCGCGGCAAGCGGCTCCTCGGGATGGCGACGCCGCCCGCGACGATGGTTCGAGACGGTGTTCCGCGCGATCTGGAACAGCCACACACGGAACGTCGAGGCGCCCTCCCCGTCCGCCGGGCGCGCGCGCTCGTCGAATCGGGACAGGCCGGCGAGGGCCGCGAGGAACGTGCGTTCGGTCACGTCCTCGGCCTCGTGATGGTCGCCGAGCTCGTAGTACGCGTACGAGTACACCTGGGCCAGATACCTGTGGTAGAGGGCGTCGAACTGGAGTGGATCGCGCTGCGCGGCCTCGACGAGCGCCCGGTCGCGATCGAGATGGGCGACCCGAGCTCCTCGCTCGGGTGGTGCGGACGCGGCCCGCTCGGGGCCCGTCGATCTTCCCAACACCGAACGCGCCATCGCGTTACACCCCGCTCAGGCGGACGTGACGGATCTCGCCGACGAACACGGACCGACGATTCCGCCCGTCGCCGACCAGGAGCGCCCCGCTGTTCGGGTCGACGCCGTGCGCCACGACCGATTCGATCGCTCCGTCGGGCGCGATCAGGTCGATCGTCCGACCCGTCGTGACCTGCCGGTCGATCCACTGGCGGGCATCGAATGCCCCGTCGCGGAGCCACCCGACCAGGACCGTCAACCGCTCGACGAAGGTGCTCAGCAGCCGATCCGCGTCGACGGGTCGCCCGGCCAGGACCCGCAGCGAGGTCATCGTCGACCGGAGGTCCGCCGGGAAATCGGCCGCCGCCCAGTCGACGTTCAGGCCGATCCCGACGACGACACGCGGGTCATCGGTGCCGAGCCCGTCGGATTCGCCGAGGACGCCGCCCAGCTTCCGGAGCGGCCCGTCCCCGTCGGCGAAGAGGTCGTTCGGCCATTTCAGGCCGATCGAGCCGTCGGCCAGTCCGGCGACTTCCTCGGCCGCCTCGGCCATCGCCATCGAGACCGTCGCGGCGAGGCGCCACACTCGATCGACCGGCAGCCAGGTCGGCCGGAACCCGGCGGAGAGGAGGAGCCCGGCGTTCGGCGGGGCCGTCCAGGTCCGGCCGTTCCGGCCGCGCCCGGCGGTCTGCTCATCGGCGACCGCGACGCAGATCTCGGGCTCGCCGGCCGCCAGCCAGTCGCGGACGACGTCGTTCGTCGATCCGACGGCCGCGAACCGCTCGAGGCGTCCGATCGTCGGCGCCGGCACGGTGGCGGTCCGCTCCGACGGCGCCGTGCCGGTGGCGGCCGTCACCGACCTCCCGCCGCCGCTTCGAGCGCCGCCGGCTCGGGCCGCTCGAGCTCGAACGCGGCATGCAGCGCGCGAAGGGCCGTCTCGAGCTCCTCCTCCGCGATCATGCAGGTGATCCGGACCTCAGACGTCGAGATCATCTCGATGTTCACGCCGGCGTCGGCGAGCGTGCCGAACATCCGCGCCGCGTACCCGGGCGCGTTGTGGAGCCCGGCACCGACGATGCTCACCTTCGCGACCGAGGCATCCGTGGTGATCTCGCGTGCGCCGAGGTCCCGGACGACCGCCTCGAGCGTCTTCTTCGTCTTCCCGAGCTCGACGCGCGGCACCGTGAACGACAGGTCGGTCTCCCCACCGTGGCCCACGTTCTGGACGATCATGTCGACGTTGACGCCGGCCTCGGCCAACGGGCTGAAGAGGCTGCGCGCGATGCCCGGTCGATCCGGCACCGCCACGACCGTGACCTTGGCGACGTTCCGATCGTGGGCGAGGCCACGGACCTTGTTCCGCTGCTCCACGAGCGGGTCCTCCTTGATCAACGTTCCGGGGGCGTCCTCGAACGAGCTGAGGACCTCGATGACGACGCCGTTCACCCACCCGAGCTCGACGGCTCGCGTCTGCATGACCTGCGCGCCCTGGTGGGCGAGCTCGAGCATCTCCTCGTAGCCGATGATCGGCAGCTGACGGGCGTCGCCGACGAGGCGCGGGTCCGCCGTGTAGATGCCGCGGACGTCGGTGAAGATCTGGCAGCGGTTCGCCCGGAGGCGCGCCGCGAGCGCGACCGCGGTCGTGTCGCTGCCGCCCCGGCCGAGGGTCGTGATCTCGGCGCCCGTGGCGTCGGTCGCGTCCGTGGCGGCGGCTCGGCCCTGGAACCCGGCGACGATCACGACCTTGCCGTCGTCGAGCTCGCGCCGCACGCGATCGGGCTCGATGCTCGCGATCCGGGCCTGGCCATAGCGCCCGTCCGTGGTGATCCCGGCCTGCGGCCCGCTCAGGCTGATCGCCTTGACGCCGAGCGCATGGAGCGCCATCGACACGAGGGTCGCGCTCTGGTGCTCGCCGGTGGCGAGGAGCATGTCGAGCTCGCGGTCGTCGGGTTGGTCGGTGATCGCCGCCGCGAGGCCCAGGAGCTCGTCGGTGGTATCGCCCATCGCCGACACGACGACGACGAGGTCCGCCCCGGCAGCTCGCTCGCGGGCGATCCTCCGTGCCACGCGGCGGATGCGGTCCGCGTCGGCGAGGCTCGACCCCCCGAACTTCTGGACGACGAGCGGCGCGGCAGGCATCGAGACATTCTACCGCCGCGGTTCCGGGCCTCCCGGTGACGGGACGGTTGCGGGGGGCGGCGGGGCGCGTCGGATCCCGCGACCCGCTCAACCGGCCGTGATCTCGGACTTCGCCGAACCGCAGTAGCCTGTCCGCGGAGGTACCCGCCCCGATGTGCTTCGACCTCGACTCCCGGCCACCGATCGCGCCGATCGAGGGCGGCGCGCTGGACGCGACCGAGCTCGCCCTCGTCGCCGACGACGGCAACCGGTTCCGCGCATTCCTGGCTCGGGCGACCACGCCGACCGGCGCCGGCATCGTGATCCTGCCGGACGTGCGCGGCCTCCATCCGTATTACGAGGAGCTCGCGCTGCGCTTCGCCGAGGCCGGCGTCGACGCGCTGGCGATCGACTACTTCGGCCGGACGGCCGGGGTCGACCGGCGCGGCGACGACTTCGAGCACATGACCCACGTCGAAAAGGTGACGTGGGCGGGCGTGTCGGCCGACATCCGCGCTGCCGCCGACCAGCTCCGGATGCAGAACGAGCGGCGCGTCGACGCCCTGTTCACGACCGGTTTCTGCTTCGGCGGCCGCCTCGCGTTCGTCAGCGGCACGCTCGGGCTCGACCTCGCGGGCGCGATCGGGTTCTACGGCTGGCCGGTCGGGCCCGGTCGCGGTGGCGTGCCCGCCCCGGTCGACGTCGCCGGCGACATTTCCAACCCGATCCTCGGGTTGTTCGGTGGGGCCGATCAAGGCATCAAGCCCGAGATGATCGAGGCCTTCGAGGAGGCCCTGACCAAGGCGGGAACGGACCACCGGATCGTGGTCTACGCGGGCGCGCCGCACAGCTTCTTCGACCGCAAGGCGGACGAGTTCGCGGACGCGAGCCGCCAGGCCTGGGAGGAGACCCTGACCTTCGTCCGCGGCCGGACCCCGAGCCCGATCGCCGGCGGCTGAGGTGGGCTTCCTGCGCCGACTCCTCGGCGGCGGGCGGGCCGATCCCGCGGCCCCCGACGGGGAGCCCGAGCCCGACGACGCGGCGCTCGACGCCGACGAGCGCGCCCGGGAGCTGGAGCTCGCCCGGTTCGACCAGGATCGGGCGGACGATCTCGTCCGCCGCCAGCAACGGTTCTCGAGCTACTCGTGGACGCCGCCGGCGCAAGGCGGCGAGCGGCGAGCGGAGGACAACGACGGGTCGAGCGGGCCGTAGAGCCCGGTGGCGCGTCGCGAGCTAGCGCTTCGCCAGCTGCCAACCCGCGACGAGGAGCCCGACGAAGACCAGCGCCGCGAGCATCCCACCGGGTAGCGCGCGGTTGAGCGCGTCGACCGTCCCCCGGAGCACCTCGCCGATGACCGCGAACGAGCCCGAGATCATCCCGGCGATGCCGTTGCCGACGGATTGCAGCAGCCCGTCCATGGCGCGAGTGTGCGCTCAGCGGTCAACTGGGGCGGACGATCGCGAACGTCTCGCGACCGGTCCGGACGGCCCCGGACCCCACGGTCACGACCGGACGATGTGCGCTCCCAGGTTGCGCGGCGACACGACGGTCACGCGGCCGGGCAGGTCCGTGTCGGCGGCGACCGCCGTGAATGCGGCCTCGATCCGGGTGATCCTCCGGACGGAGTCCGAGAAGGCGAGGACCGTGGAGCCGGCGCCCGACAGACACGCCCCGATCGCGCCTGCCTCGCGCGCGGCCTCGACGAGGCGCGGGAGCTGCGGATAGACCGCGGCACGGTAGGGCTCGTGGAGCGCGTCCACGGTCAGGACCCGGAGCATCTCGTAGCGACCCAGGGCGATCCCCGCGACGCCGACCGCAACCCGCCCGAGATTCGCGACGGCGTCGGCGAGCGGAACCTCGGCGGGCAGGGCGGCCCGCATGTCGGAGGTCGCGAGGCGGAGATCCGGGATGAACAGGACGGCCCGGAGGTCGCGCGGTGCATCGAACCGGAGCGCCTCGATCCCGGCGTCGGTCGACGTGCTCACCGTGAACCCGCCGAGCAGCGCGGCCGCGGCGTTGTCGGGATGGCCCTCGATCGCGGTCGCGAGTCGGAGGAGATCGCCGGCCGTGAGCGGCTCGCCGAGGAAGTGGTTCCCCGCGACGACCCCCGCGACCGTGGCTGCCGCGGACGATCCGAGGCCGCGCGCGAGGGGGACCTCGTTGCGCATCGAGATCCGCCATCCGACGCCGTCCGGCAGCTCCCCGCGAACCTCGCGGAGCGCGGCCTCGATCCCTTGCACGCAACGGTTCGTGCGGTCGGCCGGCAGCTCGCCGCTGCCCTCGCCGTCGACGGTCAGCTCGATCTCGCCGCGGCTCCAGCCCCGGACCTCGACCTCGACCCGGTTCGTCAGCCCGAGTGCGACGCCGACGCTGTCATAGCCGGCGCCGAGGTTCGCGCTCGACGCCGGCACCTCGACCGCGACCCGCCGGCCGTCGAGCTCCGCGAGCCAGTTCGTCACCATCCGAGGGCGACCGCGACCGATCCGACGGTGGGCTCGGCGTGGATCACGGCGCGATCGCCCGCGATCGACTCGGCGGTCGACGGATCCTTCAGGCCCGACCCGGTCAGGACGCAGACGACGACCGCATCGGCCGGGATGTCGCCCGCGGCGGCCGCCCGCGTCACCCCCGCCAACCCCGCCGCCGACGACGGCTCGCAGAAGATCCCCTCCTCGGCAGCGAGCGCCCGGTACGCGGCGAGGATCTCGTCGTCGCTCACGGCATCGATCCGGCCACGGCTCTCGTCGCGCGCCGCGATCGCCTTCGCCCAGGACGCCGGGTTGCCGATCCGGATCGCGGTCGCGATCGTGTCGGGGGATTCGACCGGCCGGCCGAGGACGAGCGGCGCGGCGCCGGCCGCCTGAAAGCCCCACATCGCCGGCGTCGCGGCGACGACGCCCGCGGCCACGTATTCGCGGAACCCCGCCCAGTAGGCGCTGATGTTGCCCGCATTGCCGACGGGGATCGCGAGGATGTCGGGCGCACGCCCCAGGTCGTCGCAGATCTCGAACGCGCCGGTCTTCTGGCCCTCGAGCCGGAACGGGTTGACCGAGTTGACGAGCGTGATCGGGTGGTCGTCCTGCTCGCTGAGCGCGCGCACCACCCGCAGCGCCGCATCGAAGTTGCCGTCGATCGCCACGACCTTCGCGCCGGCGACGATCGCCTGGAGGAGCTTGCCCATCGCGATCTTGCCCGCCGGGAGAACGACCACGACCTCGATCCCGTGGGCGGCGCCATACGCGGCGGCCGACGCCGACGTGTTCCCGGTCGAGGCGCAGATGATCGCGCGGGCGCCATCCTCGACCGCCTTGGCGACCGCGACGACCATCCCTCGATCCTTGAACGAGCCGGTCGGGTTCTGGCCTTCGACCTTCGCATAGAGGTTGGCGATCCCGAGCCGGGCGCCGATCCGGGGGAGGCGGACGAGGGGCGTCATCCCCTCGCCGAGACTGCGGACGGGAGTCGAGTCCGAGACGGGGAGGTACGGCCGGTAGCGCTCGACGAGGCTGGGGCGGGCGACGCCGCTCGGTGCGCTCACCCAGCCCGGCCCGCCGGCGGCAGGCCGGCCCACGTCGAGCCGAGGCCGCGGGCGATCGCGACGAGGTCGCCGAGGACGGCGCTCGATGTCGCGGCCCCGCCGGCGCCGGGCCCGCTGAAGGCCACCGTGCCCACGGGTTCGGCATCGATCTCGATCCGGTTGAGGACGCCGCCCGTGCGGCCGAGCGGCGCCTCCGCCGAGACCGGCGTCGCGAGGACGCTCGCCCGGATCGCGCCGCCCGGCTCGCGGGTTGCCGCCGCGACGAGCTTCACGACGTCGCCCCGGGATCGAGCGGACGCGATGTCGCCCGCTCCGACGCCGGTGATCCCCGGGCGGCCGGCGCCCGGTCCCTCGTTGGCGATCGTCGCGACGTCGGCCGGGTCGATCCAGGCGCCGAACGCGAGGCGGGCGAGGATCACGAGCTTGTTCACGGCGTCGTGGCCCTCGACGTCACCGCTCGGGTCGGCCTCGGCGTACCCGGCCGCCTGGGCCGCGGCGAGCACGTCGGCGTAGTCGCGGCCCTCGTCCGTCATCGCGCTGAGGATGTAGTTCGTCGTCCCGTTCACGATCCCCCGAACGGCGCTGACGCGGTTCCCGGCCAGGTCCGTCGCGAGCGGGCCGAGGACCGGGATGCCGCCGCCGACCGAAGCCTCGAACCGGAGCGCGGCGCCCGTCCGGCGGGCCGTCGCCTCGAGCTCGGGGCCGTGATGCGCGATCACGTGCTTGTTCGCGGTCACGACCGCCTTCCCGGCACCGAGGGCGGCCGCGATCAGCGTGTGGGCCGGCTCGTCGCCGCCCATCAGCTCCACGATCACGTCCGTGTCGGGGTCGGCGACGAGGTGGGCCGGGGCGTCGGTCAGGAGCGCCGCCGGGATGCCGGCGCCCCGGGCGCGCGGGAGGTCGCGAACCGCGACGCCGACGAGCTCGAGGGGCGCGCCGTCGGCGGCGGTCAGCTCGCGGCCGCGCTCGATCAACGCTCGCACGACCTCGCGCCCGACCGTGCCTGCGCCGAGGACCGCCACGCGCAGAGGCGCGCGACTCATCGGCGATGGGCTCGTGACGGCGGCGTCATCGCGGCGAATGGTAGCCGAGGCCCGCTCCGAATCGAACGCGCCGGACGGTGTCCGGCGCGTTCGGGTGGCGTGGAGTTCGATGATCAGCCGGCGAGCGAACCCGCCGGTGACGGGGCGTCGTCGTAGCCCGGCTCGACCTCGTGACCGCCGACCTCGTCCCAGATCCGGACGTGCCGGCTCTCCTGGAGATAGAGGTACCCGATGACGACGGTCATCAACGCGACGACGATCGGGTAGATCAGCGGCGCGTAGATGTTGCCGGTCGCGGTGAGGATCAGCCCGGCGATCAGCGGGAGGAAGCCGCCGAACCAGCCGTTCCCGATGTGGTACGGGATCGACAGCGACGTGTAGCGGATCCGCGCCGGGAAGAACTCGACCAGGAACGCCGCGATCGGGCCGTAGACCGCGGCCACGTAGACCACCTGGATCCAGACCAGCGCGATCAGGGGCAGGATCTCCGGCTGGGCGACCGTCGCCTTTCCGGCCGCGTCCACGAACTTGCCCGCCGCAGAGCTGAACGTCCCCTGCGGGTGGGCGAACGACGACATCAGGTTGTAGATCGGGTAGTAGGTGATCGCCGCGACCAGGCAGCCGGTCAGGATGACCTTCTTCCGGCCGATCTGGTCGGACAGCCGGCCGAAGACGTAGAAGAACGGGAGGGCCAGGACGATCGCCGTGCCGACGATCAGGTAGGCGTCCTGGAACTTGACGCCGTGGACGGTCTGGAGGAAGAACAGGGCCTGGAACTGACCCTGGTACCAGACGACCGCCTGTCCTGCGGTCCCGCCGAGGAGGGCCAGGAGGATCAGCCGCCGGTTCGCCGGGTCTGCGAACGAGTCGCGCCACGGCGACGTCGAGGACTTGCCGCTCGCCTTCAGTCGCGAGAACAGGGGCGTCTCCTGCAGCCGGATCCGGATGTAGAGCGCCATCGCGACGAGGATGACCGAGAGCAGGAACGGGATCCGCCAGCCGAAGCTCGTGAAGTCCGCGGCCGACATCGACGTCCGCGTGACGAAGATGACGAGGAGGGCGAGGAGGAGGCCGATCGTGGCGGTCGTCTGGATCCAGCTGGTGTTGCGCCCGCGGTGCTCGTCCGTGCTGTGCTCGGCGACGTAGATCGCCGCGCCGCCGTATTCGCCGCCGAGCGCAAGGCCTTGGGCGAGCCGGAGCGTCACGAGGATGATCGGCGCGAGGACGCCGATCTGCTCGAAGGTGGGCAGGATCCCGACGCCCGCCGTGGCGAGGCCCATGATCGTGATCGTCAGGAGGAACGTGAACTTCCGGCCCGTCAGGTCACCGATCCGACCGAACACCGCGGCGCCGAACGGACGGACTGCGAAGCCCGCGCCGAAGAACGCCAGCGAGTAGAGGAGACCGGCGACGTCGTTCCCGGGCGGGAAGAACTGCGTGCCGAAGAACGCGGCAAGGACGCCGTACAGGTAGAAGTCGTACCACTCGATGATCGTTCCGGCGGCCGAGGCCGCGATCACGAATGGCAGGCGGTAGGGTCGCGCGGACGCGGTCGCAGACATCGTGGCCAAGGTGGGCTCCTTCAACACGAGGGACGCTGCGGGTGGCAGGTGACGCTGCCGTCAGCGAGGCAGGGCCAGGGGCGGCGCGACGACTGCTCTACGCGATCGCGTCCTCCTCTCCCTCGTGGCCCGATCGTCTGCCGGATCGGTCCCCGCGCCGGGGTACGTCGCGTGACGCTACGCCGACGATCGGGACCCGTCAACGGGGTCCGCTACACTCGCGGCCCATGACCGCCGACCTCCCGACCGCGGCTGGCGCTGCCCAGGAGCCGCTCACCGCGAACCCCGCCCGGCCGCGGATCTTCTCCGGCATCCAGCCGTCGGGCCTCGTCCATCTCGGCAACGACCTCGGCGCGATCCGGAACTACGTCGCCCTGGCCGAGCAGTACGAGGCGATCTACTGCATCGTCGACTACCACGCGCTGACGTCGACCCACGACGCGGACGTCCTCCGCCAGCGGACACGCGAGATGGCGGCGGGCCTCCTCGCGCTGGGGCTGGACCCGGCCCGATGCACGTTGTTCGTCCAGAGCCATCGGCCCGAGCACACGGAGCTGATGTGGCTCCTCGCGACGGTCACGCCGGTCAGCTGGCTCGAGCGCACCCCGACGTACAAGGAGAAGGTCCAGCAGCAGCCCGACGACGTGAACCATGGCCTCCTCACGTACCCCGTCCTGCAGGCGGCCGACATCGTCATCTACAAGGGCTCGCTCGTTCCCGTTGGCCGGGACCAGGCGGCGCATCTGGAGCTGTCGCGGGAGATCGTCCGCGCGTTCAACCGGCGTTACGGCGAGACGTTCCCGGAGCCGCAGGCCGTCTTCACCGAGGCGCCGACCGTCCTGGGAACCGACGGCGTGCGGAAGATGAGCAAGTCGGTCGGGAACACGATCGACATCCTCGGCGAGCCCGATCTCATCCGGCGCCAGGTGATGTCGATGGTGACCGACACCCAGCGGATCAAGCGGACGGATCCCGGCCGGCCCGAGGTCTGCAACGTCTGCCAGCTCCAGCGCTTCTTCGGCGACGACTACGAGGAGCTCTGGGAGGGCGAGCGGACGGCTCGGACGGGCTGCGTGGACATGAAGAAGGTCCTCGCCGAGCGGATCGTCCGGCACTATGCGCCCGCGCGCGAGCGCTATGCCGAGCTGATGGCGCACCCGGCCGAGGTCGACGGGATCCTCGAGGCCGGTGCCGCTCGGCTCGCGCCCCTTGCCGCCGCGACGATGGCCGAGGTCAAGGAGAAGATGGGCCTCCGCTGAGCCGGCGCGCCCGTCGCTCGAGCGCGGCCCTCACGCGGGGATCGCGGCGACGGTCTCGCGGACCTCCGCCGTCGTCGCGGCCCGGAGCCCGGAGCGCAGGGGACGCGACGTCGCGGCACCAGTCGAGGTCGAGGGCGGCAACTGCCCCGCGGATCGGGCCTTCGGCGCGCCGACGCGACGCGTTGACTGTGGGTCGAGGATCCGGATGCGAGCCATGCCGCATCGACGCCTCGGTCCCCTGTGCTG
>DASSMI010000059.1:0-7724 GCA_035688935.1 Candidatus Limnocylindrales bacterium | reverse complement strand
GCCGCCGCGCATCTCGTCAGCCTCCTGCCCCTCGCCTTCGCGCTGGGGTTCGGCTCGATCGGGATCATCGACGTCACGTACCGCGAGCTCGTCAACCCGTCGGATGCCGGTCCCATCGTCCTCCGCGTGTTCGCGGGCGCGCTGTTCCCGGTTGCGGTCGTCGTCGTCGCCTGGATCGCGGGCGAGATCGTGGGTGGGATCGCGGTGCGTCGCGTCGTCCTCCTCGACGAGCCCGTGCTCGTGGCGGTCGGGCGCGCGACGGCGGACCTCGTCCGGCATCCGGTCGGCGGGCTCGTCGCCCCGCTCCTGACGATCGTCGTCCTGGCCCTGGACCTCCTCGCCGTGCTGATCGTCGTCGCGGTCGTCTGGACCGACACCCGGGACCGCCTCGTCCATCCGCTCGCCGACCCGCTCGCGACCGCGCTGGGGCTCGCGACCTTCGCGGCCGCGTGGTGCCTGGCGCTCATCGTGACCGGCCTGATCGCCTCCTGGCGGAGCGTCGCGATGTCGTTCGAGACGGAGCGCGCGGCCGCGATCGCCGGCTAGCTCGGCGCGTTCGGGCCGGGACAATCGAGGCATCCGTCCATCAGCCACTCGGGGGATCGATCCATCCGGCGGTGGATGGCAGCCTGAGCGCGCGATGCCGCTCTCCGGTAGGCGGCGCGATCACGGCGAGGTGACCATGGCGACGAAGACGGTCGTCTGCCCGGCCTGCGGGAGCGACACGGCTCTCGGTCGCTACACGTGTGTCGAATGCGGCGCGTTCCTGGATGGGATCGCCGTCCAGCGGCCGCCGACGACCGTGACATCAACCGGTTGGGACGACGAGCGCCCCGAACCCCTCGAAGCCCTCCCGCCCGCGAACGATCCGCTGCTGGACGATGGCCCTGGCCTCGAGCCGGCCGGGTGGGACGAGCCGGTCGACGCCGTCGATCCGACCGCCCCGCCCGCGCCGGATCGAGCGCCCGAGGTCCAGTGGCCGCCGGCCGGCACGATGGCGCCGCTGCCCGTTCCCGAGCCGCGCGTCCCCGCGGGCTCGTGGCTCCCGCCATCGGCCCACCTGACCGGCCTGGAGGAGCCCGAGGCCGGCGGCGTCGCGGCCGCGGCGGCGCTCCCGGCGCGGACCGCTCCGGCGATGCCGCGCGACTGGCTCGCGGCGCTCGGGACGCCCGAGACGCGCTGGGCGGCCGCTCGCCGGACGATCGCGATCGGCTCGGTCGTCGGGCTGTTCGGGTTCGTCCTGCCCTGGGGCGGTGGCTCGCTCGGAAACCTCCTGACCGTCTGGCTGAACGTGTGGGGCCTCGCGTTCGCCGGTTCGTGGCTCATCGCCCTGGGGCTCGTCACGATGACGGCGCTGGCGACGCTGAGCGGTCGGGTGGAATCGATCCCGCTCGGCGTCCCGGCGATCGCCCTCGCGGCGCTCCAGCTGGGCGTGATCTGGTCGACGCTCTTCGGGGCGTCCAGCCGTCCCATCGGGATCCTCGTCGTTCTCGTCGGGGCGATCGTGCTGGGCGTGGGCGGCGGCCTCCAGCTCGGAGCCCGTCACGAGGCTGCAACGCCGGACGTCTAGGGCCTCCCGGAACACGCCACGAGGCGCTGCTACACTGCGCCGGACGCCGGGCCGCATCGACCGGGATCGTCCGTGACGATCGACCAGACGGGGCCATCACGGAGGCAGCCAACCCAGCCGCATGGACCAGATCCTCGGAGAGATCGGCAAGGCCGTCGGCGGGTTCTTCGGGAGCCCCGTCGTCCAGTTCGTTCTCTACTCGATCCTGGCGTACCTCGTCGTCCTCTGGCTCGCGAGCGCCTACTGGGTCTTCCGCGACATGCAGCAGCGGACCGAGAACGCGATCCTTCCGTACCTGGCCGCGAGCCTGGTGATCGTCTTCCTGCCCGTCTTCCCGTTGGCGGTGTTCGTCTACAAGATCATCCGGCCACACGAGAAGATCGGCGAGGTCTACGAGCGGAACCTCGCCGAGGAAGCGCTCCTCGCCGAGGTCGAGGCCATCAAGAGCTGCCCGACCTGCGCTCGGCGGGTGAACGACGAATGGATCATCTGCCCGACGTGCCGGACACGGCTCAACCGCGTCTGCCCGAACTGCTCGCGCCTCGTCGGCCTCGACTGGTCGCTCTGCGCGTGGTGCGGCAAGGACTTCGAGCGACCCGCGGCCGCGCTCGCGGCCTCCACCGCCCGCCCGGTGCCGCTGCCCGCGCTGCCCGGTGAGGATCAGGCCCGGTTCGGACGACCGCGAACCGCCGGGGTCGAAACCGATGACGACCGGCGCGCGCTCTCGAGCGTGATGCCCGAGCGGCGGCGGTCGCCCCGGACGGCGCCGCCGCGAACCGCGCCGGACGTCCTGCCGGAAGGGTGACCTCGGACTCCTTCGAGCCGCGCGATCCCGCGGAGCCACCGCCGTCCCAAGAGGGTCCCGACGCGTCGCCGGTCTCGCCGCCGACCCGTCCCGGGCTGTCGACGTTCACGATCGAAGGCCGGGCGGCGCCCGGTCTGTTCGTCGTCGGCTGGCTCGCGGCGATCTCCGGCATCGCGCTGATCCTCATCGGCGTGCTCGCGCGGTCGTCGCTCTTCGTGTACTTCCTCGGCCCGCTCGTCCTCACCGTGGGACTCGTTGCCGGAGCCGGCAACCAGTCGATCGAGCGGCGCGCCCGTGGCTCCGCGTACGCGGGGCCGTCGCCGTACCTGGTCTTCGCGGCGATCGTGGCGGCCGTGTACGCGGTGGGATACGCCGTCGGGCTCCTCCTCGAGCGGATCCCGGGCAGCACGTCGCTGCCACCGGCGGTCGTCAACCTCCTCGCGATCGGGATCCAGGCGGTCGTCTTCGTCGGGATCCTGCGGCTGACGGTGGTCGGGACGGACGCATTGTCGTGGCCGGAGATGGGCTGGCGGCGGCTGGATCGGGATCAGCTGGTCAACCTCCTGCGCGGTGCAGCGATCGCCCTGCCCGTCATCGGCCTGACGTCGATCCTCGCCGGCCTCCTCGTCCGGGTGCTCGGCCAGACCCCCGAGTCGCCGCTGCCGCCGACCGGGACGAATGCCGGGTTGATCGTCCAGCTCATCGCCGGTGCCGTCATCGCGCCGCTCGCCGAGGAGGCGGTGTTCCGCGGCTTCGCGATCACCGCCTGGCAGCGGACGGTCGGCGAGACGGGCGCGATCGTCCGCTCGTCGCTCGTGTTCGCGCTCGCCCACGTGATCGACGCCCGCGGCGACAACCTCGAGCAGGTCGGCGCGCTGATCCTCATCGGGTTCCTGACGCGGGTCCCGGTCGCGCTCGCGCTCGGCTGGCTGTTCGTCCGGGCGCGCTCGATCTGGGCGCCGATCGGACTCCACATGGCGTTCAACGGGATCCTCCTGATCCTGGCCGAGCTCGCCGTCCGGGGTGGGGCCACCTAGCTCGCCGACGGCCCCCGGCGCGAACCGCGCGTGAAGGCGCCGGTGAGCCCCCGGTGAGAGCCCGTCGCTACCGTTCGTCGTGTTCCCGGGTCCGGATGGCGGGAGGAATCGGCGGGCTTCCGTCGTTCGGGCCCGGGGACGCCCCCACCCGCCGCGTCAGACGAGGCGGCACATGCACGAGCGGCGGCCGATGGGCCGGGCGATCCGCGAGCTTCCCGCGACCGAGCGGCCGCGCGAGCGGCTCGCGATGCGCGGAGCCGCCGGGTTGTCGGCGGCGGAGCTGATCGGCCTGATCTGGAGCTCCGGCTCACGCGGACGCTCCGCCGTGGACCTCGCGGAGGACGCGCTCGCCCGTCACGACGGCCTGACCGGGCTGGCGCGGGCGACCGAGATCGAGCTCGAGGCGGTCCCGGGCGTCGGCGTCGCGAAGGCAGCCCAGCTCACGGCAGCGTTCGAGCTGGGGCGGCGCCTGCTGGCCGACTGGCCGGCCGGCCGTTGGATGATCCGCTCGCCGAGCGACGTCGCGGACCGGCTGATCCTCCAGATGGGCCGGCTCGAGCGGGAGGAGCTCCGGATCGTGCTCCTCAACACGAAGAACGTCGTCCTCCGGGTCGCGACCGTGTACCAGGGCAACGTCTCGTCGTCGCTCGTGCGGATCGGCGAGCTGTTCCGGGACGCGGTCCGGCTCAACGCGACGGGCGTGATCCTCGTCCACAACCACCCGTCCGGCGATCCGACGGCGTCCCCGGACGACCTCCACCTGACCGCGGAGGCGCTCGCGGCGGGCCGCCTCCTCGACATCGACCTGCTCGACCACCTGATCGTGGGCCACGACGCGTGGGTCTCGCTCCGCGACCGCGGAGTGAGCTTCGACCGACCGGAGCGCCGGTCGCCGCTCTGATCGCCGGACCGCCCGGCGGAGCATCGCGAAGCCCGGCATGATCCACGTGTGACGGCGATCAATCGGCTCATGCGGACCGTGCTCCTGTGGATGGCCCGGAATGCCTGGCTCAAGACGAACCTGCCGAAGCTCTTCTTCATGCGTCGGGCCGTCCGCAAGTTCATGCCGGGCGAGACGCTCGAGTCCGCGCTCGACGCCTCGATCCCGCTGCGCGACGCCGGCATCGCCACGATCTACACGAAGCTCGGCGAGAACCTGACCGCGATCGAGGAAGCCGACGCGGTCGCCGACCACTACGTCGACGTCCTCGACGCGATCCAGGCCCGCGGGCTCGACGGCGAGATCTCGGTGAAGCCGACCCAGCTCGGGCTCGACCTCGACGTGGAGCGGACGTTCGAGCATCTGGTCCGCCTGGCGAACCACGCCTCCGCCACCGGCTCGTTCCTGTGGGTCGACATGGAGGGCTCTGCCTACACCGAGCCGACGATCCGTCTGTACGAGCGGCTGCGCGCGGTCGAGCCACGGACGGGGATCTGCCTCCAGGCGTACCTGAAGCGGACCGCCGCAGACATCGAGCGGCTCCTGCCGCTCGACCCGGCGATCCGCCTCGTGAAGGGCGCCTACGATGAGCCCGCGGCGATCGCCTACCGGGCGAAGCGGCAAGTCGATGCGAGCTATCTCGCCCTCGCGGTCCGCTTCCTGACCGCGGGCAAGGGCCGCCCGATCCGGCTCGGGCTCGGGACGCACGACGTGGAGCTCGTCGAGCAGATCGCGGACGCGGCAGCCGCCGCCGGCATCGACCGCGGCACCTACGAGATCGAGATGCTCTACGGGATCCGGTCGAAGGAGCAGCGCCGGCTCGTGACGGCGGGCTTCCGGGTCGTGACGTTGATCGCCTACGGCGAGCATTGGTATCCGTGGTACATGCGCCGGCTCGCCGAGCGACCCGCGAACGTGACGTTCGCCCTCAGGTCGCTCCTGCCCTGAGCCGGGCCGTGGGACCGGGCCCGAGGATCCATCCGCGAGCGGCGCGCTCCCCCCGGGGCCCGTTCGAGCGCCGCGGGTATACTGCACGGGCTCTTGCGCCTGAGCGCGCGATCCGCACCGTCCTGTCGCGGAGCCGCAGCGCAACCCCACCTCGCGACCACCGACCAGCGACTCCCACACCGCGAAGGACCTGTCCGCCGTCATGCTCGATCGCTTCCTCGGCCTCTTCTCCCGCGACATCGGGATCGACCTCGGGACCGCGAACACGCTGGTCCACGTCCGGGACCGCGGGATCGTGATGAGCGAGCCGTCGGTCGTCGCGATCGACTCGAAGAGCAAGCGCGTCCTCGCGATCGGCGCGGAGGCGAAGCGGATGGTCGGCCGGACGCCGGCGAGCATCACCGCGATCCGGCCGCTCCGCGACGGCGTCATCAGCGACTTCGACGTGACCGAGCAGATGATCAAGTACTTCGTCCACAAGGTCCACGACCGCGTCGGGCTGATCCCGCGGCCGCGGATGCTCCTCGGGATCCCGTCCGGCGTGACCGAGGTGGAGAAGCGCGCCGTCCGCGACGCAGCCCTGAACGCCGGCGCCCGCTGGGCGCGCCTGATCGAGGAGCCGATGGCCGCCGCGATCGGCAGCGGCCTGCCGGTGAGCGAGCCGTCCGGCAGCCTGATCGTCGACATCGGGGGCGGCACGACCGAGGTCGCGGTCATCAGCCTCGGCGGCATCGTCGTGAGCCGGAGCATCCGGATCGGCGGCGACGAGATGGACCAGGACATCGTCGCGTTCGCCCGGCGCGAGTACAACCTGTTCCTGGGCGAGCGGACGGCCGAGGACATCAAGATCGCGATCGGCTCGGCCTATCCCGGCGACTGGGACGCCCAGCGCGTGAGCCTCCGCGGCCGCGACCTGCTCACCGGCCTGCCGCGGAGCGTCGAGGTCGGCGCGGACCAGATCCGGGAGGCGATCGAGCCGTCGGTCGTCCAGATCGTCGACACGATCAAGGACACGATCGAGGAGACCCCGCCGGAGCTCGTCGCCGACATCATGGACCAGGGGATCGTCCTCGCCGGCGGCGGCGCCCTCCTCGCCGGCCTCGACCGCCGAGTCGCCGACGCCACCCAGATGCCCGTCCACGTCGCGGACGACCCGCTGACCTGCGTGGCGCGCGGGACGGGCGTCGTCCTGCAGGAGATGAGCAACCCCTCGATGGAGCGGGTGCTCGTCGCCGACACGTACGCCCGGGCGCCGCGCTGAGACGAAGGTCCCGCTCGATCCTGTTCGCGTGACCTCGTAGGCTCTCCCCGATGACTTCGCTCCTCGCCACCCGGGCCGCCCGCCGGCGCGCCGTCGCGTTCTCGATCCTCATGTCCGCGAGCTTCGTCCTGATGGCGATCTCCTCGAGCCCGGGCGTCACCGAGTTCCAGAACGCGATGGCCTACGCCCTCCGGCCGATCCAGGGCGGGATCCACGGCGTCGCCGACACGATCAGCGGCGCCGTGTCGGCGATCGGCGAGATCCAGCAGCTCCACTCGGACAACGCCGCGCTCCGTCGCGACGTCGATCGGCTCACGGCCGAGAACCAGAAGGCCCAGGCGATCGAGCAGGAGAACGAGCAGCTCACGGCCCTGCTCCAGATCCGCAACTCGCTCCAGTACGAGACCGCGGCGGCCGAGGTGATCGCCCGCGACTCCGGCGAGACCCGGCGCGTCGTGACGCTCTCCAAGGGGACGGACGCCGGCATCGCGGTCGGCGACGTGGTGATCGGCGAGGGTGGTGCCCTGGTGGGTCGCGTCAGCGCCGCCGGCCCGACCGCATCCGCGGTCACCCTCATCAGCGACGGCGGCTCGACCGTCAGCGGCCAGACCGAGGTCAGCCATGCCCGCGGCGACGTCGTCGGCCAGCTCGGCGGCGCGCTGATCATGCAGAACATCGACTCGACGCTGAAGGTCAGCCAGGGCGAGCAGGTGCTGACGGCCGGGATCGAGCTGGCGGGCGGGATCCGGTCGCCGTACCCGAAGAACCTCCTGATCGGGGTCGTGACCGACATCCGGCACGATGCGAACTCGGTGGTCCAGACCGCGTATCTCGCGCCCACGGCAGATCTCGAGCAGCTCTCGTTCGTGCTCGTGATCCTCGACTACGAGGGCGGGCTGCCGGGCGCCGACGACACGCCGATCGACTGCGGCTTGACCGGGCCAGGCGGTGCCCTGCCGGGCGGCGAGCAGCCGTGCATCGAGCCGAGCGCGCCCGCCGCCAGCCCGATCGTTCCCTGAGGGGGGCCTCTGCTACCGTGACGGCGTGAAAGGCATCGTCCTTGCCGGCGGGACGGCGACCCGCCTCTTCCCCCTGACGATCGTCACGAACAAGCATCTCCTGCCGATCTACGACCGGCCGATGATCTACTACCCGATCGAGAC
>DASSMI010000058.1:0-14644 GCA_035688935.1 Candidatus Limnocylindrales bacterium | reverse complement strand
GGCTTCTCGATGCGACCGGCGATGCCGTCCTGATGGTCGATCCGGCCGATCGCCGGATCCACGAGGTCAACCGGGGCGCCGCCGATCAGCTTGGACGGCCGATCGCGGAGCTCGTCGGGTCGTCGATCGCCGACTACCTCGACGCGGACGGCCGGGACGCGCTCGACCGGGCGGTGGCCGATCTCGAGGCAGCCCCGGCGACGGCACGGACGATCGAGATCGAGCTGCACCGGCCGGACGGCTCGCTGCTCCCCGTCGAGGTGCGGCTCGAGACCGTGACGCTCGACGGGTCCCCGCCGCGGCTCCTCGCGATCTCGCGCGACATCCGCGACCGGATCCACGCGCGGCAACGCCTGCGCCGGCTCGCGGAGGCCGAGCACGCCCGAGCGGCCGAGCTGAACGCGGTGATCGCGGCGATGGGCGAAGGCGTGGTCGTGTGCGACCCGACCGGCCGGATCCTGCTCGCGAACCCGGCCGCCGAGAACACGTTCCCCGACGTCGAGGAGACGACCTACGCCGACATCCTCGCCCAGCTGGAGGACCCCGACGGGATCGCGCCGGCGCTGGGCGGCCACGGCGGCCCCGCGGAGCTCCGGGTTCGCGGCGAGGAGCGCTGGATCGAGGTCAGCACCTGGCCGGTCGCCGCTGACGACGGGCGGACGGGCCAGGGCGAGGCCGGCCACGGCGAGACGATCGTCCTCCTCCGCGACGTCACCGAGCAGCGCCAGCGGCAGATCGTCCGGGACACGTTCATCGGGGTCCTCTCGCACGAGCTGCGGACGCCGGTGACGACGATCTACGCCGGCGCGAAGGTGCTCGGCCGGCCGGGCGACCTGGACGAGCCGACGCGCGCCGAGATCTTCGGCGACATCGTGGTGGAATCGGAGCGGCTCCACCGTCTCGTCGAGGACGTCGTCGCGATGACCCGCTTCGGCGACGAGGGCGGCGACGTGGGTGCCGAGCCGGTCCTCCTCCAGCGCCTCCTGCCGTCGGTCGTCGCATCCGAGCAGCTGCGCTGGCCAGGCGTGGCCTTCGAGACCCAGATCGCGCCGGGCCTGCCGACGGTCATCGCCGACCCGACCTATGTCGAGCAGGTCGTCCGGAACCTCCTGTCGAACGCCGCGAAGTACGGCGGGCCGGCGACCCACGCGACGGTCGCCGTCAGCGCGGTCGACCGGGAGGTCGAGGTTCGGATCCTCGACGACGGACCGGGCTTCCCGCCCGACGAGACGGACCGGCTCTTCGAGCTCTTCTTCCGGTCGGCCGGGACGTCGCGCTCGGCAGCGGGCGCGGGCATCGGGCTGTTCGTGTGCGCGCGGCTGATCCGGGCGATGGGCGGCCGGATCTGGGCAGCGAACCGGCCCGACGGCGCGGGCGCCGAGTTCGGCTTCGCGCTCCGGGTGATGGACGAGGAGCTGTAGCTCGCCCGCCTAGATCCAGCGCCTCCATCGGGCGACCCCGAGGATCGCGACGCTGGCGAGCAGCATCACCGCGACGACGATATAGAAGTTCTCGGGGTTGTCGAAGAAGTCCAGCTTGAAGTTCATGCCCATCACGCCGGCGAGGATGATCCCGGGCAGGAAGATCGCCGAGATGAGCGTCAGCGCCTTCATCACGTCGTTCGTGCGCTGCGAGCTGCGCCCCAGGTACAGGTCGAACGAGCCGATCAGGAGCTCGCGGGCGTTCTCGACCGAGTCGATCGCCCGCTCGAGCCGCTCGACGATCCCCGGCCACACCGGGCCCAGGTCGGCGCGCAGCTCGAAGTCCGGTCGGGCGAGCGGCAGGAGCGCCTCGCGGTTCGGGGCGAGCGCCCGGCGGAGACGGGCGATCCGGCGGCGGATCGCCAGGACCGTGTCGAGGAACGAGTCGTCGCCGCCGGTCCGGACGGCGATCTCGTCGAGCGCGTCGATGTCCCGCTCGATCAGCTCGATCTGCCGGAAGTAGGCCGCGAAGACGGCGTCGAGGACACCGGCCGTGAACGATGCGGCGTCGAGGCGGCCGATCTCGCGCTCCTCCGCGAGATCCTTGCCGTAGCCGGCCACCGCCGAGAGCGGACCGTCATGGACGGTGATCACGTGGTTCTCGCCGACGACGATGTCGAGCTCCCGCCGGCGTGCGTCGTCATCGTCGGGTTCCACCGCGCCGATGGTCAGGACCACTCGCTCGGGCAGGCGCAGGATCCGCGCCCGGCGATCCGTCCGCTGGAGACGGCGGAGGGCCGCGTCCTCGAGCCCGACCGCGTGGGCCGCCCGACCGAGGTCCGCGAGGTCCCGGTCGTCCATGTCGATCCAGAGGAGCTGGTGGTCCTTGATCTCGACCGGCCCGCCGTCGCCGAGGTCGACCGTCAGGTCCTCGCCCCGGGCCTGGTAGAGGGTGGCCCGGATCGTCAACGAACGAAGGCCAGGACCCCGGCCGCGACCGCGGCCACCAGCGCCAGCACCCACTCGACGACCCGCATCGATCGATCCTCGTGATCGACCTCCGTGGTCGGAAGCGCCGAATGCCGCAACATCGATGCTCGCTCCTGTGTTCCCGTCGCGGGCCGCATCCGTCCCGCTGACGCGGACGATCGCGGATCGCCGGTCGCAGCCGCAGATGGCCGGCGGAGCTCCCTCGTATCACGCTCGTTGCACGTGGCAGCGGGCGCGGGCCGTCCATCCGCTCCGCGCCCGACCTGTCAGACACCTGCAAGGGACGGCTCGCGCGCCGCCGAGCCTACGTTGGGCAGCCTTGCCTATCGTCGGTCGCCGTGGTCGCCCCAGGCCACCGAGGTGCCGAAGGCTCGGTGCCCCTGCAACGGAGGATCCCCAACCATGGCCAAGCGAATCCTGCTCGCCCTTGCCCTTGCCGTCTCCCTGGGCGGCGCAGTGGCGGCGTGCAACACCCCGTCCAGCACGTCCAGCCCCGCTGGCTCGACGACGACGCTTCCGAGCACCGCCCCCTCGACGGACCTGAGCAGCCCGTCGGGCACGACGACCGAGTCGGCGGCGCCGAGCGCCTCCTGACCCTCGCCGCTCACGACGCCCCGGGCCCCCGCCCGGGGCGTCTTCGTCCGTCCATCGGTGCAAGGCCGCTGCAATGCCCGTCCGCACGGCTCGTTGCGCCGCCGCAAGGTCGCGCGCGCGATCGTCGAGGCTCGGCTCCGGCGCCGACGGGAGGAGACCCTTCGGCATTCGCGGCGATCGGGGACCGGGTCGGATCGGGAGCAGCTCCCGCTGACCGACCGTCAGGCAATGCGGCGCTGAGCGAGACGACGACGTCGACGGCGCCGCATTTGTCTGTCCCGCCCGTCCTCCGGGCGGACTCCTCGCCGACCGGGCCGGCTGCGCTGACAGACGGATGCAACGAGGAACCGGGCGGCCGTAGTCGAAGTGACTCGACCCCTCCCCGATGATCCGATCCGGTCCCACCCCGGGACTCGACAGAACCCCAGTTGGGATGGAGGTCCTGAATCCATGAGTTTGATCGCTTGGATCGTTCTCGGCGCCATCGCCGGGTACCTCGCCGGCTTCCTCGTCAAGGGTGACGAGGGCCTCGGCGTCATCGGCCACATCGTCCTCGGCATCGTCGGCGCTCTCGTCGGCGGCTTCCTGGCGAGTGTCCTGTTCAACACCAAGCCGATCGACGGTCCGCTCGACCTGAGCTCGATCGTCGTCTCGGTCATCGGCGCGATCATCGTGGTCGTCGTCGTGAACGCGGTGACCGGCCGGACCCGGACGGGTCGCGGCGCCATCTGACCCAGCGCCCAGCGCGGCTGCTCGCCAGCCGCCACCAGCGAGAGCCGGACGCCCACCTAGCCCAGGTGGGCGTTCCGATTCTTCTCACCTCACCCGAGCCATGGAGGCCCACATGTCCGAGATCATCGAGACGATCGACGTCGACGTCCCCGTCCGTACCGCCTACAACCAGTGGACCCAGTTCGAATCCTTCCCGGAGTTCATGGAGGGCGTGAAGAGCGTCCGCCAGCTCGACGACACGACGGTCCACTGGGTCGCCGACATCGCCGGCAAGACCAAGGAGTGGGACGCCAAGATCACCGAGCAGACGCCCGACCAGCGGATCGCGTGGACGGCGGTCGACGGCGCCCACAACGCGGGCGTCGTGACGTTCCACCGGATCGACGACGGGCAGACGCGCGTGACGCTCCAGCTCGACGTGGATCCCGAGGGACCGGTCGAGAACATTGGCGACGCGCTGGGCGTCGTCCATCGCCGGGTCAAGGGTGACCTCGAGCGATTCGAGCAGTTCATCGAGTCGCGCGGGAGCGAGACCGGGGCCTGGCGCGGGACGGTCGACCAGCAGTCGTCCTGACCCATCCCGGCGCTCCGACGCCCGTCCCGGCTCCGGCCGGGGCGGGCGTCTTCCATGCCCGGTGCGTGGACTCGACGAAGCGTTCGCGGTTTGCCGATCGACTGCAACGCCCGCCGAGGTCCGACTCGATCGCCCGGCGCCGGCGTCGCTTACGGTGACCGCATGACCACGATCTTCGTCGACGGCTCCGCCGCGCTCGCGCCGGATGCCGCTCCCCAGCTCGCTCACCTGCCCGAGACGGGCCACGAGACGATCCTCGTGGCGGCGGGCGACCATCCCACCGCGGACCTGATCCGCTGGACGCGGCGCGTCGACACGATGCCCGACGAGCCGCCTCGCGGCTCCTGGTACGTCACGGCCGATCCGGCGACCTGCGGCGATCGGAAGCCCGGTCTCCGGACCGTCCTGATCGGTGGACGCGGGGAGGGACCCCGGCCCACCCGGTGCGACTCGACGGCCCGCGACCTTCGCGATGCCGTCCTCGAGATCCTGACCGCCGACGCGATGGCGTGACGCCGCCCCGGAGCCCGGCGAGGGCGCGCGGAGCGATGTTCGCAGAGCCAGCAACAGGCGCCTGCAAGCCTCGCGCGGTCGACGTTGACGCGCGCGTCAGCCGCAGGCCCGGACACTGGGCACGCGGGCTTCCGACCACTGGGGGTCCGGGAGCCCGCGTTTCCCCTGCTCAGCGCCGCGTGGCCGGTTGGCCGCTCCGACGGCCCCCGACGCGATCCCCGTGTCGTAATGCGGATGCAAGGTCTGGCGGCTCCAAAGAAAGATAGACCGTGAGACCCGCCGCCTACTGTTCGCATCAACGTCGCGGGGAACCGCGACCTCAGAAGCACACCACGCGTGGAGGCGCTTGTGACGGGGCGCCTTCACCCCGATCCCGCGGACGCCCGGAGCCCCCTCCTCCGGGCGTTCCGCACGTCTGGTGCCAGAAATCACGGCTGTCGCGAACGCAGGTCTTCGGTCGCGCGTCCACACAACAAGAGACCGGTGCGCCGTTCGGCGCACCGGTCGGTTGATTCTTGCGCCGCCCGTCGGCGGCGACGACCTATCGGGTTCGGGGGGTCGTCGGGCGGACGCCGTTGTGGCGGTCGAACAGGGTGTAGCCCATCATCGTCGCCGGGATCAGGGCCATGATCACGAGGAGCCGGCTGGCGCCGCCGAGGAGCAGGCCGAGCGCCAGGCCCAGGGACAGCGACGTCCCGACCGCGAGGACCTCGTCGGACTCGCGCTGGATCGCTTGGTTGGCGCGCTCGATCTGGGCGCCCGTGGCCGAGGCCGCTTCCGGCAGGCGCTGGGCGGCCGTCGCGGCTCGATCGGCCACGTCGGCCGCGATGCCCTTGGCTGTTGTCGCGATGTCGTCGGACGTCTTCGTGGAGCTCGTGGTCGTCGTCGTGGAGCTGGTCATGGATCATCCCTCCGGATGCGTGAGTTCGTTGGGCCAGACGGTAGGCCCGGGAGCACGCAAACGAACACGCCCGCGTGGCGAGCCCGCTTGCAGGCGCATGACAGCCGGGATGTCGTGGCCGTCGGCTCCCGGGACTCTGCAATCCGGCTGACACGAGGCCCCCGCCGCGCCGACGCCGCCGCAAGGTGCGCGCCAGTAGGTTCGCCGCAGCGGGCCGGCACACGGCCCACCACGGGAGGTACCCCAACGATGGGCTACGAGGACATCAAGGCCGATACGAAGGAAACGATGCGCGACGTCGACAACAAGGCCAAGGAGACGTGGCGCAAGGCCGACGGCGAAGAGAGCCTGTCGGACAAGGTCGCGAACGCCGGCGACGACGTCCGTGACGCGCTCGGCAATGCCGGCGACGAGATCAACCGCCATCGCGACGACGCGGACGATCCGGCCAACCGGCCGTACTGAGACCGCGCCACCGCCCGCGCCGCGGGCGGTCCCGATGCCCTTCCGACGCCCCCGAGGACCGACTTCGGGGGCGTCGACCTGTGTCCGCCCTGGCCGGCGTCCCCCGGCTGCATGCGATGGAGCCGAAAGGCAAGCTCCGGGCACGGGGACCATGCCGTTCGTTCGGACGCCCCACCCTATGGCCATGGCCTTGGATCCAAGTTCCGACGACGGCGCGGTGAGCCGCGCCGCCGGAGATCGCGTCGGCCGGCGCATGACGCCGCCGGACGAGGATCTCCGTGGGATCCGCGCTCTCGTCGACGCGGTCCCCGAGGCGGTCCTCGTCATGGAGCCGAACGGCCAGGTCCGGATGACGAACGCCGCGGCCGATCGCCTCTTCGCCGATCGGCCGGTCCAGAACCAGACCGACCTCCTGTCGCGGTTCGAGCCGACGACCGTCGATACGACCGAGTACGACCCCCGCGGCGACGCGCTGATCCTCCGCCAGCGCCATCGCCCGAACCGCTGGTTCACGCTCCGGACCGTGGACCTCGACGACAACGGAGCCGGCGCCGCGCCCGAGGGCCCGGCGGCGAGCGGCCGCTCGATGGTGTTCGTCCTCCGCGACATCACCGACAGTCGCGATCTCCGCCCGGTTCGCGAGGCGTTCCTGGGCCTCGTGTCGCACGAGCTCCGGACGCCGATCACGACGATCTACGCCGGCTCGTCGGTCCTCGCCCGGCAACCGGGCCTGTCACCGCCGGCGACGCGGATGCTCGCCCACGACGTCAGCGCGGAGGCGGCACGGCTGTACGACATCGTCGAGGACCTCCTCGTCCTCGCCCGGATCGAGCGCGGCGTCCTCGATCCGCTCGACGAGCCCGTCCGGATCGATCGCGTCGTCGAGAGCACGATCCGGGTCGCGACGCAGCGCCACGGCTCGGTCCGGATCCGGCGGCTCGGCGTCCTCGGCGACGTCGTCGCCCACGGCGACGCGACGTACGTCGACCAGGCCTGTCGGAACCTCGTCCTGGCCGCGATCCGCCGGCCGCGTCAGCCCGAGGACGCCGATCTCGGGATCGAGATCCGGTCGCGCCGGGAAGACCACGAGGTCCAGGTCGTCGTCAGCGACGCCGGACCGGCGGTCGATCCGGCGGACCTCGCGAGCGCCTTCGACCTGCCCGACGTCGCCGACGCGCCGCACCAGCCGATCGGCGGTTTGGGGCTGTTCGTGGCTCGCCAGATCATCGAGGCGATGGGCGGCCGGACGTGGGCGGCCAACCGGCCCGGGGGCGGCCTCGAGCTCGGCTTCGCCCTCCGCTCCGGCGCCGGGCCCGTCCGGGGCGAAATGACCGGCGCGAACTAGGCGCGCTTCGTCCCTGCGCCGCGCTTCCGGCGCGGCTTCGACGACGCGCGGGCGACGTCGTCGCGGAGTCGTGACCGGAGCAGCGTCACGACGGCTCGTTCCTCTTCGGGCGCCGTCGCGCCCGGCGGTTCGTCGGTCTCCTCGGCCGCCTGGACGAGCGCCGACCGCAGTCGACCATCGAGGTACGCGTCCACGACGGCCGGGTGGACATAGGCGGAGCGCGCGACCGCGGCCGTGTTGCCCAGGTTGTCCGCCGTGGCCTGGATCGCCGCCGCCACGTTGCGGCGCTTCTCGCGATCGGTGTCCCCGTCGCCGAGCGCGCTGAGGGCGCGCCACGCGAGGACGGTCCCCGCCCACGTGCGGAAGTCCTTCGCGGTCACGCCCGGAGCGATCTCGGCGAGATAGGCGTTCACGTCGTCGGACGCGACGTCATGGGGCTCGCCGTCGGCGCCGACGTACTGGAACAGCTCCTGGCCGGGAAGGTCGCGGCAGCGTCGGACGACCCCGGCGAGGCGGCGGTCGCGCAGCCCCACCTCGTGCTGGCGGCCGGACTTGCCGCGGAACCGGAAGCGGACCTCGGAGCCGTCGATCCTGGCGTGGTGGTCGCGGAGCGTCGTCAGCCCGAACGAGCGGTTGAGCTTCGCGTACTCGTCGTTGCCCACGCGGATCAGCGTGAGCTCGAGAAGACGGACGACGGCCGCGATGACCTTCTCCCGGGGCAGACCGGGCCGCGCCAGGTCCGCATCGACGCGTTCACGGATCGCGGGCAGCACCTTGGCGAACGCGAGGAGCCGCTCGAACTTCGCGTCCTCGCGGCGGGCGCGGAACCGGGCATGGTAGCGGTACTGCTTGCGGCCTCGGGCGTCGCGCCCGGTCGCCTGGACGTGGCCGTTGGGCCAGGGCGAGATCCACACGTCGGTCCACGCCGGCGGGATGACGATCTTCCGGATCCGCTCGAGCGTCGCCGCGTCGCGAACCGGCTTGCCGTCGGGATCGCGGTAGCTGAAGCCACGCCCGGCGCGGCGCCGCGTGATCCCCGGCCGATCGTCGGTCGAGTAGCGCAGACCGGCCATCGCGGGGCGATCGGCATCCGTGGGGGAGGGCGTGGTGCTCATCCGCCGCGGAGCGTCGTCGATCGACCGTCGCGCCGGTGAGCGTCGGGCGGGGAGACGGGTCGCACGCGCGTTGCAGCGGAGGGCGTGCGACGGGCCGGGGCCCACGTGGGCCGTCCGCGATGCGTTCGTATCACGGAGGCGAGAGACGCGAAGGCGATCGGGATGCCGAGATCGACAGACTCGGCACGACCCGCTCCACGGGTCGTCGACCCCCAGGAGGACCCATGGCAGCCCAGCCCCCCGTCGAAGACGCGAACGCGCCCGTCGCGAGCACCGAGTCCGTGCCCGCACCGGCGCTCGACCCGCGGGATCTGCTCGTCGTCATGCACGGGGTCTCGCGCCGCTTCGACGACCGTGAGGTCGTCCGCGGAATCGACCTCGTCGTGCCGCGCGGGACGATCCTCGGGATCATCGGGCCCTCGGGGTCGGGCAAGACGACGACGATCCGGATGCTGACCGGCGCGCTGTCGCCGTCTGCCGGCGAGATCTCCGTGCTGGGGAAGACGCCGAAGAAGTTCAGCCGGCGCGATCGCGAGCGGATCGGGTACATGCCCCAGACGTTCACCCTCTACGAGGACCTGACCGCCGGCGAGAACGTCGATTTCGTCGCGAGCCTGTTCGGGCTGCTCTGGCGGAAGCGCCGCTCCCGGGTCAAGCAGGTCCTGAAGACCGTCGAGCTGTGGGACGCTCGCGGCCGGCGGGCGAGCCGGCTGTCGGGTGGGATGCAGCGCCGGTTGGAGCTGGCATGCGCGCTCGTCCATGACCCCGAGCTCATCATCCTCGACGAGCCGACGGCCGGCATCGATCCCCTCCTCCGCGGCTCGATCTGGGAGGAGCTCCACCGGCTCCGGGACAACGGGCGGACCCTGCTCGTCACGACCCAGCACGTCAGCGAGGCGGAGGAGTGCGACGCGGTCGCGATGATCGTCGGCGGGCAGATCATCGCCCTCGCGACGCCGGATGAGCTCCGGCGGATCGCCACGAACGGCGACCTCCTCGACATCGAGACGAACGGCGTCTACGACGGCTCCGAGCTGGTGGGGATGGAGGGCGTCGGCGAGGTGACCCAGGACGGGCCGCGCCACTTCCGCGTCGTCGTCAACAACGCGGGAACCGCGCTGCCGCTGGTCGTCGAGAAGGTGAAGTCGCGCGGCGTCGACATCGAGTCGGCCCGCGAGCACCGCCTCTCGTTCGACGAGATCTTCGCGGTCCTCGTCGCTCGCCACGAGGCCGAGCTCGGTCGAGCGGGCGCCGGCGACGGCAGCCAGGTGGAGGACAGCTCGTCCACGCGGCACGGGACGGAGGCCGCGGCATGAGCCCCTTCAAGATGCTCACCCGGATCCTCGCGATCGTCGGCAAGGAGCTCGTCTCGATCGCCCGCCGACCGGGCGCCCTGTTCAGCCTCGTGCTCGGGCCGTTCCTGATCATGGCGCTGTTCGGGCTGGGCTACAGCGGCTACCGCCGGCCGCTCGACACGGTCGTGGTGATCCCCGATGGGTCGGGTCTGCCGACGGACACCCAGACCTACCAGGACGTCGCCGGCGAAGGCCTCCGGATCGTGACGGTCACGCCCGACGAGGGCGCCGCCATGCAGGAGCTCGCGGCGCAGGAGGTCGACGTCGTCGTCGTCGCACCGAAGGACATCGAGGCGAAGTTCAAGGCCGGCCAACGGACGGAGGTGGACGTCCGGGTCAACCTCACCGATCCCGTCGAGAGCAGCTACACGATCTTCCTCGCGCGGGGTCTCGAGGCGGCGATCAACCGGCAGGTGATCCATACGGCGGCGGCCGAGACCGAGGGCTACGCGATCCAACAGGGCGCGAGCGATGTCTCCAAGCTCCCGCCGGATGTCATCGCAGCGCCCGCTCAGGCCGTCGTCGACAACGTGGCGCCATCCACGCCGTCGGTGGTCCAGTACTTCGGGCCGGCCGTGCTCGCGCTGATCATCCAGCACATGGCGATCACCCTCATCGCGCTGTCGGTCGTCCGCGAGAAGACGAGCGGCCTGTTCGAGCTCTTCCGGATCTCGCCGATCACGACCGCCGAGCTGATCGCCGGCAAGCTCATCGCCTTCGCGCTGTTCGCCGGTCTCGTCGCGCTCGTCACGATCGGCGTGCTCGTCGCCGGCTTCGGGGTCCCCATGCTCGCCGATCCGGCCTGGATCGCCCTCGTCGCCGGTCTGCTGATCGCGTCCTCGCTCGGCCTCGGGTTGCTCGTCGCCGCGCTCTCGGACTCCGAGCCGCAGGCCGTCCAGCTGTCGCTGCTGCTCCTCCTCGCCTCGGTCTTCTTCTCGGGCTTCGTGCTCGCGATCAACGAGTTCAGCGAGCCGATCCGGACGCTGATCTACGCGCTGCCGGTGGCGAACGGGATCCGGCTGTTCGGCGACTTCATGTTCCGTGGCGGGACGGTCGCGGCGTGGCAGCTGTGGGTGCTCGGTGGGCTGGCCGCGGGCTACGTGCTGCTCGCGTGGCTGCTCCTTCGGCGGGTGATGGCTCGGGCGTAGCCGGCTGCGGGAGGCGCCGGAGACGCGGCGCCGGAGACGCGGCGCCGGAGACGCGGCGCGTCGGCGCGCCGAGCGCTGGCGCTGCCGACCCCCGTAGCGACACCATCGTTCCCGGAGCGCGGTTGCGGGGCGGGAAGCGCCTCACGATCGCCCGGTCGACGAACCGGCCGCGCTCGGGCGGACGAGGGGCCCGGATCTCGAGCCGGCCTGGGCGGCTCCCAACGACCGTGATAACGATGGCGTCGTTCCGGGCCGGACCAACACGCGGTCGTGCTCCGGGCGCGAGGGCCGTCCGCCGACGCGACGCGGGCGTGGCAGGCAGCCGACCGGCGAGATCCCGCGGGAGCGGGCGATCACGACGTCTTGGCGGCCTCGCGAGGCGCGGTGCGTCCGCTCGTCTGCTTCTGCTCGGTCGAGCCCGGGCCAACGGCCGTCGCCGCCGGCTCGTCCTCGCCGAGCATCCGGCGGTAGACCGCCTCGTACCCGTCGGCCATCCGCGCCGCGGAGAACCGGTCGATCACCGACGCGCGGATCGCGGCGCGATCCAGCTCATCGACCCGATCGACGAGGAACGCCAGCTCGGTCACGTCGTCGCCGAAGAAGCCGTCCTGCCCCTCGCGGATGATCTCGTCCAGGCCGCCCACGCGGCGGGCGAGGACCGGCGCCCCGCAGGCGAGAGCCTCGATCGCGACGAGCCCGAACGGCTCCGGCCACGATCCCGGCATCAGGACGGCGTAGCTCGAGGCGAACAGGGCGTCGCGATCCTCGCCCGACAGCTCACCGAGGAACTCGACGGAGGAGCCCGCCTCCTCGAGCGCGGGGCGGAAGACGTTCGCGTCGAACTCCTGCTCCTTCGGCGTCGGGCCGACCTTCGCGGCGATCTTCAGCGGGCGCTCGGTCTCGCGGGCGATCCGGATCGCTTCCACGATCCCCTTCTCCGGCGTCACGCGGCCCACGAAGACCAGGTCGTCGTTGCGGCGCCGCTCGAACGGTGCGGTGTCGAGGGTCAGGCCGTTGTGGACGATCGTCCAGTCGACGTTCGGGTGGACGGCCGCCTGGGACTCGCTGATCGCGACCTGACCGGGCGGATTGCCGGCGAAGATGTCGCGCGAGAACGGCAGATCGAGCCGGCCGTGCCAGGTCGCGACCAGGGGCCGCTCCATCGCTCGACCGAGCGGCACCGAGAACCACTCGAGGTGGCTGTGGACGATGTCGAAGTCGTCCTGACGATCGAGGACGCGGAGCATCGTCGCGAGCATGTAGCCGCCGATGTCGCCGCCGTGGCCGGCCGGTCGGAGCGCGGTCGGAACGGTCGGGACCAGCTCGCCCGGCACCTCGGAATCGCCCGAGGCGAACGTGGTCACCTCGTGGCCGCGCTTCACGAGCTCCTGGACGAGTTCGAAGACGACACGCTCGGTGCCGCCGTAGCCCTCTGGCGGCACGCGCTCCTGGGGCGGCACGGCCTGGGCGATCCGGAGTGGTCGGTTCACGGTGGGCGTCCCTACATGGAAAGCGGCCGCGGCCCCGTCGTGGACGGGGACGCGGCCGCGAGTGCGTGAGCTAGTAGCGAGGCGTCTCGGACGAGGTGTCGGGGTTCGACTCCTCGGCCTCTTCCTCGGCCTGGTCCCCGGCGCCCGCACCACCGGCCGCGCCGACGGCGCCACCGACGACGGCGCCCGGAGGACCCGCGACAGCGCCACCGACCGCGGCCCCGGCGAGACCGCCGGCCACGCCGCCGGCCCCCGAGCCGGCCTCGTCGTCGCCTTCGCTGGCCTCACCGGCCACCGCACCGCCGGCCGCGCCGATCGCGCCACCGACGAGGGCTCCCGGAGGGCCACCGACCGCCATCCCGACGGCCGCGCCGCCGAGCGCGCCGGCGCCCGCGCCGATCGCCTCCTTGCCGCCCTCTTCGTTCTCCGGGGCGGTGCCGTCGCCGGCGTTGGGATCGTACGGGCGATCCATGTCGTCGACCCGGTTCGGGTCGTTGAAGTCTCGATCGGTCATCGTGGTCGCTCCTCTTGAAGGGGCTGGCCGTCGACCGCCTCTCGATGTTGGGCGGCGGTCGGCGGTTGATGGGCCGACGGTACGGAGGGCCTCAGCGCGCCCGTGCATCGCCAGACCCGTCGCGCATATCAGTGATGTGTCGGCCGGTCGGGTCAGCTCCGTGGCTCGTCCGAGTCGTCATCGAGCGGCTCGTTGCCGCTGGTCGGCGCGCCGAGCGGGATCGCGGCCTCGCCCGGCTGGGCGGCTTGCATCGGATCGACGCCGGCGGCCTTGCCCGGCTCACCCGCCGGCATCGTGCCGGTCGCCTCGGCTTCCTTCTCGTCCATGTCCGCGAACAGCGGGCGCTTGGGATCGTTCCGGTCCTGGGTCATCGCTGCCACCTCCCAGTGGGCTGACCGACTGCCGGCGAGCCGGATCGGATCCGGACGCGCGACGCGGTCGAGCTCGACCCTAGGCCGCCGGGACGGGAGAACGCCTCAACTCGATGACGGCCACCTTGCAGGAGCCTCGCGAGCGCGCACGCGTGGGCTCGCGCGCGCGTGACGTTCGCGCGGCCGCGGCCGGATCGTCAGAGCGCGAGGGCCGGATCGTCAGAGCGCGAGCGGGTCGAGCTTCTTCGGGTCGACCCCGAGCGTGCCGAGCGTCTTGGCCGCCTTGTCCGGGGCGAGCGCCCCGCAGCGCGCCAGCTCGCTGACGGCGGCCGCGGCGATGTGCGGCGGGTCGATCTCGAACAGGCTCCGGAGCGCCTCGCGGGTGTCCGACCGGCCGAAGCCGTCGGTCCCCAGCGAGACGTAGTACGGCGGCAGCCAGCGGGCGACCATGTCGGGCAGCGCCTTCATCCAGTCGGACGCCGCGACGATCGGCCCGCCGTCCGGTCCGAGGACCGTCTGGACGTACGGAACGCGCGGCGTCGCCTTGGGATCGAGCCGGTTCGCCCGCTCGGCCTCGAGGGCATCGCGGCGGAGCAGCGGGAACGACGGCGCGGAGTAGACCTCGGCCGCGATCCCCGCCTTCTCGGCGAGGAGGTCGCGCGCCGCCAGGACCTGCTGGAGGATCGCCCCGGAGCCGACGAGGCGGGCGCGGTGCGCCTTGGGGCCGAGATCCGGCGCGCCGGCGAATCGGTAGATGCCCCGGACGATCCCCTCGTCGACGCCGTCCGGCTTCTTGGGCTGGGCGTAGTTCTCGTTGTACAGGCTGATGTAGTAGAAGACGTCCTCGCCCCGGTGGTACATCCGCTCCACGCCGTCGCGCACGATCGCCGCCAGCTCGTAGGCGTACGCGGGGTCGTACGCCCGCAGGCTCGGGACGGTGGAGGCGAGGATGTGCGAATGGCCGTCCTCGTGCTGGAGGCCCTCGCCGTTGAGGGTCGTCCGGCCGGCGGTCGCGCCGAGCATGAACCCGCGCCCGCGGGCGTCGGCGAGCTCCCAGATCTGGTCGCCGGTCCGCTGGAAGCCGAACATCGAGTAGAAGATGTAGAACGGGATCGT
>DASSMI010000057.1:0-2062 GCA_035688935.1 Candidatus Limnocylindrales bacterium | reverse complement strand
CTCAGACGACTGTCACCGATCCCACCGACGCTCGTGTGGCGTCCGACAACTGAAGAACAATCGAAGAACAACCGAAGACGCCACTCCCGAGCACGACCGGCCGCCCACGCGGACCGGTCGTCTCGATTCCCGGGCGGCATCGTCATCCGTCGCAGGTCGGGAGCGGCCTTTGGCGATGGTCCCGCCGCGGACGGCTCCGTAGCGTGGCACGCGTCGATCGCGTCCCTCCGAACTGGAGAGCCCTGATGTTTCGCGGATCCCGCCTCGCGGCGTCGTTCCTCCTCGTCCTGACCGGTCTCGCCGCGGCGGCGACCGCCCTGTTCGTCGTGCCGCCAGCGGCCGCTCGTGGCCTGGCGTGGCCGATCGTCCCGCTCGCCATCGCCGCGGCGGTGCTCCACTTCGTCGCGCTCGGCGGCGTCGCCCGCGGTCGCGACTGGGGCCGGGACCTCGCCGTGCTCATCGCCGAGACCGGCGGAGGCCTGGCGATCCTCGGCGGAGTCGCGGTTCTGACCGGAGCGCGTCCGTTCGGCGATGACGCCGCGACCGGCCTGGGGCTCCTCGCGTGGAGCGCGGCGATGTATGCGCTGCTTGGCATCGCGGCCGGTCGCGTGCCGGTGATCGCCCGCCTCACGCCGATCGAGCGCCGCCGCGCCGTCCTCGGTCCGAGCTTCGCCGGGATGGCCGGCTAGCACGTCTGCCAGGGAGGCGCCGGCGATCGCCGCCTAGAATCGGCTGGTGACGAGCGAGGCGACCCTCTACGAGCTGGCCGGCGGGATGCCGTTCTTCGAGCGGCTCGTCGGCCGGTTCTACGACGGCGTGGCGGAGGATCCGATCCTCCGCCCGATCTACCCGGAGGAGGACCTGACCGGCGCGCGGCGGCGGCTCACGCTCTTCCTCGCCCAGTACTGGGGTGGCCCTCGGACGTACGACGACGAGCGCGGCCATCCGCGGCTTCGGATGCGCCACGCGCCATTCGCGATCGGACCGGCGGAGCGCGACGCATGGCTCGTGCGGATGCGGGCCGCGATCGCGGAGATGGGCCCACCGCCCGAGGTCGCCGAGCGCCTGGACGCGTACATCGAGATGGCAGCCGAGGCGATGCGGAACCGCGACGGGGTCCCGGATCGCTAGACTGTCGGGGAGCGACCGGAGGGCGGATTGGCGGACGGCACAGCCGAGGCGGGCCTCGAGGCATCGACGGGCGGCGGCGCGCCGGCGGCGGACCGCCCACGGGATCGCGGCAAGACCGTCCACGGTGAGCCCGCGAATGCCGGCCACCGAGTCCTCGCTCCCGACGACGCCGAGGTCGAGGCGTATCTCGAGACGGCGCTCAACGCGCCTGCACCCACTCGATCGGCCGATGCACGCCCGACCGTCGCCGAGCCCGACGGCGTCGTCGTCCTCGACTTCGGCAGCCAGTTCGCCCAGCTGATCGCCCGGCGCGTCCGCGAGCTGAACGTCTACTCGGAGCTGATCCCGCACGACACGCCGTGGGCCGAGATCGAGCGACGCCGGCCGAAGGCGATCATCCTGTCCGGCGGCCCCAACTCGGTCTACGACGACGAGGCCCCGAAGCCGGATCCGGCGGTCTGGTCGGGCGCGATCCCGGTGCTCGGCATCTGCTACGGCGCCCAGCTGATGGCCCGCGAGCTTGGCGGCGACGTCCTGCCGACCGGGAAGCGTGAGTACGGCCCGGCGACGGTCACGATCACCGACGATGACGGCCTCTTCACCGGCCTCGCCCGCGATCAGCCGGTCTGGATGAGCCACGGCGATTCGATCACCCGGCTGCCGGACGGCTTCCGGCCCACGGCACGATCCGGCTCCTCGCCGTTCGCGGGCCTCGCCGCGCCGGAGCGCAACCTGTACGGCATCCAGTTCCACCCCGAGGTCGCCCACACGCCGGCCGGGAAGGACGTCCTCCGCAACTTCATCGTCGGGATCGCCGGCGCGACGGCGACGTGGACGCCCGCGAGCTTCATCGACCAGACCGTCGCCGAGATCCGCCGCCGCGTCGACGCGCACGCCACGGAAACCGGCTCCGACGGGCTCGTGATCTGCG
>DASSMI010000056.1:0-3488 GCA_035688935.1 Candidatus Limnocylindrales bacterium | reverse complement strand
GACTCAGCTGTTGAGGCCAGTGAGTCCGCCAAGGTCCACGCCTCCTCAAGCCTTCCGCCGAGGAAGTTGGACGCGATCAGATTCGCGATGACAACCTCATTGCTTGGGTCCAGCCTGGCGGCCGACTTCGCATGCGCCATCACCCGATCGACGTCGCCGTCCCTGCTGGCTCGGCGAGATTCGATGACCTCGACCCCAGCAGATTCGTCCGGTATGTCGAGTGAGCGATAGAAATCGGAGGCTGCCGAGAACGCCCCAGCACCCACGATGGCTTCGAGGTTCGCCTCGAGGACTCGGACGAGATCTAGGGCCATACGCGCCGCCGACCAGTGGTACGCCGCCGTTCGCCAGTCGCTCGGCTCGGCCCACTTCGCCACCGTCACGTGGAGCTCGTCGACCCCGGCCGCGCCGATGTCCTTGCGCAGGCGGTCCTCGAGGAACTCGCGCACCAGTGGGTGGTAGCGCTGCTCCGATGACCGTCGCTTCGCGCGCCGGCCGAGGAGGCCCAGGCGTTCGGCCTCCGTGATCATCGACTGGACCTCGACCGCGTCGAGACCCGTCGCGACCTGGGCGAGCTCGGGCGTGACCCGCTGCAGCAGCGACGTCCGCATGAGGAACTGCTGCTGGATGGTCGGCAGGTCGCCGACGACCTCTTCCGCGAGGTAGTCGTGGAGCTCGTCGCGGGCGCCGGACAGACCGCGCACGAACGAGCGCGTCTCCGCCGGGGTCCGCTCGCGCAATGCCGCCTGGACGAGCGTCAGCGAAGCGGCCCAGCCCTCGGTCCGACGCGCCAATTCGACGAGGACGTCCGGCTCGAGCGGCCGCCCGTACGTCTCCCGGAAGAGCTGCTCGAGCTCGGTGTCCGAGAACCGCAGATCCGCGATCCCGATCTCGGCGAGCTCGCCCAGCGAACGGAGCTTCGCGACGGGGATCGACGGCGGTCGCCGGCTGGCGAAGACGATCGACAGCCGCTCTGGCCCACGCGCGACGATCTCGCGAGCGATCGTTCGGATGTCGCCGACCTCGTCCGCGAGGTGGAAGTCATCGAGGATGAGCGCCGCCCCGTCCCGCGCGATCGTTGGCAGCTCCTCGATGAACGTCTCGATCGCGTCCTCGCGGGTAGGCCCGCCAGGCTCCAGCGAGCGCAGGATCGAGGCGGTCCGCGGCGCGAACGCCGGGTCGTGCTCGCGCCCTGCAGCCACCAGGTGGGCAAGGAATCCGACCCAGTCGCGATCCTCCTCGTCGAGGCGGTACCAGATCGTCCGGAGGCGCGTCCGTCGCGAGAAGTCGGCCAGGAGCGTCGTCTTGCCGTACCCGGCGTCGGCGATCACGAACACGACGCGGCGGTGGATCTTCACGTCGAGCCACTCGAGCAGACGCGTGCGCGCAAGCGTTTCGTCGCGCAGCGCCGGCGGCTGGACCTTGCCGGGCTGGATCGGGTACGTCACGCCGGCCCCCACATCCGCGGCGTCGCGGCTGGGCCCCGCGATCATCGCGCGCCCCGCGCCGACCGCCGTCGGCGCTCGGGTGGGCGTCCTCCCTCGTGATCCGATCGGGGCCGGTTCGGGCGGCGCGAACGATACGAACGGCGATCGGCGACTGTCAACGAGGCGGACCGGCGGCTGGTCGGGCATGTCGAGCATGGTGCCGACCGAGGCTCACCGGTCGCTTATCTGGAGGCCTCGGGAGCCGTCCCCGAGGCGCGCCGGCTACTCGGTCTCGTCGGCGAGGAGCGGGCGGAGGACGAGCCCGTAGATCTTCCCGTCCGAGGCCTTGATGGCGATCCCCTGCGCGCCGCCCTCGATGCCGTCGAGCTTCAGCGCCGCCGTTTCGGCGACCGTCAGCGTGCGATGTGGAAAGGTCGTCGGGCCGCTGCCGTCCTGAGGCCCTTCCTTGAACTCCGCGAACGGGATGTCGGTCCACGGCCATGCGAGCGGCTCGACGCCCGGCTGTGCCTCGCGCTCGATGAGGACGCCGCGATAGCGATCGGGAACATAGACGTCGGTGGCGATCCGGCCGCCCTCGTCGAAGTCCTGGAGCCGCGACGCGAGCTTGAGGAACGCGGCTCGCGCGACCGCGTCGGGCCCGGGCTGCGTCTCTTCGCTGAGGGCGTTGACCGACACGGTCTTGTCGAGGCCGCCGGCGTGGACGGTGAAGATCGTGCTGGGTGCGTCGGCGACGCCGTTGGCCATGTAGGTCTCGCGCGCGCCACCGAGCCCACCGGGCCCGAGGGCGAACTGGAGCAGCTCCTGGATCTGGCCCTCATCGAGCTTGGCGGTCCGCCACGGCACACCCTTCGTCACCCCGCCGGCGTCCGGCTGAGGGAAGGCCTCGACCTTGGGCTGGAACACGATGACCCCGTCTCCGTACAAGGTGAAGGTTGGCGCCTGCGTCGCGAGGAAGTCGATCGGAACGAAGCCGCCGCCGGACTCGATGCGGAGGATCACATCCGTCGCGCCTGTCTTGTGCTCGATCGCGCCGGTCGTGGAGACATCCGAGGGCGACGCCGATGGCACCGCGGACGGCGGCGACGAGGGTCCCGGCGATCCGGTCGCCGTGGGCGTCGACGCCGGAGAACAGGCGACGGCGATCAGGGCGACGAGGGCCGCGGCGACGGGACCGCGAACGGGGGCTCGGCGTGGCGCGGGCAGCGCGAGATGGAGGGTCGACATGGCGCACCTGACGCCGGTCGCCACGACGAGGTTCCCCGGCGTCGGGCGGGGGTCTCGCGACCCCGCATCGCTCGCCTTGCGCCGTTCTGCGCGAATCTCGTCGCGAAATGCTCACCGGAACACGAGATTCACGCGCGAATCCCGCTTGACGGCAGCGTTAATGTGCGCGTCATGAGTTCCGGGCTCCGAGCCCGGCGAACCGACGGCGTGCACCCTCCTGTCGACGTCGCTGGTTGGTCGGACTCGCCGCGGGGGGCCGCGACCGAACCGGGGCGACCGCGCCGAACAGGAGGAACAGGCAAGCGTGTTCCAGGACCGGACCCTCACCTGTCGCGATTGCAACGGTGAGTTCACCTTCTCCAGTGGAGAGCAGGCCTTCTTCTCCAGCAAGGGCTTGCTCAACGATCCCCAGCGATGTCCGTCCTGTCGGGCTGTCGCCAAGCGCGCGCGAGCGGTCGGAGGGCCGCGCGAGTTCCACGCCGCGATCTGCGGGAGCTGCGGCGGTCAGGCGATGGTGCCCTTCGCGCCGCGCAATGACCGGCCCGTCTATTGCAGTACCTGCTTCGACAAGGTTCGAGCGGGTCAGCAGCCGGCTACCGTCTCGGTCTGATCACCGAGGGCCCACACGGACAGCCCGTCACCGCGCGCTGGAGGCCGGCCTTCGGGCCGGCCTCGTCGATTCCGCGGCTAGACTCGCGCCACCCACACCTGACAGGAGGCCGCGGAGTCCATGGGCGTCATCATCATTCGCGAGATGGTCGGGACGAGCCCGCGATCGTGGAGCGACGCGGCCCGGAATGCCGTCGCCACCGCCTC
>DASSMI010000055.1:0-2405 GCA_035688935.1 Candidatus Limnocylindrales bacterium | reverse complement strand
AGGTCGCTCCAGTCGACGTCGCCGAGGCCCGGCAGGCGGGGGACCTGCCAGCCGATCCCCATCGAGAACACGCCGTTCTCGTAGAGCCCTTCACGGTCGATCCAGAGGTCCTTCGCCTGGACGTGGAGGATGTGCGGCCCGAACTCCCGGATGAACCGCGGGATGTCGATCATCTGCAGGATCAGGTGGCTCGGGTCGAAGTTCAGCCCGATCGTGCCGCCCCACTGCTCGAGGATCCGGCGCCACATCCGCGGCGAGGTGGCGATGTTGCGGCCGCCCGGCCACTCGTCGTACGAGAAGAGCATCGGGCAGTTCTCGAGGGTGATCTTCCGGCCGTGATCGTTCGCGAACGAGACGATGTCCGGCCAGACCCCGAGCGCCGTCTGCCAGTTGTCGTCGAGGTTCTTCGCGTCGTCGCCGCCCATGAACGTGTTCACGAGGCCCACGTCCATCAGCTCGGCCGCCGTGATCACGTGCTTCAGGTGTCCGATGACCATCTCGCGATGGGCCGGATCCGGGTTGAGCGCGTTCGGGTAGTAGCCAAGCCCGGAGATCACGAGACCGCGCTCGGTCATCCTCCCGACGATCTCGTCGGCCGCGGTCTTCGTGAGGTTCGCGACGTCGATGTGGCTCGTGCCCGCGTAGCGCCGCGCGTCGCCGCTCGTCGGCGGCCAGCACGCGATCTCGATCGACTCGAACCCGTTCGCGGCTGTCCAGTCCGCGACCTCGTCCAGCGGCGTGGAAGGGAACGGGGCCGTCAGCAGCCCGAGCCTCATCGGCTGACCTCCGTCAGAACTGGTGACCGCTCGACATCCACCCAGCGACCCTCGGCGGCGCTCAGGGCGATCGCGTCATTGACGAGCATCTCGTCGTGACCCGCCGCGAAGTCGGCGTACGGTGGACGCGGGCTGGGCCGCCCGGCGAGGACGTCCGTGTAGATCGCCCGGAACAGCGCGCCGAACGTGTCGCCGAAGCCCTCCACGTGACCGCCGGGCAGCGCGGCCGCGGCTCGTCCCGCCTCGCCCATCAGCGCGGGGTTGCGCAGGAGCAGCTCGTTCGGGCGGTCGCGGTGGCCCAGCGACAGGTGATCCGGTGTCTCCGAATCCCACCACGCAGCGCCGTCGGACCCGTCGATCTCCCACTGGAGCGAGTTCTTGCGCCCGGCGCTGATCTGCGACACGGCCACCGAGCCGCGGGCCCCGTTGGCGAAGCGGAGGAGGAGGGTCGCCACGTCCTCGGTGCCCATCGGCCGGGTGACCGTGTTCGCGGAACGGTCGGTCGAGAACGTCTCGACCGGGCCGGTCGGCTGCTGGCGCGAGGTCACGAACGTCGCGAGGTCGGCCATCACCGAGACGATCGGCTGACCCGTCACGAACGCCATCAGATCGAGCCAGTGGCTGCCGATGTCGCCGACCGCCCGGAGCGCGCCGCCTTTGTCGGGCTCGAGCCGCCAGTTCCAATCGGTGTCGTGGAGCAGCCAGTCCTGGAAATAGTGCCCCGTCACGAAGCGGATCTCGCCGAGGTCGCCGGCCGCCACCCGCTCGCGGACATGCTGGTGGAGCGGGTAGAAGCGGATGTTGAAGTTGACGGCGTTGACGAGGCCGCTCGCCGCGGCTTGCTCGGCGAGGCCGCGCGACTCGTCCGCCGTCATCGCGAGGGGCTTCTCGCAGACCACGTGCTTCCCTGCCGAGAGGATCGCCGATGCCTGCGGGACGTGGAGGTGGTTCGGCGACGTGACGTGGACCACGTCCACGGCCGGGTCGGCGAGGATCTCGTCGAGGCTGGCGTAGGCGTGCCCGACGCTCAGCGCCTCCGCGCGGACCTTGCCGCGCTCGGCAGTGCTCCCGAGGACGCCGCGGACGTCGACGCCGATCCGGCGCAGCTGCTCGACGTGGACCGTCCCGATGAATCCCGTGCCGATGACGGCGGCACCGATGTCGGCGAACCTGCTCATCCAGCTCCCTGGGCGGCCGAGCCTCCGCGCGGACTCGGAGATTGTCTAGACGATCTAGAGCGCCAGGCGATCGAGGGAGTGCCTTCCGTGCCGCGTCGCGGCGGGACGTTCAGGCCCATTCGAACGACCATCATCCTACTTCGGCTCGTCAAGCGCAAAAGTGCGGTCGCGCGCGCCGCGACGACCCGTATGATCGGGCCGTGCACGCGCCGATCCCGGACGAAGCGCTCGACGCGCTCGTCCTCGTCCTCGACGAGATCCGGCTCGGCCGGTCGCGGTCGCGATCGGAGCTGGCCGAACGAACGGGCCTGGGGCGTGCGATCGTCGCGGCGCGGGTCGCGGAGCTCGTCGAGCGGGGCCTCGTCGTCGAGGGCGATCCGGGCCCGTCGACCGGCGGCCGGCCGCCGCGCCAGCTGACGTTCAACGCGCGCGCCGGGCATCTCCTCGTCGC
>DASSMI010000054.1:0-2121 GCA_035688935.1 Candidatus Limnocylindrales bacterium | reverse complement strand
GAGGGGACGGTATGGAGCGGGGCGGTCGGGAGCGATCCCCCAGAGGTACCGACGGCCTGCGGTCCTCGGGTTCGCGCACCGCCGCTCGCTCGGCCGCGGCGCGCTCGGCCGCGGCGCGCTCGGCATCCCAAGAACGCGGATGCCGCCGGTGGGCGGCGCCCTCGAACGCCGGGTATCCCGAGGATGCATCCAGAGGCGTTGGAGCGGGCCGATCCCCAGGTCTCCGGAGGCCGGCGGCTGCGGTCTCCGCGCTCGCGCGCCTTCCTGGAATGCCGGTTGGCTTACGGCTCGGTGAGGAGCTCTCGGATCGAGCCGAGCACGACATCCGCGAGAGGTTCGAGCTCCGCGGCTCCAGTCACGCCGCTCGTGACGCCGACCGTCACGGCACCGGCCACGCGGCCCATCCGGAGATCGGCGGGCGTGTCGCCGACCATCGCGGTCCTGGCTGCGGTCGTGCCGAGCCGCACGGCGATCGCTCGGATCGCGTCCGGATCGGGCTTCGTCGGCCCGCGGTCGTCGCCGCACACGACGTCGTCGACGAGATGGGCGATGCCGAGACCAGCGAGCGTCGCCTGGGTGGGTCGCCGGTCGTCCGTGGTTGCCACGGCGATCCGCCGGCCCGCGTCGCGGAGCGCGCCGAGGACCGCGCCCAGGTCGGCGAGCGGAACGGCGGTCGCCACGGGGTCCGGCTCGTACCACGCATCGGCGAGGATCCGCTGGGCGGCCGGGACGCTCGGGCACCAGCGTCGGAGCACCGCACCGACGAGGTCGCGGATCCCGTCCATCGTGGCAATCGCGAGCGGGCCGCCCGGGATGACGCGGTCCACGGTCGGATCGAACCCGATCGTGGCGAAGACATCGCCCGCGACCGGACGCCGGGTCGCCGCCTCGAGCCGCCCGCCGAGCTCCCGCGCCCAGCCGACCCACATCGCCTCGAACGAGATCAACGTCCCGTCCTTGTCGAAGATGACGACGTCGACCGCGTCGAGGACGGGATGGACGCTCATCGCAGCGGTCGCGCGGACCGCGCCGGCTCGCTCAGGACTCGGCGATCGCGGCTTCGACCGCGTCTTCCGCGCTGGCGGACCCCTCGAGGACGAGCGTCGCCTCGGCCGGGAACGACACCGTGATCGTGTCTCCGATCGCCGACGCGGCGAGGGCCGGGTCGTTGAACTGGTCGAACGACAGGGTCGCGTCATCGGCGATCTTCAGGCGCGTCCGCACGATCGAGCCGAGGAAGCTGACGTCCTCGACGGTGCCCCGGAGCCGGTTGGCGCCGCCGGCTTCGCCGAGCTCGATCGCCTCGGGACGGAGCGCCACGGTGACGCGGCCGCGACCGGCGTCGACGGGCCGCGAGCTCGTGATCTCCTGACCGGCCACCGACACGCGATCGCCGCCGCCCGAAGAGACCGTCGCGGGCAGCAGGTTGAGCGTCCCCACGAACGACGCAACGAACGGTGTGGCCGGGAAGTTGTAGATCTCGGGCGGCGGTCCGATCTGCTCGACCCGGCCTTCGCTCATGACGACGACCCGGTCGGACAGCGACATCGCTTCTTCCTGGTCGTGGGTCACGTAGACCGTCGTGATCCCGAGCTGCCGCTGGATGGCCCGGATCTCACGGCGGAGGGCGACCCGGATCTTCGCGTCGAGCGCCGACAGCGGCTCGTCGAGGAGCAGGACCTCCGGTTCGATCGCGAGGGCGCGGGCGAGGGCGACCCGCTGCTGCTGACCGCCGGACAGCTGGTACGGGAAGCGGTCGCCCTTGTCGGGCAGGTTGATCATCCCGAGCAGCTCGGACACGCGCTTCCGGATCTGGTCCTTGGGCCGCTTCCGGACGCGCAGCCCGAACCCGACGTTGTCGGCGACCGTCATGTTCGGGAACAGCGCATACGACTGGAACACCATCCCGACGTTCCGGCGGTTGGCCGGTCGGTAGGTGATGTCGTTCCCGCCGACGGTGACCGTGCCCGCAGTCGGCGTCTCGAAGCCCGCGATCATCCGGAGCGTCGTCGTCTTGCCGCAGCCGGACGGTCCGAGGAACGAGACGAACTCGCCCTTCTCGGCGGCGAGGTTGAAGTTCTCGACGGCCACCGTCCCGCCGGGGAACCGCTTCTGGATGCC
>DASSMI010000053.1:0-2014 GCA_035688935.1 Candidatus Limnocylindrales bacterium | reverse complement strand
CGCGATCCTCGCCGAGGCCGGCGTGACCGCGACGATCCGCCGGAACCGCGGCCAGGAGATCGGCGCGGCGTGCGGCCAGCTCGCCGCGGAACGTGCCGGCGAGCCCGCGCCGGCCGTCGTCGCGCGCCGCCGCGAGCGGCTGGTCGACGAGAGTGCCCACGCGCTCCGTGGCGAGCGGAGCGACGAGCCCGTCCCCGTCGGCGTGGGCGACTAGGGATGGCCGGCGGCCGGGCCCGCGTCGCGGTGAGCATCCTCGACGCCGATCACTCGAACATGGCCTTCGCGGTCCGTCGCGCCGAGCGCGAGGGCGCGGATCGGTTCCACGTCGACGTCATGGACGGGCACTTCGTCCCGAACCTCACGTTCGGACACAAGATGATCCAGGGGATCCGGCCGCGGACGGAGCTGCCCATCGACGCGCACCTGATGATCACGGACCCGCTGAAGTACATCGACGGGTTCCTGGACGCGGGCTGCGACTCCGTGACCTTCCACGTGGAGGTCGAACCCGGTCAGATCGAGCCGACCCTCCGGAAGATCCGGGCGGCCGGCCGGGCGCCCGGTCTCGCGGTCCGCCCGAAGACCCCGCTGTCCGCCCTCGAGCCGTACCGTGGGCTGTTCGACATCGTCCTCGTGATGACGGTCGAGCCCGGCTTCGGCGGGCAGGAGTTCATGCGCGACGTCGCGGCGGAGAAGATCCTCGCCGCTCGCGATCTGCTGACCCACGCCCCGGCTGACGGGGAGGTCCACGTCGACGGGGGCGTGAACCGCGAGACGGCCGAGCTCGTCGGCGGGCTCGGCGTCGACATCCTCGTCGTGGGCTCGGTCCTCTGGATCAAGGGCCGGAACATGGGTCGCGAGATCCGGCTTGTCCGGGCGCTCGCGGACGAGGGCTACCAGTACCGCCTGAACGACGGCAAGCCACCGATCCCACGCGACGCCATGGTCCAGTTCGCGCAGCTGCCGAAACACCTGGCCATGCAGTTCGTCGACGAGATCGAGCGCGGCGGGATCCCGGTCATCCCGCTCCGCGGCACGGGCCAGTTCAACCCCGACGGCGTCCGCGACTACGACCTCCTGATCCCCGCCTCGGTCGAGCGGCTGGCGGAAGAACGCCACGCCGCGGCCCGCGATCGCTACCTGGAAGACGCGGCGGGCTGGCGGGAGCAGTACGCCGCCGAGCACGGCGTGCAGCCCCCCGAAACGACTCGACCTGATCCGCGGAGCGCGGTGACGAAGCGCGCCGGATGAGGGCGCTCCTCCAGCGGACGAGCGGGGCGCGGGTCCGAGTGGCCGGCGAGATCGTCGGGCAGATCGAGCACGGCCTCGTCGTGCTCGTCGGGGTCGGGCCGGACGACGACGCGGCCATTGCGGACGCCCTCGCCCGGCGGATCAGCGAGCTCCGGATCTTCGACGATGACGCGGGCCGCACCAACCTCTCGCTCCTCGACGTTGACGGCTCGGCACTCGTCGTCAGCCAGTTCACGCTCTATGCCGATACCCGGCGCGGCCGCCGCCCGGGCTTCACCGGCGCCGCCGCCCCAGACGTCGCGGAGCGGCTCTATCTCCGGCTCGCCGAGGCGCTCCGATCGCGGGGCGTCACCGTCGCCACCGGCCGGTTCGGCGCGGAGATGGCCGTGGAGCTCGTGAACGAGGGCCCGTTCACGATCTGGCTCGACACGGCGGACCGCTGACCGAAATCGAAGACGCCCGACCGATCGGCCGGGCGCCAGGGATGAGCCGGAGCGGACGCTACTTCGCGGACTTCAGCTGGGTGCGCCGGCAGCGGGTGCAGACGAGCGCCTTTGCCGACGTTCCGTCGGCTTGACGGACGACGAACGGCTGGAGGTTCGGCTGGTAGCGGCGGTGGGCGCGGACGCGGTTCATCCCCGACGACTGCGGGTTGAAGCCGCCCATCGAGACCTTGCCGCAGATCGCACAGGAGCGGGCCATGGATGTCCTCGGAAGTGCTCGGGTTGACGTGGTTCGTGGTCGATCCCGAGCGCTGGCGCAC
>DASSMI010000052.1:0-21009 GCA_035688935.1 Candidatus Limnocylindrales bacterium | reverse complement strand
GAGTACGGCGCGATCGCTCGCTCGAGATCGGTCCGGGTCGGCCCGCCTGCTGAATCGTCGATCGTCACGAGGAGCTCACCCCGGAACATGCAGTCACCGTCCTCGTCCCGCATCAGGTCGGGCCCTGGGCACTCGGAGTCGACGTCGCGCGGGAAGCTCGTCGGCCCGAGCAGGACGAGGCTGGCGGACACGAAAAGCACACTGGCCCAGCGGAACGGCGTTCTGCGGTCGAAGCCGACGGTCGAGCGGATCTCGGCGGTCACGATTCGATCGTCCGGCGCCTGTTGCCTCTCGTCAATGGCCGCGCGGAGCGAAGCGCGCTCTTTTCGGCGATATCACCCGGGCTGATCCACCTTGGCTTCGGGCGCCCGGACTGGCCGGTTCGGAGCGAGCTTCATGCCACGTCCTGCATGAATCGGCATGACGGATGACCGGCAGGCGGTCCTCTCTGCGTCGAACCGGCGGCTCGATCACTCCCGGTGATCTCCGAGCCAGGACGAGCGCGGGGACGCCGTGACAGGCGAGGTGTCACGGGTGGCCGGTAGGGTTGTCGCGTGCAGTTGATCGATGGCCGTGCCGTCTACGCCGCCACCGATCTCGTCGCGTTCCTTGCCTGCGAGCACCTGACCCAGCTCGAACGGGCCGCCCTGGCGGGGCTCGTTCGGCGACCGGAACGCGACGATCCGGAGCTCGACATCATCCGCAAGCGCGGGTTCGAGCATGAGAAGCGGTTCCTCGGCGAGCTCCTCGCCGAGGGTCGAACCGCCGTGACCATCCAGCTCGACGGATCGATCGAAGACGACGGCGACCGGCTGCGCGCTGCCCAGGCCGAGACGATCGCCGCGATGGCCGCCGGCACCCAGGTCGTGTACCAGGCGACGTTCTTCGACGGGTCGTGGCGCGGGCATGCCGATTTCCTGCTGCGCGTCGACGACGAGCGTCGACCGTCGGTCTGGGGCCCGTGGCACTACGAGGTCGCCGACACGAAGCTCGCCCGGCACGTGAAGGCCAGCGCCGTGCTCCAGATCTGCACGTACGTCGACCTGCTCGAGCGGATCCAGGGCGTCCGCCCGGAGTGGATGCACGTGGCGCTCGGCGGCAGCGCGCATGCCGTCGAGCGACTGCGCGTCGACGACTACCTCGCGTACTACCGAAGCGTCCGGGCCCGGTTCGTCGAGGCGATGGAGAGCGACGACCCACCGGTCTTCCCGCCGGCCACGACCTATCCCGACCCCGTCGACCATTGCGACGTCTGTCGGTGGGCGGCCGAATGCGCCGTGCGCCGGCGGACGGACGACCATCTCAGCCTCGTCGCCGGGATCTCGGCGCGGCAGCGGCGGGAGCTGACGGCGCGCGGGGTCGGCACGCTGGCCGATCTGGGCCGGCTCGAGCTCCCGCTCGATCCGCCCCTCGAGGGCACGAGTCCCGCCGCGCTGACACGGGTCCGCGAGCAGGCCCGGATCCAGCTCGAGGGCCGGCTCGCCGGCGATCACCGGTACGAGCTGCTCCTGCCCGAGCCCGGAGCGCCGATCGATCGGGAGCGGGGCCTCGCGACCCTTCCGGAGCCGTCCCCGAACGACCTGTTCTTCGACATCGAGGGCGATCCCTACGCCTTCGAGGACGGCCTCGACTATCTGTTCGGCGTCCTCGAGGCGAACGGGACGTTCCATGCCTTCTGGTCGCGCGACGACGCGACCGGCCAGTTCTCGGCGGCGGGCGAGCAACGGGCGTTCGAGCGACTCGTCGACTTCATCACCGAGCGCCACCGCGCGGACCCGACCCTCCACGTCTACCACTACGCGCCATACGAGCCGACCGCCCTGAAGCGGCTGATGGGCCGGTACGGAACGCGCGAGGACGAGATCGACCGGCTCCTCCGCGGCGGCGTCCTCGTGGACCTGCTCCGGGCCGTCCGCCAGTCGCTCCGAGCCTCGGTCGAGAGCTACTCGATCAAGAAGCTCGAGCCGCTCTACGGGTTCGAGCGCGAGGTCGACCTCCGCGACGCCGGCTCGAGCATCGTCGCGTTCGAGCAATGGCTCGAGCTCGGCGACGGCGAGCGGCCGGCGTCCGATCATCTGGAGCGGATCGAGCGCTACAACCGCGACGACGTCGTGAGCAACCAGCGACTCCGGGACTGGCTCGAGATCCGTCGCGCCGAGCTGGCGGAGCGGACCGGCCAGATCGTCCCCCGCCCGGCCGAGCTCGAGCCGGAGCTGCCCGAGGACCTGACCCAGGCCCGGGCCCAGGTCGACGCGCTCGTCGAGCGCTTGACCGCCGACGTTCCCGCCGCACGCGCCGATCGGACGGCCGATCAGGACGCTCGCTGGCTCCTCGCGCAGCTCCTGGGCTGGCACCGTCGCGAGGACAAGTCGATGTGGTGGCAGTTCTTCGAGTGGATGAAGCAGTTCACCCCGGCCGAGCTCGTCGAGGAGTCCGAGCCGATCGGCCGGCTCGAGCCAGTCGCCCTCCTCGGGACCGACGCCAAGGGCCGCGAGACCTGGCGGTACGCGTTCCCCGACCAGGAGTTCGATCTGGGGCGGAACGGCGTCTTCGATCCGGCCAAGGCGCGCGAGCGGCCGAACGACAACCCGTTCAGCTGGGGCGCCGGCGATGTCGTGACCCGTCCGGATCTCGCCGCCGGAACGATCGACCTGCGGCGCACCCCGGGTGACCCGCATCCCGAAGCGATCGTGCCGCTGAACTGGATCGCGACGCGGGACCATCAGGCGTCCCTGATCGAGCTCGCGGAGTGGGTCGTCGAGCACGGCATCGACGGCGATGGACCGCACCGGGCGGCGCGCGAGCTGCTGCTGGGTCGCGCGCCGCGGCTCGGCCAGTCGCCCGGCGACCCCATCCGCCGCGACGGGGAGACGGATCTCGACGCGGCCGTCCGTTCGGGCCTCAGCCTCGACCGCACGACCCTGCCGATCCAGGGACCGCCCGGAAGCGGGAAGACCTACAGCGGCGCGCGGATGATCGTCGCGCTCCTCGCCCGCGGGAAGCGCGTCGGGATCACCGCGACGAGCCACAAGGTGATCGGCAACCTGATCCGGGCCGTCCGGGAGGCGGCCGCCGATCCGGCGACGGTCGGCGCGCTCACGGCGGATGTCCGGATCGTCCAGCGCGGCGATCCCGATCAGGTCGTCGACGATCCCATGGTCGTTCGTGGCAAGGACCCGGGCGACGTGCGGGCGCGGCTCGAGGGCGGCCTGTCGAACCTCGCCGCGGGCACGACCTGGCTGTGGGCGTCGCGGAAGATGGTCGACGCGGTCGACGTGCTCTTCGTGGACGAGGCCGGCCAGATCTCGCTGGCGAACGTCGTCGCGGTCGCTCGATCCACCGCGAGCCTGGTCCTCCTCGGCGATCCGCAGCAGCTCGATCAGCCGCTCCGCGGGTCGCATCCGCCGGGAGCCGATCGGTCGGCGCTCGCGCACATCCTCGACGGGAGAGCGACGATGCCACCCGATCGAGGACTGTTCCTCGAGACGACGTGGCGCCTCCATCCCGATCTGTGTGCCTACACCTCCGAGGCGTTCTACGACGCTCGACTCGAGCCCCAACCGGACCTGGCTCGGCAACGGGTCGTCGCGCCGCTGGACCTCGCCGACGGGACCGGCCCTCGTCTCCTCGACATCCCGACGACCGGCGCCGACAACGAATCGCCGGACGAGGCAGCCGCGGTCGCGGCGCTGGCGCGCTCGCTCGTGGACGGCCGCACGACGTGGACCGACCGCAAAGGCGCCGTCCGACCCGTGACCTGGGACGACGTCCTGATCGTCGCCCCGTACAACGCCCAGGTCGGGACGATCCAGCGGCTCCTGCCCGAGGCGCGCGTCGGGACCGTCGACAAGTTCCAGGGCCAGGAGGCGCCGATCAGCATCTACTCGATGACGTCGTCCACGCCGGAGCTCGCGCCGCGCGGGCTCGACTTCCTGTACAGCCGCAACCGCCTGAACGTGGCGACATCACGGGCCCGCTGTGTCGCCGTGGTCGCGCTCTCGCCCGAGCTCCTCCGCGTGCGCGCCCGCAATCCCCGCCAGATGCGGCTCGCGAACGCGCTGTGCCGGCTCGCGGAGCTCGCGACGGCCCCGCCGGATGCGGCCCCGAGCGCGACCGCGGGCGACCGACCGCCGACCGCGCCGGCAGTGCTGACGCTCGGCCTCTGACGCGCCTCAGCTCGCGCCGCCGAGCTCGCGCACGACCCACGTCGCGAGCACCCGGGCGCACTCCTCGACCTCGTCGAGCGGGACATGCTCATCGGCGCTGTGGGCGACCTTGACGTCGCCCGGGCCGTACATCACGCACGGCGTGCCGCCCTCGTTGATGAAGAGGCGCATGTCTGCGCCGTACGGCTCGCCTAGGAGCGCGGGCCGCCGGCCGGTCACCGCCTCGACCGTGTCGGCAAGGCCGACCGGCAGCGGGTGGTCCGACGGCACCCGGCCGCTGCCGAACCGGCCGCCGACGATCTCGACGGTCGCGGGATGCTCGCGCAGGAACGAATCGGACTCGTTCGCGTCGTCGATCGCCCGGCGGAGGTCGCGCGCCGCGTCGGCGGGCGACTGGCCGAGCTTCACGCCATACCGCCCGTCGACCACGATGCGATCCAGCACGGTCGAGGCCCATTCCCCGCCCGAGACGATCCCGGCGATCGTCGGATAGGGCAGGCCGAGCGCCGTCATCAGCGGGTCCCGCTCGGATCCGTTCCGCTCGGCCTCGTCGGCCTCGAGCGCGCGCAGGACGAGGTACAGCTTGTCGAGCGCGGAGACACCCTCCCGCCGCTGCGACGCGTGCGCGGCCTTGCCCGGCACGGTCAGCCGGAACGTGATCGCGCCGGCGTGGGCGACAACGACGTCGAGGTTCGTCGGCTCGGTGATGATCGCCAGGTCGCCGGTGGCACCGGCCCGGATCGCGGCGAGCGTCCCCTGGCCGCCGTCCTCCTCGCCCGGGACGAACGCGACGACGAGCTCGCCGTGGAGCCGGGAGGCTGCGCCGGATGCGACCAGCGCCCGGACGGCTCCGAGGATCGACGCGAGGCCGCCCTTCATGTCGCAGGCGCCGCGGCCGTACAGCCGGCCGTCACGGACGTCGGCGGCCCACGGATCGGTCGTCCACGTCGTCAGGTCGCCCGGCGGCACGACGTCGAGGTGCCCGGACAGCACGAGGCGCCGACCGCCGGCCCGGCCGAGGCGCCCGATGATCACGGGCAGCGCCGTCCGCGACGTCTCCTCGCCGGGCCAGGCGGGGTCGGAGCGGATGACCGCGGGATCCGGCCACAAGGTCTCGACCTCGAGTCCGGCGGCCGCCGCACGCCGGGCAGCTTCGGCGGTGACGGCCTCCTCGTTCCCGGTGGTGCTCGGGATCCGGACGAGCGCCCGGAGATCGTCGACGAGCGCCTCGCGGTCGATCACCGCCGCCTCGATCATCCGCGGCGGAGCGGCCGGGTCAGGCACGTCACGCCGCCGGAACCGTTCTCGCCGATCTCGCGGAGCGGGATCGCGTGGACCTCGACGCCGCCGGCCTCCAGCCGCCGCCGGGTCACCGGGTTGCCTTCGGCGACGACGACGACACCGGGCCGGACGGCGAGGACGTTGCAGCCGAGGGTCGGGTATTCCTCCTCGGGAACCTCGATGAGCCCGATTCCCAGGTCGCCCAGCCACTCGTACAGCCCGGCGGGGAGCAGCGGAAGGAAGACGACGGCGAGCGCATCGCTGATCGGCGAGATCACCGACATCAGGTGGACGAGCTCGGACGGACCCCGCCAGTACGGAACGTCGACGATCCGCACGTCGCCGCCGACGATGCGCGCCAGCTGTCGCGCGCCGCGATCGTTCGTCCGGAGCGTCCGTCCGATGACGAACAGGTCCTCGCGGAGCCAGATCGTGTCGCCCGCCTCGACGGTGCCCGGCGCGTCGATGCGCCCGGCGATCGGCACGCCGCGCGTGGCCAACCAGTCGGCGAGGATCGCCGGCTCGTCGACGCGGTTCGGCTTCCCGGGCCGGAGGGGGACGGCCCCGTCGGCGGTGACGAGCAGCGGATCGAACACGTACACGAGGTCCGGATCGCGCTCCGGCTCGGCGTCGAGCTGGTGGACGCGAACGCCCAGCTCGTCGAGGACGGCGACGAGGCCGTCGTGCTCCCGCCGCGCCGCATCGAGGTCGCACGGCCACAGGAATCCGTGGGCAGGGTCGTCGAACGCCCTCCCGAACGCGGCACCCGGGCGCTGGACGAGGACGTCGCGCAGCGGCGCCGTCGCGCTGCGGACGCCCCAGGCGATCTGCGTCGGCTCGGTTCCGGTCGGGATCACGGCGCGAGGATAGACGGGCGCGCTCCTTCCCGGACGCGCCGCCGCGCAGTACGCTCCGGCGATGAGCGGCTACGCCGCGTCGGCGCGGATCATCCGGGCGAGCCCGCGGGTCGTCGACCACGGCCCGATCGACCGAGCGTTCGACGCGCGCCGCATGGAGCTCGTCGCCGTCGTCCTCGACGGCGACGGCGCGTCGGGGCGACCGCCCCGGACCTCGGTCGCCGAGCGCTGGGGCCGGTTCCGCGATCGCTGGCGCCAGCTGACCTTCTACGTGACCGATCCGCAGTCCTGGCGGTAGCGCCGGGCCGCGTCAGCCGCGTCGCGCGAGCTCCATGAGGAACTCGTCGCGGTTGAGCGGGTTCGGCGTCGTCCGCGGCCGCCGCGGCGGGTGGTCGCCGACCGGCTGGTACCCGCCGAAGCGAACCTCCATCACGCCCTCGCCGCCGGTGAGACCCGGGATCCGCTGCTGGAGGACCCGAACCCCGGCGACCGGGAGGACCGCGTCGACGTGGGACATCCCGCCGGCCGAGAACTGGCCGCGGACCCGACCGCCGAGCTGGCCGAGGAGGGCCAGCAGACCGGGCGCCGCCGGCGTGGGCACCTCCAACGCCAGGTCGGCCAGGGGCTCGCAGACCCACGTGCCCGCCCGTTCGAGGGCGGTCATCAGGACGAGCTGCGTCAGCCGCCGGAAGTCCTGGACCGTCGACGCCGGGGACACGTAGCCGGAGTCCCACATCGTCACGCGACAGTCCGTGACCCGCCAGCCGGCAAGGCCCTCCCGGAGGGTCTCCCGGACGTACGCCTCCATCTGGCCCACCATCGCGTCGCGCGTCTTGTAGATGTAGAGCGGCACGAGCCGCGGCTCGACCTCCAGCCGGAATTCGACCCCCGATCCCTGCGGCAGCGGCTCGACGCGGAGGCCCATCGTCGCCGCGAACGGGTTCGTGCTCAGCGGCGAGCTCCGGCCGGTGATGTTCGTCTTCGTCTTCGCCCGGATGACCTCGTCGGCCTCGCCGACGCCCGCCGGCCACTCGATGCACAGCGTCGTCGTCTCGTGGAAGTCGGCGGCGATCCCGTAGTCGCGCTCGAGCGTCGCCCCGATCACCTCCTTCTGGACCTCGCCGTACAGCGAGACCGAGATCTCGTGACGCGTGTCGTCCTGCCGGACGTTGATCAGCGGGTCCTGCTCGGCGAGTTGTGCCAGCGCGGCGCGCAGACTGCCCGCCTCCTCCGGGCGACGCGCCGCGACGACGGACTCGAGGGTCGGCGTCGGGAACCGGTGCGCGACCGGCGGATCCGGGAGGTCGCCGATCGGGTCGCCGACGCGGGCGCCCGCCCATCCCCAGATCCGAGCCATGTCGCCGGCCGACGCGATCGTCCGCCGCGGTGCGGATCGCGGCGCGAACACCTGGACGGCCGTCGCCTTGGCGTCGGCATCGTCGCCGACGCGCACGCGCGTCCGGGGTCCGAGCGAGCCCGAGAAGAGGCGCGCATAGGCGATCCGCTCGCCGGCGCCCGTCCGCTCGATCTTGAAGATCCGGCCGGTGACGTCCGCGTCCGCGTCGCCGTCGGCCGCGGGCAACATCTCCGCGATGCCGTCGAGGAGGGCATCGACGCCGGCGCCGCCCATCGCCGAGCCGAAGTACACCGGGTGGACGAGGACGTCCCGGGTCTGGGCCGCGAGGAGGGCGCGCAGCCGCGGATACGGGATCGCCGCCTCGTCGCGGACGTAGTCGCGCAGGAGGGCCTCGTCGTGCTCGGCGAGGACCTCGATGACCGCGGTGCGATGCGTGCGGTCCGCTCCGGTCGCGGGCACGAACGCAGCGTCGCGGGTCCCGATGCGCTCGACGGTCCCCATCGGGACCACGCCCGCCGAGAGGCGACGCCGCATCGCCTCGACGACACGCCCCTCGTCGGCGCCGGCGCGGTCGATCTTGTTGACGAACAGGAGCGTCGGGACGCGGAGGCGCTGGAGGGCCCGCATCAGGAGCGGCGTCTGCGGCTGAACGCCTTCGACGGCGGAGACGACGAGGACGGCGCCATCGAGGACGCCGAGGACGCGTTCGACCTCGGCGATGAAGTCGGGATGGCCCGGCGTGTCGACGAGGTTGACGGCGAGGTCGCCGATCACGAACGACGCGACGGCCGATCGGATCGTGATCCCGCGCTCTCGCTCGAGGTCGAGGGAGTCGGTCTGGGTGGTCCCGGCGTCGACGCTCCCGGCGTGATCGATCGCGCCGGCGGTGAAGAGGAGGCGCTCGGTGAGGGTGGTCTTACCGGCGTCGACGTGGGCGAGGATCCCGAGATTGAGCGTACGCATGGAGCCTCATGCCTTCCGAGGAGGTCTGGGTCACCTTCTGGCTGGACATGGCTGCTCCCACGTCGCTCCTTTCTCGCGCGCGGCGGCGCGGCTACGGCCCTAGGGTGCCACGTGCGTCAACGCGGGGCGATCGGCCCGAACCGGTCGGGCCGAAGCGCGGCCGGGATCGCGTCGTCGACGAGGCGTCCCACGATCCGATCGGCGAGGAGCCGCGCCGTGCCCGGGCCGGTCGAGATCCCCCACGGCCGTGGCCGGCCGCCAGCCACAGGCCGTCGACGCCCGGGAAGGCCCCGACGAGCGGCCGGCCGTCGAGGCTCACGGGGCGGGCGCAGTGACGCACGCCGGTGACGCGAGCGTCGGCGACCGCGGGGACGTACCGCGCCCCGACCGTGCGAAGTGCCGCGACCCACGCCTCGGGGTCGGGCTCGGCCGGCAGGAACGTGGAGCCGAGCGCGCTCGAGCCCGAGCCGGGGACGAGGCTGAAGTCGACGAGCTCGTCGCGCGGACGGACCTCGGTCGAGTCCCGGCCCTCGGCGCCCGGCTCGATGTCGATGTCGATCGCCTCGAGGCCGTGACGGGGCGCGGACGGCACGACGACCGAGGCGACGACGCCCCAGACCGGCCGGATCGGACGCCATCCGCCCGACGGATCGAGGAGATGCGGCGTCCAGGGCCCGGCCGCGACGACCACGGCACCGGCCGGCTCGAGCCGGCCGCCGATCTCCAGCCCGACCGCGCGCCGGTTCGAGACCGCCGGACGGGCGTCGCCACCGATCGTGATCTCGACGCCATGTGCCGCGCCGCTGGCCGCGAACGCCTCCGTGGCCGAGGACGGACCGACCGGGAAGCCGATGTCGAGGCGGCACGCGACGAGGTCCGGGGCGAGCGCCCGCTCGAGGGCCGTCAGGCGCGCACCGTCGACGACCTCGGCCCGTGCGTCCGGCCACGCGGCCGCCCACTCCGCGGCGATGCGAGCGGCGAGCGACCCCTCTCGGCCGACGTAGAGCAGTCCCGACGGGTCGCGCGGGAAGGTGAACCCGCCGGAGGAGGCCGCGAGACGCCGGTACTCGTCCAGGGACGCACGGTAGAGCGCCGCGAGCACCGGGTCGAAGGGCTGCTGGACGATCCCCGAGTTCCGGCCGGACGCGCCGGCGGCGATCGACGCCCGCTCGTGGAGCCGGACCCGGAGCCCGGCCTGGGCCAGGAACGCCGCCGCCGCGCAGCCGACGATCCCGCCGCCGATGATCGCGACGTCGGGCGCCGGGGCGGCGCGGGTCACCGGTGCCGAGGCGGGCGGGTCACCGCGAGCCGGCGCCGAGGCGCTCGGATCGCGGGCACCGAGCCGCGGATCGCCGGGACCAAGCCGCGCGTCACCGGATCCGAGGCGGGCGTGTCACCGGCGCCGAGGCCCCCGGGTCACCGCGAGCCGGCGCCGACCGGCGATCCCCACGCGGCCCGCGTCCCGATCCGGCCGAGGGCGGCGAGCAGCCGGTCGACCTCGGCCGAGGTGTTGTAGTGGGTCAGTCCGATCCGGACGACGCCACCCGAGTCAAGGAGGCCGAGCCGCTCGATCAGGCCGGTCGCATAGAAGTCGCCGTCCCAGACGGCGATCCCCTCCTCGCCGAGCGCCTCGGCGACCGCCCGAGGTGCGACGCCGTCGAGGCGGAGCGCCGCGGTGGGCGTCCGCTCGTCGAACCGCCGACGGTCCGTGATCCCGTACAGGGTGACCCCGGGCATCGCCTCGAGCCCGTCCATCAGCCGGGCGAAGAGGGCCATCTCGTAGCCCCGGATCGCGGTCATCCCGGCGTGCGCCCGGTCGCCGCGTGACGCGCCCGCCGGAGCGTCGCCGTAGCGATCGCCGATCTCGGCGATGTACTCGACCGCGGCGGTCACGCCGTTCAGCCCCTCGAAGTTGCCGGTCCCGGTCTCGAACCGATCCGTCGCCGGGCGGAGCTTGTACGGCGGCAGTGAGTCGAGGATGTCGGCTCGGCCGTACAGGACGCCGGCATGCGGCCCGAAGAACTTGTACGTCGAGCACGCGAGGAAGTCGGTCGCGACGGCGCGGACGTCGATCGGCAGGTGGGGAGCGGCGTGGACCGCATCGAGGTACGTCCACGCGCCGACGGCATGCGCGCGCCGGACGATCTCTCCGACCGGGTTGATCGTCCCGACCGCGTTCGAGGCCCAGCCGCAAGCAACCAGCTTCGTCTTGGGCCCGAGGACCCCGTCGAGCGAGTCCAGGTCGAGCGTCACGTCGTCGGTCCGGATGTCCACGGTCCGGACGACGAGCCCGCGATCGGCGGCCACGGCCTTCCACGGGCCGACGTTGCCTTCGTGGTCGAGGATCGTGACGACGATCTCGTCGCCGGGCGCCATCGTGGCCGCGATCGAGCGGCTGATGTGGAACGTCAGCGACGTCATGTTCGCGCCGAACTTCATCTCGTCCGGGGAGGCCGCGCCGAGCAGGTCGGCGATCGCCTGGTGGGCCTTGTGGACGCGGGCATCGGATCGGCGGCTCGTCAGGAACGTCCCGTCGTGGTTCGCGTTCGAGGTCCGGTAGTAGTCGGCGACCGCGTCGATGACGGTGTCGGGGACCTGCGTCCCGCCGGGGCCGTCGAACAGGGCCACGGGACGGCCGCGGTCCTCGATCGCCAGCGCTGGGAAGCGGCGCCGCAGCGCCTCGACATCGAACGCGGTCATCGAACCCTCTTCGAACGTGCGGATGCTCGGGCGGATCGTAACGTGCCGTCGGTCTCGCGGAGATCGTTGCCTTGTCAACGATCGGCGCACGGGGGTAGGATGGGGCCGTCATGGCAGCTCCGACCACCACCGCGCCGCTCGAAGCGCCGACCGCCGTGCCGGCGAGCCCCGCGGCGATCGCCGAGACGCCCGGGATCAACGCGTGGCGGACGTTCCTCCACGCGCACGCGCGCGTCACGCGCCGCCTCGACGAGGAGCTGCAGGCGGCCCATGGCCTGTCGCTCGCCGAGTACGACGCCCTGCTCCAGATCGCCCACGCCCCCGGTCGCCGGGTCCGGATGAACGTTCTCGCCGAGCGGGTGATCCTCTCGCGGAGCGGGATCACCCGCCTCGTCGACCGGCTCGAGGCCGACGGATCGGTCGAGCGCGTCGCGTGCTCCACCGACGCGCGCGGCCAGGAGGCGGTGCTCACCCCGGCCGGGCTGGGCCGACTTCGCGCGGCGGCGACGACGCACCTCGACGGGGTCCGGCGATACTTCCTGGACCGCCTCGACGAGGCGGCGCTCGCCGGCATCGAGACGAGCCTGGGCCGCGTCGCCGACCCGCTCGGCCCGGAAGGCAAACCGACGCACGAAGGCTGTCCTCCCGCGGACGCCTGAGAGCCATCGCGTGGCGGGGCGGCTCAGGACGGGGACGAGCGGCTTCGCGTACCCGGCGTGGTCGCCTCGGTTCTACCCACCGAAGACACGCAGCGCCGATCTCCTCCCCTTCTACGCGTCGCGCCTGGCGACGGTCGAGCTGAACAACACGTTCTACCGCTCACCGACCCCGGCTGCCGTCGACGCCTGGCTCGCCGCGACCCCGTCCGACTTCCGCTTCGCGGTGAAGGCCCAGCGGAGCAGCTCGTTCCGATCGCTCCAGCCGGAGGCGGCCGAGAGCGTCCAGTGGCTGACCACGCCGCTCCGCCGCTTCGGCGAGCGTCTCGGAACCGTCCTCTTCCGGGTCCCCGAGAACGTCCACCGCGACGATGCGCGGCTCGCCGGCCTCCTCGCGGCGTGGCCGCGCGACCTGCCGCTCGCGCTCGAGTTCCAGGATCCGTCGTGGCACGTCGACGAGGTGTTCGCCGCGGCCGCCGGTGCGGGCGCCGCGATCGTCGCGACGGACCTCGAGACGACCGATGACCATCCCGTCCTCCGGCGCTCCGGGCCCCTCCTCTACCTGCGGCTGCGCCGTCCGGACTACTCGCGCGACGAGCTCGTCCGCTGGCTGGACCGGCTCGAGCCGTTCCTGTCGGACGGCGTTGACGCGTACGTGTACTTCCGCCACGACGAGGTGGGCCGTGGGGCCGAGCTCGCGCTCGAGCTCCTCGAGCTGGCTCGCGAACGCGACTTCGCGCCGCCGCCCGGACCCTAGCCCGTCGCTCGCGAACCCTCGGCCGGCCCGAACGCCACGAAGAGGGTCAGATCCTCGGTGATGTCGTGGAACCGGTGCGGGACCGCCGTCGCGACGAACACGATCGAGCCGGGACCGACGTCACGCACCTCGTCGCCCACGGTGATCTTGGCCCGTCCCGAGACGACGTAGTAGACCTCGTCCTCGGTGTGCGGCCGCTGGCGGTCGGTCCCGCCGGCCTCGAGGACGTACAGCCCCACGCTCAGGTCGGGGACGCTGATGAACTCGAGGTACGGGCGGCCGGCGGCCGCCTGCTGCGCGGCGAGATCGGCGAGCTCGAAGGCATCCATCGGCCGAGCCTAGCAGCGCTCGGGAACCGCGAATCGGCGACGACCGTAGGATGGGTCGATGGTCCCCATCACCCGAACCCGCGGTGTCGGCGCGCCGATCCTCGCGACCGTCCTCGCCCTCGCCCCGATCGCATGCGGCCAGCCGAACGTGACCGGCAGCCCGATCACGAGCGTGGCGCCGAGCCCGGCGGCGAGTGCGGCCGCGAGCCCGGTGGCCTCGCCGGGGCCGAGCGGGCCGGCGTCGTCGGCGCCGCCGCCCGTCGGCGCGTTCGATCCGGCGAATGTCGCCGTCAAGCTCGAGCCGTTCGTCGACGGCCTCGACGAGCCGCTCGCGATCGCGAACGCCGGCGACGGCAGCGGACGGCTGTTCGTCGCCCAGCAGGGCGGCGCCATCCGGATCATCGACGACGGGAGGCTCATCGAGAAGCCGTTCGTCGACCTGGCCGCCGAGATCTCCAGCGGCGGCGAGCGCGGGCTGCTCGGGATCGCCTTCCACCCCGACTACCCCACCGACCCGCGCGTGTTCGTGGACTACACCGACCGCGACGGGAACACCGTCGTGAGCTCGCTCACCGTCGACCCCGCGAACCCGGATCGGCTCGACCCGGCGACCGAGGTGCCGATCCTCCACGTCGAGCAGCCGTTCCCGAACCACAACGGCGGCGCGCTGGCCTTCACGCCCGACGGATTCCTCCTGATCTCGCTCGGCGACGGCGGCAGTGGCGGCGATCCGCTCGGCAACGGGCAGTCCGACACGACGCTGCTCGGCAAGATCCTCCGGATCGACATCCGGAAGCCGACCCCGGGGAAGCCCTACGCGATCCCCGCCGACAATCCGTTCGCCGACGGCGCGGATGGCCGGCGGCCCGAGATCTGGCTGACCGGGCTGCGCAACCCGTGGCGGATCAGCTTCGACCGGGCGACCGGCGACCTCTGGATCGGCGACGTCGGCCAGGGCGACTGGGAGGAGATCGACGTCCAGCGGGCGGGTGCCCCCGGCGGCACGAACTACGGCTGGAACCGGATGGAGGGTCGCCACTGCTTCAGCCCGAGCGAAGGCTGCGCGCTCCCGGGGCTCACGCTGCCGGTCACGGACTACGGCCACGACCAGGGCTGCACCGTGATCGGCGGCTACGTCGAACGGGCCACGACGCCGTCCGCGCTGACCGGCGGCTACCTCTTCGGCGATTACTGCAGCGGTCGCCTCTGGGCGATCGACCCGGCGAACGACACGCCGCGGGACCCGGTCGTCGTCGGTGAGAGCCACCGGCAGCTGAGCGCGTTCGGCGAGGACGAGTCCGGCGCGCTGTACGCAGCCGACATCTCGGGCGGAGCGATCCTGGCGGTCGTCGCGAACGCCCGCTGACCGCGCCGCCGCCGCCGCGTCAGCCGCCGGCGATCGCGAAGTCGACGGTCACGTCGATCGAGAGCTCGCTCGTCCCGGCTTCGACGGGCGTGGAGGCATCGGCTTCGGCCTTCGCCCGGAACAGGGCCATCGGCCGCGGCGGCCCTGGCGGGTACCCGCCGCCGCCTTCGACGATCGCGACGACCGCGCCGAGGGTCACGCCCGCCTCGGCCGCCAACGTCTCGGCCCGCCGCCGCGCGTCCACCACCGCCAGCCGACGCGCTTCGGCGAGGGCGTCGGTCGGGTCGTCGAGCCGGAAGCTCAGGCCGTCGAGGCTCGTTGCCCCGGCCCCGAGCGCCGCGTCGACGAGGGCGCCCGTCGCCTCGATCGCGCGGACCGTCGCCTCGACCGCGTTGGCGAGCTGGTACCCGGTGATCCGCTGACTGCCATCCGAGTAGTCGCGGACGGCGTCGAGGCTCAGGAGGTTCGTGCGGAGGTCGCGGCCGGCGACGCCGCCGTCACGGAGCGCAGCCAGCACGGCGGTCATCGTCGTCGCGGCGGCCGATCGGGCTTCGGTCGCCGTGGGCCGGATCGTGATGACGCCCAGACGGACGTCGGCGACGTCGGGCTCGACCCGGACGGCGCCATGGCCGGGCACGCTGATTCGGGGAGCGGCTTCCGGGGTGGTCATCGGCGGAGTATCCGGACGGCCCGCGACCGGCGTCAACCGGCGGGCGGCTGCTCCGGCGTGGTGCCGGAAGGCACCGCGGGAACGGGTCCCGGCGACCCGCGTCACGGAACTGCAAGCCCGGCCCGAGCGCTCGCAGCGGGGCCGTTGACGGCTCGGGCGCGACCCTTCGTCCGTGCACGAACGCGTTCCCGAGCAGCCCGGATCGGCCGCGCCCGCGACGGGCGCGGTCTCCGCCCCGCCCGGATCCCGAACGGCCCGCCAGATCGCGATGGCCCGCCTCGCCGAGCCCACCGTCCGGCGGGCGGTCGCGCGCCAGCGGCTCGCCACGCATCGTTCGGCCCTTCGCCGCGAGGTCGGGCGGCAGCCGCAGCGCCACAGCAGCCGTCTCGCGATCATCCTCGTCGCGGCGCTGTCGACGTTCCTCATCGGCTCCCTCCTGCTGGCGGGCGTCGCCCTGGTCGGAGCGACCGCCGCCGTCGCGGTCCTGTCCCAGGGGCTGCCGGACCCCGCGAACCTCGCCGGACTGACGTTCGATCAGCCGACCGTCGTGTACGACCGAACGGGCAAGATCCAGCTCGGTCGCTTCCAGCACCAGCAGCGGCGCGTCGTGACCTACGACCAGGTCCCCAAGCTCGTGATCGACGCCACGACGACGGCCGAGGACCGGACCTTCTGGCAGAACGTCGGCTTCGATCCGGCCGCGATCCTGTCGGCCGCCGCCGACAACGCTGCGGGGACCAGCGACCGCGGCGCCTCCACGATCACGCAGCAGCTCGTCCGCGCTCGGCTCCTGCCCGACGACGTCGTCGCTCCCGGGTCGAACCGCTACCTCCGCAAGGCCAAGGAGCTGATCCAGGCGCAGCGCCTGACCCAGGCGTTCCCCGGCGAGGAGGGCAAGGAGAAGATCGTCACGGCCTACCTCAACGAGATCTTCTACGGCCACGACGCCTACGGCATCGCGGCCGCCGCACGGATCTACTTCGGGGTCACCGATCTGTCGAAGCTGACGATCGCGCAGGCCGCGCTCCTTGCCGGGCTGCCCAAGTCGCCGTCGAACTTCGACCCGTACCGGTACGCCGAGAAGGCCAAGGACGGCCGGCTCATCGTCCCGAAGTCCGCGCCGCCGGTCGTCCGACGGGACTACATCCTCCAGAACCTCGGGACGTCGCGCTGGACCCACCCCAGCCAGGCGGAGCTCGCCGCCGCGCTCGCGGAGCCGGTCGTGTTGAAGGGCGATGTCCCACTCGAGTACAAGGCGCCCCACTTCACCTGGCAGGTCCGCCGGCAGCTCCAGAAGATCCTCGGCCCCGACGCATCGATCGAGACGGGCGGCTACACGGTCATCACGAGCCTCGATTGGCGGGCCCAGGCGATCGCCGAGAAGTGGATGACGGCGGCGGTGATCGCGCCGAACCTGAAGCGGTCGGCGGGGAACCGGCTGCTGGCCAAGCTCCACATCCCGGCGGCCGATCGGGCGTGGATCGCGGCGCTCCGCGGCAAGGACCTCCACAACGCCGCGCTCGTCGCGCTCGACTACCGGACCGGTGACGTCCTCGCCTACGCGGGCAGCGCCGGCTACTACCAGGAGAAGCTCGCGAGCCGCGAGTTCGAGCCGAAGTACGATGCCGCCGGCGACGGGACGCGCCAGCCCGGCTCGGCCTGGAAGCCGATCGTGTACGCAACCGCGTTCGACACGCACCGACTGACACCGGGGAGCCTCTTGCTCGACATCACGACCCAGTTCGGGAAGGGCTGGACGCCGCGCGACGCCGACCAGCTCGACCGTGGCCCGGTCCTCGTTCGGAAGGCGCTCCAGTACTCGCTGAACATCCCGGCGATCCGGGCCCTCCAGCGGACCGGCAGCGACGCGGTGATCAAGAAGGCCGCGGCGTTCGGGATCCGCTTCGCGGGCGGTCCGAAGGCCTTCGCCCAGGCGGGCCTGGCCGGGGCGATCGGGACGGTCGAGGTCCGGCCGCTCGACCTCACGTCGGCCTACGGCGCGATCGCGAACGGCGGCGTCCGCGTGCCGCCGCGGATGATCCTCGAGGTCAAGGACCCGACGGGCAAGGTGATCTATGACGCCGGACAGCCGAAGCGCAAGCGGGCCGTGTCGGCCCAGGCGGCGTTCCTCGTGAGCGACATCCTCCAGGGCAACACCGACCCGCGCCAGAACCCGATCTGGTCGGCCGCGCTCGAGATCAGGAACAGTCCGGGCGGGCTGCGCCGGCCGGTCGCGGTCAAGACCGGGACCGCGAACGACGCGCGCGATCTGGCGACGTACGGCTATCTCGCCCCGCCGAAGGACCCCAAGGCGCCCGGGATCGCGGTCGGGATCTGGATGGGCAACAGCGATCACTCGAACCCGCGCACCGCGAAGCCCGCGACATCGCTCACCGGCGCGGCGCCGTTCTGGCGAGCGTTCGTCCGCGACCTGAGCCGCCGCATGCCCGTCGCGTCGTTCCGTCCGCCGAAGGGCGTGGTCCAGGCACGGATCGACGCGTGGACCGGCGGACGGCCCGGCCCCTGGACGAAGGACACCGTCACCGAGTGGTTCATCAACGGCACCCAGCCCGGTGCCCGCAACGCCGTCGATCCGAACGGCCTCCTCTACCGCCAGGCGTGCGGCGGCTGGCGGGTCGACCCGTTGAAGGCGGAGCTCGGCCCGCGGATCTGGGACCACGACGTCCTGAACTGGCTGTTCCGGGCACGGCGCGGCGTGGGTGTCGCCGGCCCGTACGACTCCCGGACCGCGTACTTCTGGGGCCGGACGGGCTGGGGCGGATCGCTCGTGGGACCGTGCGCCCCGAAGCCACAGCCGAAGCCCGACAAGCCACCGAAGGACGGTGGCGGCCATGACGGTGGCGGCGGGGGCGGGGGCGGCGGGGGCGGCGGCCACGATCCGAAGCCGACGCCGACGCCCGAGCCGACCGCCACCCCCAAGCCGTGATCGTCGACGGCGGCTTCGGCCGCTCGGTCGTCCGCGGCGCGGGCTTTGCGATCGGCGTCGGGATCGTCGCCGCGGTCGTGATCGTCGGGCTGGCCGCGATCAACGTCCTCGTCCTCGTCTTCGTCGCGGTGATCCTCGCCTCGGGCCTCCAGCCGATCGTCGCCTGGATCCGCGGTCACGTCCCGGTCGGGCGCGGGCCGGCGATCCTTCTCGTCTACGGCGCCTTCCTCCTCGTCGTCGTCGGGATGGTGCTCATCGTGGTCCCGGCCGCGATCTCCGAGGGCCAGCGCATCGTCGAGTCGCTGCCGCCGTTCTTCGAGAAGGCTCGGGCGTGGGCCGACACGCTCCGGCCGGCGGCGCTGGGCAACAGCGTCAGCGCCCTGATCGACGTCGCCGCCCGGACCCTCAAGCCGCCCGATGCGGCGCCCGCGCCGGGCCAGGTCGTCCAGGTGGGGCTGACGGTCGCCGAGGCGGTGACCTCGATCCTGACCCTCCTGACGGTCGTGTTCTTCTGGCTCACCGAGCACGCGCGGCTCCAGCGGTATGCGCTCGCCTTCGTGCCCATGCCGCGGAGGGCGCGGGCGCGCGACGTCTGGAACAGCGCCGAGACGCGGCTGGGGATGTGGGTCCGCGGCGTCCTGATCCTGATGGCCGCGATCGGCGTCGCGACCGCGATCGCCTACACGCTCCTCGGCGTGCCCGGCGGGCTGCTCCTGGGCCTCTTCGCGGCCCTCGCCGAAGCGATCCCCATCGTCGGTCCGCTGATCGGCGCCGTTCCGGCCGTCCTCGTCGCAGCGACCGTCTCACCACAGCTCGCCGTCGAGGTCGCCGGCGTCTACATGGTCCTGCAGATCATCGAGGGCAACGTCCTCGTGCCGCTGGTGATGCGGAACACGGTCGGCATCTCGCCGTTCCTCGTGATCCTCAGCGTCCTGATCGGCGGCGCGGCAGGCGGGTTCCTCGGCGCCCTCCTGGCGGTGCCGATCGCGGCCACCGGCGAGGTCCTGATCGAGGGCCTCCAGGCACGCGAGGTGCCGGTGGCGCAGGACGCGTCGGCCGTGGACGCCGCGGCGGCCGACGAGGACAACCCGCCCGACGTCCCGGACCGCAAGCGACGGAAGCCGGCCCGAGCCAACTCCGCGTCCTGACCGGCCGCGCCAACTCCGCGTCCTGACCGGCCCGCCGGCGCGCCCTGACCTGCAAGATCGCTGCAAGGGTTCCACGGGCCGCTGCCATCGCCCTGAGAGCCGTCCCCTGCGTCACTCCGAATCGGGACCGTGGGCTCCGTCTGCGTGTGCCCGCTGATTGAGTGTGGATCGGCGAGGGCGGGTTGGCACAGAGCTCCATCGACGACGCTCCCGTTCAACCTCTGCCCGTCGCGCCCGCCGCGATCGAGCTGGACGACCTCCGCTCGGTTCTCGAAGGGGTGACGGCGGGTCTGAGCGTCCAGGACGACACGGGCCGGCTCATCTACGTGAACGCGGACGCAGCGCGGCTCAGCGGGTTCGATTCGCCCGCCGCGATGCTCGCCGCGTCGCCCGCCGAGCTCCGCGCCCGCTTCGAGCTGATCGACGAAGCGGGCGAGCCGCTTTCCTTCGAGGCGCTCCCCGGCCGGCGAGCCCTGGCCGGCGACCCGGGCGACCCGGTCATCATCGGCTTCCGCCTGGAGCACGGCGAGGAGCGCTGGTCGATCGTCCGGGCCCGGGCGATGGTCCTCGCGGGGGGCCGCCGGATCGCCGTCAACACGTTCATCGACATCACGGCACGGATCGAGCTCGAGCAGCGCCTTCGGGCGAGCGAACGCCGGACCCAGGAGCTGGCCGAGGAGCGCCAGCGAGCGTCCGAGCTCGCCCGGATGATGGCCGACGCGGCCCTGCGACTCGACGAGGCCGAGGGCACGGACGCCGTCGTCCAGGCCGCCGCCGAGTCGGCGGTGCCCGTCCTTGCCGACTGGTGCGTCGTCGACCTGCTGGATCCCGACGGAACGCTCCGACGCGTCGGGATGGCCGCGCGCGACCCGGCGTTGGCGGCGGCGATCGAGCCGCTCCGCGACCACCCGGCCGTCCGCGCACCCGCCCGCGCGAGCCGCCGCGCGGTCAGCGAAGGCGCGCCCGTGATCGCGCTGGACATCGAGGCGTGGTACGCCGCCGATCCGGCGCCCGACCCGGAGCACCGGCGGATCCTCACGGAGTCCGGGCTCCGGAACGCGATCGCCCAGCCGCTCGTCGCCCGCGGTCGGACGATCGGCGCGATCGTCTTCGCGACCGTCGGCGACCGGACGTTCGACGATCCCGCGATCGCCGCATCGGCCGAGATGGCGAGCCGGGTCGGCGTGTCGATCGCCAACAGCCAGGCCCACGAGGCGGCACAGGCGGCGCGCCGGGACGCCGAGGCCGTCGCGGAACGTGAGCGGTTCCTCGCCCGCGCGACATCCGTCCTGACCTCGTCGCTCGACTACGAGCGGACGGTCCAGGCCGTCGCGGACCTGGTCGTCCCGGAGTTCGCCGACTGGTGCGTCGTCCACGTCCCGGGCGACTTCGGGGTCCCGCGCCGGATCGCGGTCGCCCACCGGGATCCGGACAAGGTGGCGCTCGCGATCCGGGCCCAGGAGGAGTATCCGGCCGACCCGTCGTCCGAGACCGGGACCGCCGCGATCCTCCGGACGGGTCGCTCGGAATTCATGGCCGACATCCCGCCGGAGCTCGTCGACGCGGCGGCCCGCGACGACCGCCACCGGGAGATGCTCCGGGCGCTCTCGCTCCGGTCGTACATCTCGGTGCCGATGATGGTCAGCGGCCGGGTGATCGGCGTCCTCACCCTCGTCGGGAGCGAGGGCAGCCACCGGTTCGTCCAGGCCGACGTCGCGTTCGCCGAGGCGCTCGCGGCTCGCGCGGCCGCCGCGATCGAGACCGCGAGGCTCTTCCGAGAAGGCGTCCGGTTCAAGCGGCTTCTCGATGCGA